>CAYWMW010000495.1:0-2522 GCA_964458975.1 uncultured Lewinella sp. | reverse complement strand
AGGTAAAGTTGGTCGGTATTTTTCACGAGCAGGCTCACGTTGGCCTCGAAGTAGCCGTCGGTTCCGCTTATGTTGAAGCTGCGGATGCTGAGGTCCATTTCGGTGATTTCGTGGGTGATGCGTTCAATGACGCCGGTGCCGCTGTCGGTACCCGTCATGCGGAGGTCTACGACGAAAGAGCTTTCCGAAGTACTCACCCATTCTGCCTTCATGATCCGGTAGCCATAGTTAGCCATCAGGTTTTGGGCGTTGGGGCATTTACTGCGGTGAATCTTCAGGCCAGCATTAGCCGTCAGGTAGGCGAAGACCTGGTCTCCCTGTACCGGGTTGCAGCAGGTAGCCATCGAGTATTCGAACTGGTCTCCTGGCTGGCCGTTGATGAGCAGGCGGGAGTGCCCTTTTTCTTTATTGGCGGGGTTGCGTTTGCGGCCTCCGGGCTCAAAAGCAGGTTCGGGGGGAAGCTCGACGGCTTTGGCGACCAGCTTGCCGTTCTCGACGATGAAAGGGGCGAGGGCCTGGGCCACCGTCATGCTTTCCTGGGCGATGTTGAAGAAGAGATCGATGTGGCTGCCGTTGGTGTGCTCCTTGGCGAGTTGCTCCACGGCCGCGAGGGAACTTTTAATGCGAAGATTTTTCAGCTTCCGAAATAAGGCTTCCTTGCCGAGTTCGCCTTTTTCTTTGCGCTCCGCCTTCATGGCCTGGCGGATTTTTGACTTCGCCTTTCCGGTCGTGACCAACTTGAGCCACCCCTCGTTTGGTTTCTGGGCGTTGTTAGTGATGACCTGTAGCCGGTCTCCGCTTTTGAGCTTATAACTCAGCGGAACGATGCGCTCGTCTACCAGTACGCTTTGGCAGTGGTAGCCTACTTCGGTATGGACGCTGAAGGCGAAGTCGAGTGCCGTAGCGCCTTTGGGTAAAGATTTCATGTCGCCGTCGGGCGTCCAGACGAAGACCTCCTCGTTGAAGAAGGCGTTGTCCCGAAAATCCCCGAGGAACTGGACGGTATCCGAGTTGGGGTCGTCGAGGATATCGCGGACGGAGTCAAACCATTGCTCGTAGATGTCGGGCTGGTCGCTGACGCCTTTATACTTCCAGTGGGCGGCGAAGCCGCGCTCGGCGATTTCGTTCATCCGCTCACTACGAATCTGAACTTCTACGAAGCGGGCATCCGGGCCAGCCACGGTGCAGTGCAGGCTTTCGTAACCGTTGGATTTTGGCGTGGTCACCCAGTCTTTCAGGCGTTCGGGTACGGCCTGGTAGTTGTCCGTTACAACACTGTAGGCCGACCAACAGGCAATTTTCTCTTTATTTTTCGGTACATCCATCACGATGCGTACGGCGAAGAGGTCGTAGATCTGCTCGAAGGGAACCTGCTTTTTCTTGATCTTATTGTAGATGCTGGAGATCGATTTTGGCCGGCCGTAGATGCGGTAGGTATAGCCGAGTTCTTCGAGGCCCGTCAGAATAGGTTCAATGAAGCGCTTGATGTAGTCTTCGCGGGAAGCCTTGGTTTCCTGTAGTTTTTGGGCTACGGCGTTGTACTCTTCTCTTTGGAGGACTTTCATGCACAGATCCAGAAATTCCGTGCGGAAGTTATAAAGGCCGAGCCGGTGGGCGAGCGGCGCGTAGATGTAGCTTGTTTCGGCGGCGATCTTGAACTGCTTGTGCTCGGGCATGCTCTTGATCGTCCGCATATTGTGGAGGCGGTCGGCCATCTTGATGAGTACGATGCGCACATCGACGATAAGGGTGCTGAGTACTTTTTTGAAGTTGGCCGCCTGCTGGCTTTCGTTGTTGTAGGCACTATCTAGCTTAGTGAGACCGCCTACCATCTGGGCGATGCGGTCGCCGAATTCTGCCTGTAGGTCGTCTTGCGTTACGGGGGTGTCTTCTACTACGTCGTGCAGGAGGGCGGCGCAGATGGCGGTGGGGCCGAGCCCGATTTCTTCGGCGCAGATGCGGGCTACGGCGATGGGGTGGTAAATGTAGGGCTCCCCGGATTTGCGACGCTGGTAGCGGTGGCTGTAGTTGGCCAGTTTCATGGCACGGCCCATCTGCTCCCGGTCAGCATCGCTGGCGGGTTTGTGCAGGCATTTGAGCATGTCTTCGTAAGCATTTTGGATGCCAGCTTGCTCTTCAACGGTAGTTTCCAGTACTTCGGCCATTTGGGGCTTTTTTGGGGTGGGGTGAAGTTAGGGAAATAGTCAAACAGTCTGGTAGTCAAATAGTCTGGGGAGCAAACCAAATTGTCGCTTTTTTGGCCCCCTAGCCCCCAAAGGGGGAACAAAAAGCGACAATTTGGTTTGCGCCCCTTATGATGTTTGTTGGGGCAGCCTATCTTGCTTTGGCGAAAAATAGGGATCAGGAGGTAGGCAAAAAAGTTCGCCTGTCGAGTTTGGGTTTGGCTGAGAAGCAAACTCTGCCGCCTCCGTGCAAAGCCCTTTAATCCTTCTTCGCACCTGCGTCTGCGCCCACCCGATCAGCCGCTTCCGCCACAAACCGAAGCCCGGTATCCAGCCCAT
>CAYWMW010000494.1:0-2529 GCA_964458975.1 uncultured Lewinella sp. | reverse complement strand
TTTTTTCAGTTGTTAACTGAAAAACGGAAACGAAATGCGAAAATACGTCTTCCCCGAAGAGAAAACCTTCATCCGGCCCGTAGACATGCGGAAGCGGTACGGGGATAACTATGACCCGAACATCTTCAAGCGGTGGGCGGATGAGGGGAAGGTGGAGAAGCTGCGGAATGGGGTTTATTTGAATAAGAAGTTTGAGCTGAAGGGGAACCTGGATCAATTTATAATTGCCCGGGATTTATACCAGCCCTCTTACGTCTCTTTGATTAGTGCGCTCCGATACTACAATTTTATTCCTGAGACTGTATACGAGCTAACCTCCGTTACCACGCAAAAGACGAATAGTTTTACAAATGCGGTCGGGCGTTTCAGCTACCGGACTATTAAACCGGAACTGTTTTGGGGCTATAAAACTGTTCCCTGGCACGGTGGCTACTATAGTATTGCATCACCGGAGAAAGCATTGCTAGACTTGGCTTACCTCGAACCCAATTTTTCGGATAGGGAATGGTTGGAGGGAATGCGGTTTGATGCGGAGGAAATGTTGGTCACGCTTGATTTAACTCTGATGGCCTTCTACGCTAAAGTTATGAAATCACCGGTACTTAAAGACCGAATTAGCCTGTTAATCGATACGTTTGAATTATGATACCCTTTGAAAACATCAAGACGGCTTTTTCCGTGGGCTTACAGTCACGAGGAGAAGACCTACTGCGAGAATATTTACAGTACGAAATCCTAAAGCTAATATTTGAAGGCACGTATGCTCATAAATATACCTTCCTGGGTGGAACCTGTTTGCGTATTTGCTACGGAACAAACCGCTTTTCCGAAGACCTTGACTTTGATAATGTAGATTTGACGAAGGAGGAATTTGAGGAAACGGCTGCCGCAATTAAACTAGGTTTGGAACGACTTGGGTTCAAGGTGGAAATCAGTTTTACCTACAAAGGAGCATTTCACTGCAAGGTCCGTTTTCCCGCTTTATTGTACGACGTAGGCCTGAGTCCGCACAAAGAAGCGCGGGTACTGATCAAACTAGACACCGAAAAACAAAACTACGACTACGAGCGCGCCCTGATCCCTATCGACAAATTCGGTGTTCAGACCGACGTGCTCGCCGTTCCGCTCAGCCTGCTGGCCAGCCAAAAGATCGCTGCCATCATGGGGCGTAAGCGGCCGAAGGGTAGGGATTATTTCGACCTCCGCTGGATACTCGCCAAAACTACGCCGGACTACGGCTACCTGGAGGCGCGCTTCGGCGTTACGGACGCCGATGGCTTGCGGGCCTTGGTCAACGAGCGGATTGCTCCGTTCAGCTTTGATGACCTGGCCAAAGACGTGGGGCCGTTCCTTTTTGCGGAGGAGGACATTGCTAGTGTACGTGGGTTTGCGGAGTACTGGCAAACCGTTGAGTTGGGGTAACTATCCGTGGGCGCAAACCAAATTGTCGCTTTTAGGCTCCCTAGCCCTAAGGTGTGTAATCTGACCAATTACTAGTTCACGCTTCGGCTAAAAACGCGAAGCGTTTTCACAAGCCCCTCCCCCGTGGGGAGGGGTTGGGGAGGGGGTTTATGGGCCGGACGGAATTCTAGCCAAATTACACACCCTACCCCTAGCCCCCAGATGGGGGAAGAAAAGCGATAATTTGGTTTGCGGCCTTATCCATTTAGTTGCTTGGCGAACAGCCGGGAAATGTCCTTAAAGGCCTTGAATTCCAGCGCATTGCCGAAGGGGTCGTAGAAGAACATGGTGTTTTGCTCGCCGGGCAGGCCCGTGAAACGAACATAGGGTTCGATCTCAAACTTTATGCCGTGGCTGCGGATGCGTTCAGCGAAGGTCTCGAACTGTTGCCACTCCAGGACAACGCCGAAATGCGGAACGGGGACGTGCTTACCGTCTACCTCATTGCGGTGGTCGGTTTCTTCTTTTTTGGGTGCCATGTGGGCCACGAGTTGGTGGCCGAAGAGGTTGAAATCGATCCATTCGTCGTCCGTGCGGCCCTCGGGGCAGCCGAGGATGGTGCCGTAGAAGTTGCGGGCAACGGCGAGGTCCTGAACAGGGATGGCTAGGTGAAAGGGTTGGATCATGGCGTTGAAAGTTATGTGTTTAGTGGGGCTATAAAGCCACAAATTACGGTAAGGAATCTAAACGGAAACGGGATTTTTTGGGCACGTACGCAGGTGCAAAGAAAGGTTTTAAGTTAAGGATAGGTAACTGATGTACTTCAGCCGCCCGATCCTTTTCTCTTCCACGCTGATGCAGGGGCATTACTTGGGGGAATATCCTTCGGTTGGCAATTTGGGGGCAAGAAGAAGGACCGCCGACCTAAGAAAGCACAACCAGCCCCCGTCCCCGGCTTCTACTCCGGTAAGGGACGGTAAAGGCCCATTGTAGAGCTCCTCGGTAGCCCTTAAAAAGAAACCACTATCCGTCGCTATTTATTTGGAATTAGACCAGATAGATAATAATTTTGCACCACAAGACCACAAGACCACAAGACCACAAGACCACAAGACCACAAGACCACAA
>CAYWMW010000493.1:0-2537 GCA_964458975.1 uncultured Lewinella sp. | reverse complement strand
GGAGACTTATGTGCATACTATTGACGCTAAGAAGTCAGAGTTGTATGGTGGGGAGGGGGTTGTTTATTATGGGCCTTTTTTGCGGGGGGATCGGGTTTTGGAGTATGGGGTTGTTTGGGGGTATTATGGTGAAATTTTTGGTGATGGAGAATAGGGAGCCCCATACAATGGATTTCAGTTGATAAAATGCAGAAGGGTAAATGGGGCGCAAACCAAATTGTCGCTTTTTAGGCCCACTAGGTGTGTAATCTGACCAATTACTAGTTCACGCTTCGGCTAAAAACGCGAAGCGTTTTCACAAGCCCCTCCCCCGTGGGGAGGGGTTGGGGAGGGGGTTTATGGGCCGGACGGAATTCTAGCCAAATTACACAGCCTACCCCTAGCCCCCAAAGGGGGAACAAAAAGCGACAATTTGGTTTGCGGTCGGGTAAATGAATGTGGCCTGACGGAACTACCGCAACCCCTAAGCTTTGTGTAATTTTTTACAAAAGAATCATAGGAACAATGAACAGATTCGACCTGGATTAGCGTTATTGTGTAGCCAAGCGTACCGAACCAAGATGCCCGAACTAAAGAAACTTGAAACTGATAACTTACGCGATACCATCGTGGAGTTTCGGTATGAGTCGAACTTTGACTTTAGCATAATGAAGGGGCTGCTGTTCGATGCTTTCAAGGATGAGGGAGATTTACTTAACAACATCTACCCGGTAAGCATCCAGATAACGGGGCAACCAGAAATTCAACTTCCAAGATCGGAGTCACTTGATTTTGTTAAGGAGAAAGTGAAGTTCTCCTTTTCTGCCGGACGGATTCATTTCAATACTATTGGTGATTACCCGGGGTGGGATGTTTACTTCCCTGTTGTTGAGTCGGTAATAAATCGGCTGACAGGTCTAAAGCTATTGACGGGCGTTTCTCAGATCGGGCTAAGGTATATCAGTGACCATAAAGAGAAAACAATCGCAGAAGTCTCCGGCATCGTTGTGGTGTTTCCTGGTGCCGAAAAGGCAATCCGACAGCAGTCTCATCGTTTCGAGGTCCAATCGGATGATGATGTAGCTACCGTTATACTCACGGATACTTTGGTGCCAAATAAAGACGGACAACCAATAAAGCAGGCCGTTGTTGATATTGATGTGATCCATCAATTTTCTCCTTCATCAACGAAACTATCAGAATTCATCAGCGTAGTGCAGCAGTTGCACCTTAAAGAAAAGGAGTTTTTCGTTAAGATTATGGATGCGAACTATCTCGCTTCGCTTCAACCTAAATTCACCTGACATGAGTACGACTACAGTAAAAAGGCCCACCGGTACTTATGAGCAGCCAGCCTTTTCTTTTGGGAATGTCCTGGCGAGTACGGCGGGAGGTGCACGCACGCAACTCAATAACCCTGACTATGATAAATGGTTACGAGATTGGGACCGTGAAGACAATTCTTTGCGAATTGCCGCTGCCCAGCGCCAGTCAGCTGAATTGATTGTCTCTTTTATAGGACAATGGAAAGTGGCTTATCAAGGCTTAACTGATGAATTGCGCGGAGAAGTAGAAAAATACGTTCGAGTGGTGGCTACCATGCTTCCACGTTTCCAGACGTTAGACTACCATAAGTTGACCGTTACTAAAGATGATTCGGTGTTTTTTCAGGTCAGATATGGAAACCTCAAAGCTTACGTAGAACTTCACTTTGGTGATGATGAAGATATAGAACTACTGTATAATTTGACAAAAGATAAAGAAGTAGTCTCCGCTTACGGTGGAGGTGTTGAAAACACACTGGCGAAACTCTTTGAGGCTGTTAATGCATGACTCCACCTTACCCGGACAGGTTGCTGCCTAAGGCCAACTACCATTACATCGAGGATTTTACGCCACTACTTGGTTACTACCTACAGCGTTGGATGCCTGCGGACTGGGAGATCGAGTATGATGACGGTGACCCGACTGTTACCGGAGATAATATTCCGATAGATAAAGGACACATTGCTGATTTTTCAACTAATCTTATCGGTGTTTTTCTCCCGTCTGATAAAGCTTTTCAGTTTACCGCGACCGGTTTGGAGAAGTTCGGCTCCGCTTTTATCGTTGATGCGGACATTGACCCGCCAGAAGGAGACATTGATTATGTCCACAAGCCCAACTTGAAACAGATTTTCTTGCGTATCGGTGAAGTCGTTGGTAAGGCAGCCACGTACAATAAAGGGGAAGAAACGGAATTGAAAGCAATCTGTCAACCTAAACATACTCCGATCAAGGGCAACTTTTGGCATGTATCGCTTAGGTGGATCAATACAGATGGCGACGCACTGCATCAAAAAGGAAAATGGCGAAGAAGGATGCTTACGAGTGCTCGGACGATCATTGCTGAACATGCTGTTTTGGAAATTGACGGGTTTGATGTTGTTCCTGAAAGCCTTTACGTGAAAGTTGAGCAAAGCTAAATCAGAAGACTGGTCTAAAAGTAGGCTGTCTAATCTGACGATCTTAGCCCATTACGGGTTTTCACCAGCAAAACGCAGAGCGTTTTCTTCAAA
>CAYWMW010000492.1:0-2556 GCA_964458975.1 uncultured Lewinella sp. | reverse complement strand
AGCTCTCCAGCAAGGCGCCAATCATTGGCGGTAAGGGAGTAGATCGGGTGATTGTAGGTTATACCCAGCGTATCTCCGTTGTCAAATTCCAGGGTCCAAACGTCATCGGACTGGTGGACAAATATACCAGTTATGGGCTGAAGGCCAAAACTGTCGTTTCCGTCATTGTCTACCGGGCGTTTCTGGGGGAGGATGTGCTTTATCGAGGTGATTCGGCTGGGGCCAGTGATTCCCTGTTCTGGTAAGCTCAGGTTTTGTATTTGCCCTACTTCTGATATTCCGTTCTGCATCATCCAACGCTGGTGCAGTGCCAGCCTACAGTAAGATGAGCTGTTCAGTGGTTCGAAGGTCACCTCGTACCAATTTGTAGAATCAAGAGTGTACTGATCTCGCTCTCGTTGCTGTGCGGAGGTAAAAGGATCGTAAGCTTCTGGATCGGCTGGCTGGTTGATTGTTTGGTGGGCAACGGCATAGTCCATCAACTGAACAGAATCGATAGGCACCAAGCCGGCAGCTAACAAAACCGGTGTACCTGCAATGAAGCAACCTCCAAGACCTATTCTGCACAAAAGGGATTTACGATGAGCCTTGGGGTTTTCAATCTTCCCCCCTACTCTTTTTCCAGCCTTACTAAAGGTCGTTTCTAATAAATCTTTAAAGGCTCCCGAGCCTGCTTGATCAAGCTTCTTTAGAAATTTCAATATTTTAGGCAAGAATTTTGCGCCTGCTTTCCCAGCGGTTTTGACTGCGGCACTTGCGCCTCCCGTAAAGACGGCCAGTACTACTTCAAAGCCGATCACCCCTACATCATAAGCGGGTCCAATCTGTCCCGTAATTAAATCAATGAAGTAGGTCTCTATGTCGCTAACCATTCTGTTTAATAATGGCTTCAGCTCAACGTCCGCAAGGGTTTGGATCATTTGCTGGAACCCCTTATAAGTTTCCACAACACTGTCCCACTGCTCTTTAATGGTCTCCCGTGCATCTTCTCCTACCTTCTCAAAGACCGACCATATTGACTGGTTTTTCTGAAAGTGTACCCAGCAATCCTTTCCGTACGCCCAGGCCCGGGAGAAGAAGTTCGTCACGCTATCAAAGACTCCATCTGCTGATTCGTAGAGCATCTGAATTGTCCCCAATAAGCCATCGAGCATTCCGATCCCAAATCCTGCTGGGAACTGAGCGATGTCAGGTCGGCCATCGGCATAAGCCAGCAAACATTTCTTGCCCCACTGCCAATCCAGGCCACATTCTGGGTCCACGACAGTTTTCACAATACTCTCGTGCTCATGTCGCCGGGCCAGTACTACATCGTATTCATCCGGATACCAACGCCGCAACATTTCTTCAAAATAATAATTCACCATCGCCTCCGATTCCGCCAGGGTTAGGTTGTTTCGGGCTTGAACCCGCATAGAGTCTCCCGCCAGAGTTGCAGAGTGGTGAAACCAGACCACTATTTTATGGCTACTACCCTCAAAAGCGGCTGCTGCAGCAATAAGCTCGTCGGTAGTGTTGAAGTCATCCGTTATAATGTAAGCGCGATTGATGGACTGGAATACGCTATCCGGACCAATAGCTTCAGTAGCACCGTGCGCTAAATCCTCTCTCAGTATAGTTGTTTGGTTTCCTACGGACATTTCCAGCCCGGCAAAATCATAAACGGCGTCTCCGCTACTACCCACTACACCGGAGTACTGCCCCGCCAAGCCCCGACTGATGGTTTCTCCTGGGGCCACTGCGGCCACTTGTTCGAAGCCCGATTTTTGCCAAACGTTTTCCAATTGAAGCGTTCCGCCGTGAATCTGCTCAACGTATGACCTCAGTTTTTTCAGCCCAGCCATCTCCGCATCAGCATTGTTTTCTACCGGTGCTTCAGGCCCAGCATTATTTAGTATTGCAATGAGAACATCCGCTTCAATGGTTTTCCGCTCCATTGGCGTTAGCGTGTTGTAAGGTGCGGCATCGGGAAGTTTCAGTTCAAGTTTATAGGCCAGGGAGCCGTTTTCTTGCAGGTGTTTTGCAATGAGGATATAGAAGTTCCGGTTAGCAACCTCAGCAACTCGCGCCATCTGAAACGTTTCCTCAAAATAAGCGTGTGGGCGGGTATACGCCAGCAGCGGGTAATACGCGTGGCCAATGACCGCCAGGGTATCATCCACTCTGTTCAGTATCGTGTCCTGTAGTCTTTTTGCCTCGTTATTTAGTTGGTTATTGTACAGTGTTTCGCGCGCGCCAGTGTACCCATGCGTTATTTCGTAACCTCGCTGACCGGCAAGGTTCGGCATAAAGAGTGTTGCAAAAAGCAAGCTGGTAAGCATGAATTTAGAGAAAGGGCAGGAAAGTGCTGAAGACTGGATCATTAATAAAATATTTACGCAGTAAAGCTCGTACGAGCCAGTCCTAAATAAGGGGACTACTAAAAAACAATTCCTCGTTACGTTATCTGATCGCGCCCCAGCGAACAATCCCCCCCGCCCAAACCTTTCCCTTTCCGGCGGAGCGACCGTGCAACTTCCCCTGCTCTTCAAAAAGCATTACTTTGCACCTGCGGCC
>CAYWMW010000491.1:0-2559 GCA_964458975.1 uncultured Lewinella sp. | reverse complement strand
ATCAGGGCCACGAGCGCCATTTTTTAAACGGATAACTTATTGTTCCGCAACCCCTAAGCCCCATCCCGCAGCCCGTTAATTCGTTTATGACCACGCTACTAGAATACATCAACAATACCCCTGTCTACGTCCAGATGCTGATTGCCTTTGGCTTTGCGCTGCTCATCGCAACGGTGGTCGTCGTTATCCTTTACCCCACATTGAGAGCCTCCGCCCGCAAGACCAAAAGCTTTACCCTGGAAGCTTTCGCCAAACGGACGCGCACTACGGTGTTCTGGCTTCTGGCCATGCTGCTTACCTTCTGGTTCTGGACGAGCATCCATGGCAGTATTGATACCGACAACCTACCATTCTACCTACCCGAGGCGCTCTACCTGCCCCGCACGCTGGGGTACATTTTCGGAGGTTTGTTTCTCACCCGGCTCACCCTCGTTACGGCCGACACCATCCGCCACCGGTATAATATGGACGACGCGCACAACCTGCGGGAGCGTAAAATATTGACGCAACTGCAGTACATCCAGCGCATCGCCTCCATCATCATTTTCATCGTAGTGGCTTCCTTCATCCTGTTGCAGTTCGACGGGATGCGAAACCTCGGCGCGGGCATCCTTTCCACCGCTGGGGTGGGCGGCATCATCATCGGTCTGGCGGCGCAGAAGTCGATCGCTAACCTGCTGGCTGGGTTCCAGATCGCATTCACCCAGCCCATCCGGCTGGACGACGTACTGATCGTGGAAGGGGAGTACGGAACGGTAGAAGAGATCACCCTCACCTACGTTACCCTCAAACTCTGGGACCAGCGCCGCCTGATCGTGCCCCTGAACTATTTCATCGATCACCATTTCCAGAACTGGACGCGCTACAACTCCGAACTTATGGGGTCCGTTTTCCTCCACCTCGACTACACCTTCCCGGTAGACAAACTCCGCGCTGAGGTAGAACGCTACCTGCCCACGCAGGAGCTTTGGGACCAACGCGTTAGCTCCGTAGCCGTTACCGATACCACCGACCGGGTGATCGTAGTGCGCATCCTCGTTTCCTCCAACAATGCGGGCAACACCTTCACCCTGCGGTGCAACACCCGGGAACACCTCCTCGTCTGGATCCGGGAAAACTATGCGGATAAACTACCGATGACCCGCTCCGAAAAAGGGCAAATCCTTTCTCCGGAAATCATGGAGGAAGAGCAAAATGATCAGGACTAATTTTTGATTTGGGCGCGGCCGCAGGTGCAGGGGGAGGTTTGAAGTTTTGGTCTTCGCGTCAATCGCTAGAATTCGCTCGTCGGCCGAGCCTTGCGCTAGATTGGCTCGGCCGCCAAGGGAATTCGGGGTGAGGGCTCGCAGTCCGGTTTTGGAAACAACGAATACGCTTCTTGCGCTTAACCTAAACACGACAAATTCCGAAACAATACCGATTGCATTTTCATTTATAACTGAAAGTTTATTCCCGGCAAGCTACCTTTGCCAACCATCAGCCCCGCTCCCCTACCCTATGGGTAAAAACCTGGACAACATCAAGCGCCCGATCGCTGCCGAATTAGCCGCTTTTGAAAAGCGGTTCCGGGAAACCATGCGCTCTAAAGTGGCGCTGATGGACCGGATTACGTACTACATCGTGAAGCGTAAGGGCAAGCAGATGCGGCCTATGTTCGTCTTCCTATCGGCCAAGGTTTGCGGAGAGATGAACGACAACAGCTACGTAGCGGCCTCACTGATCGAACTGATCCATACGGCCAGCCTTGTCCACGACGATGTGGTCGATGAATCTTACGAGCGGCGCGGCTTTTTCAGCATCAATGCGCTGTGGAAGAATAAGATTGCGGTCTTGGTCGGAGACTTCTTCTTCGCCAAGGGCCTGCTGATTGCGCTGCGGCACAAGCAGTACCGGATCCTGGAGATCATCTCCAACGCCGCCCAGGCCCTGAGCGAGGGCGAGCTGCTCCAGATCGAGAAGGCCCGCCGGTTGGACATCGACGAGGCCATCTACTTCGACGTCATTCGGCAGAAGACGGCCAGCCTGATCGCCGCCAGCTGCATGGCGGGCGCTGCTTCCACTACCAAAGACGAAGCCACGCTCCAGCTGATGCACGACTTCGGCGAGAAGATCGGCATCGCCTTCCAGATCAAAGACGACCTCTTCGACTTCGGCGCAGAAGACGTCGGTAAACCCCGTGGCATCGACATCAAGGAGAAGAAGATGACCCTGCCCCTCATCCACGCCCTCAACCAGGCGGATAAGGGCGAGCGCCGCCGCATCATCCGCATCATCAAGAAACAGTCGGATAAGCCGGAGAAGGTCGCGGAAGTAATCAAGTTCGTCCACGAGAGCGAAGGCCTCGCCTACGCCGAAGCCGCCATGCTCCGTTATCGGGACGAGGCCTTCGCGCTCCTCCGGCAAATGCCGGAGAGTGAGAGCCGGGAGAGCCTGGAGGCGCTCGTTAATTATGTGGTGGAGCGGAAGTATTAAAGGGTGTATCAACAAATGCACAACAATTACGTGAAGACAGGGCCACATGCTTCAAAAAGTGGACCTCCGGCACTGAACAACTCCTAA
>CAYWMW010000490.1:0-2559 GCA_964458975.1 uncultured Lewinella sp. | reverse complement strand
AAGATAAGGTTATCTTTCTACTAAAGCATGGTTGCGTCTAATGGGAAGCGTACACTACCTTTGGGTTTATGTCCGGAAAACTCTATCTCATCCCCTCTCCACTCGGGGAAAACGCGCTGCACACCATTCCACAACCGACGCTGGATGCGATTTTACCCATCCGCCATTTTGTGGTGGAGACGGGGAAAGTGGCCCGGCGCTTCCTGAAGCAGGTAGGCGTGCCGCTGCAAGAATGCGAATATTACGACCTCAATAAGCGCACCGAGGACCGTGATTTGCCGGAGATGCTTGGGGCGACGGCGCGCGGGTGCGATGTAGGTTTATTAAGCGATGCTGGTGCCCCCGGAGTTGCGGACCCTGGCGCGAAACTCGTCTTGCTCGCCCATCAACGCGGCATTCGGGTTGTCCCCCTGATCGGCCCCTCGGCGATCCTGCTGAGCATCATGGCCGCTGGCCTCAACGGCCAGTCGTTTACCTTCCACGGCTACCTGAGCCCGAAGCGGCCGCAGCTGGCCAAAGACCTCCGGCGGCTGGAGGCCACCAGCCGCAAGGGCCGCACCACCCAGCTCTGGATCGAAGCCCCCTACCGCAACCAGGCCACCGTGGAGGTCGCCCTGGAAAGCCTCCATCCGGACACCCTCTTCTCCGTCGCCTGCGACCTTACGCTGGAGACAGAGTTCGTCTTCACCGGCCGGGTTCGGGACTGGGATAAGGCCGTGGGGGAGGAGCTGCAGAAGCGGCCTGCTATGTTTTTGTTGTTGGGGAGGTAGCTAAAACTCATAACATTTCACCCCTTTACCTTTCCGAGACCGTCTCCGCTTCGAACCACCAAAATCATGCAGCCGCAACCCGGCATAAAAGCTGCCGCCGCTGAGTTGTGCCCGTTGCAGGACTGTCCCAACCAACTCGTCCGTACCGAAATACAGCGGGCCGAGCCGAAGCTGAAGACCAACGTTGATCTGGTCCCAATCAAACACCCCAGCCGTGAGGCCAGCCCCGTACCACCACTTGCTGAAGTGAGCCGCAGCCACGAACTGGCTGCCCCGGCTGAGTTGCTCCTGGTGCAGCCGGATATCCCCCCGGTACACGGCCGAGAGTTGGACCTCTTCGGCGGGCCTAAAGCTGAACTGAGCACTGAAGGTAGCGGGGAGATCGATCATGAATTCGTTTCTGACGAGCGATGTTTCGGCCCCGTCGAATACGTCCTGGCTGAGTTGGCGGATGGCCTGGTCAGTGAAGTTGTCCTCAAACTCATAGTCGTCGGCATCGAGCAGGATGTCTCCGGTGTTGGTGAAGCGGTGTACCTGAGCGCCCTGGTTGAAGGAGATGCCGCCTACATCCAGGAGGGAAAGCCCGAGGGTGTAACGGTGGCCAGCCTCGGAGGTCTCGCCCCAGGCGTACTGCACCCCGAGATCCACCGCGAAGCCGGTGCCCGTGGTGGTGTTTCCTGCTTCCGCCTGGCGGAAGGCGTTGGTGAAGGCGATCTCTCCGTTCAGGTTGTTCACGATGGTGCTGTCGCCATCCAGCTTGCGAATGGCACCTACCGAGCGGCTGTTCGCGGAGGCTCCTTCGATGCCGATCAAATACTTCGGGCTAATGCCGATGCGCAGCTCGCCGTCGTAGCCGACGGCGAAGGCGCGGGAGAGGTTCAGGCCAACCTCCCCCCAGGCCGCTGCGGCGGCGTAGGCTTCGTTGACGGGGATGTCGGCACCAAACGGCGCAGCATCGTAGGGGTAGAAGTTGAGGTCTGCATCGAGGCCGCGGGTGCTGGCCATACTGCGGATTCGGGTAAAGACACCTACCCGCGTGAACTCTCCAATCTGTACCGAAAACGACGGCCCCGTCACCTCCGCACTCAAGCTGGCGTAGATAGGGCGGTCTCCGGTGGGGAAATCGTAGGCGTACCGCTGGTCGTCCAGCGTAAAGGAGAACTCGGTTTCGCTGAAGATGCTCTCCTGGGCCGAGGCCGCCTGCCGCAAAAAGGGAATTCCCGCAGTATTCTCCAGGAAAACGAAGTTGTTGCGTAGGCCAAAGCCAACAGCTCCGAGCGTAAAATCCCAGTTGTACGGTGTTGCGGACGTTGCTGCTGGCTGCAAAAACGCCCCGGAGATACCGGCGTGCGGGTCCGTCAGCCAGCCCAGGCCCTGCTGGGCGGACAACGAAAAGGACAGCGCGAACAACATGGCCAACAACGAGGCGGACCGGCGGGAAAATGAGTTCATGTAAGCAGGAAGTGAAGCAGGTGGAGGGAAGAAAGCAGGTCTTTGGCTTCAGGTATTCTGCGAAGAGAACGGTTTGGGTTTATGTAGATATTTTGTTGGCGGGGGGATTTGTTGGCTTTCTGTACTGCCTCCGTCTTTCGGACCGGGGGGGCTCGACGCAAGTCTGCACCCCCGCAAACCCTTTTGCCGTACTACCTGCGGCTGGGGAGGGGGGCGGAAACTGCTGTGGGCGGGCTGGGTTGGTTAAACGCCTATAGGGCTAAATTGTGTGTGTGTGGGGGGGGGGGACAAACGTGCGACGTCAGGCCCGACTGCGTCAGGCCTGCCTTTGAGCGTT
>CAYWMW010000489.1:0-2568 GCA_964458975.1 uncultured Lewinella sp. | reverse complement strand
GAATTTGCTTGCAACTAAACTCGCCAGGTAAACTTTTTTGCTTCAGTAAGACAATGACCTGTGATGAGCGCTTGGAGTTTCGTTATTTGAGAAATCCGTCGCCTTAAAACCTACTTCGCACCTGCGGCCGCGCCAAATCATCATCCATCTTATGTGGGGCGCGCCCGGTCACTTCAGATCCGACACAAAGCGTGTTTTCCCAGAAATTACCGTGATGTTGAAAACCACCTGAAGTAACCGGGTGTACAATAGTTAATAAAAGTTAACAAAGGTTGAAATGACCAACCAAATGACCAATCAAATGGTCTACTACATACGTTTTATAAGGCGTAAACCCGTTATCCTGACAACCATCTAAAAGTGCATCATCAAATGAAAAACGTTCTCTTAATTCTTCTGGCCGCCGTTGTTGGCGGTTTCGCCGCCCTGGGCGGCGCACAATACCTGGGCTTAAACCAGGCAACCAAATACGTTGAGGTTCAGGCACCGCAGGCAAGTAACTACGCCAACTTTGCCGAGCCGAGCAACACCGTCAACGTCAACCCCGCCCCATCCGCGGGCTTCGCCACGGCGGCGGAAAAGGCCTTGCCCGCCGTTGTTCACATCAAAGCATCAAAGCAGGCTTCCGGCTTCGGCGGCCGTGGAGGGCAGGACGTTGACCCCGACCAAATCCCCGATGCCTTCCGCGATCTCTTCGGCCTTCCCGAAGGCGGTGGCCGTGGCCAGCGCGGTGGCCCCGCCCCGTTGCAGCAGGGCTCCGGCTCGGGCGTCATCATCAGCCCGGATGGTTACATCGCGACCAATAACCACGTTGTGGAAGGTGCCGAAACGCTGGAAGTCGTCTTGAACGACCAAAAAACCTACACCGCCGAAATCATCGGCGTAGACCCGACTACGGACATCGCCCTGATCAAGATTGATGCCGAAAACCTACCCACCGTTCAGTTTGCCGACAGCGATAAACTGAAGATCGGTGAATGGGTAGTTGCCGTCGGTAACCCCTTCAGCCTGACGAGCACGGTCACGGCCGGCATCGTTTCCGCCAAAGGGCGCAGCATCGACATCGTTCGCCGCAGCGGTGGCGAACTGGCCATCGAGTCTTTCATCCAGACCGATGCCGTGGTTAACCCCGGCAATTCTGGTGGCGCTTTGGTGGACATCAACGGAGACCTCGTCGGCATCAACACGGCCATTAGCAGCCCAACCGGTGTTTTTGCCGGCTACAGCTTCGCCGTACCCTCGGCCATCGTTAAGAAAGTAGTGCAGGATCTGCGCGAGTTTGGCATCGTTCAGCGCGGCCTCCTCGGTGCCCGAATCCTGGAGCTCAACACGGCCTTCGCTAAGGAAAAAGGTATCGACCGCGACAACGGCGTCTACGTATCTGAAGTGACCGCTGGCAGCGCCGCCGAGGAAGCTGGCCTGCTGGACGGAGACGTGATTGTCGGCGTAGACGGCGTGACCACCCTCCGCAACTCTGAACTGCTGGAGCAACTCGGTCGCCATCGCCCGGGAGACGTAGTAACCATCGAGTTTGAGCGAGACGGAAAGATGAAAACCGCCAGCGCAAGACTGCGCAACGCCAACGGTGATACCGGCGTTGTCCGCCCGGAACCCAAGCCGGAAGTCGTCGCGGACCTCGGCGCCGAGTTTGCGGACATCAGCCAGAGTACCGCCGATCAGTTAGAGCTGGACGGCGGCGTCGAGGTAGTCAACATCCGCAGCGGAATCATCTCTGACCAGACTAAAATTGGAGAGGGCTTCATCGTCACTAAGGTGAATAACCGTTCGGTTTCTTCCCTGTCTGCCTTCCAGAAATACATCGATAAAGCAAGCGGCGCCATTACCATCGAGGGGGTTTACCCCAATGAGCCCGAGAGGGTGCTGAAGTTTGCGATTGCTAAGTAGAAGGGGCTTGGGGTTTGTAGCCTTTAGCATAAAGCATTCAGGTTATAAACTTGATGCTGTATGCTAAAGGCTGAAACCTGACTGAAGGGCTGAAGGATGTCCTTTTACTTTCAAAACTCATCGAACTGGAAAGCCCTCTGCCTTTGGTGGAGGGCTTTTTTGTGTGCCCAAACGTCTTCAGAAGACATTAATTGGGGGCCTGCGGTACATCTATAAGCCCCGCTCACTCGTATATATAAGCATGAAAAGAATTGTATTGCTATTGTTGATGGTGTCAGCGGTGCTAGGCTTACCGGCTTCTGATACGCCGCCGGATACGGTAGTGGGTACACTTCGGTTTTCTGTGGAAAACATAAAGTATGCGGGCGGCACCATTTGGGTCGGGGTCTACACCTCGGAAGATGACTTTCTTGACCGGGAGAAGGCTCGGCTGGTGCCCGTAAAGATCAGTACGAAAGGAGATCGTTACATCGAAATCCCCGGCATGGTTGTTGGTCAGGAATACGCTCTTGGGCTTTTTCACGATGAGAATGATAACGGGGATTTTGACACCAACTTCCTCGGCTTACCATCAGAGCCCTGGGCTTTCAGCGGAACCCTGAAGAGCCGCTTTCGGTTACCTCACTTCAAGGAGGTTAGTTTTCTTTTTGATGAGGCTTCGCC
>CAYWMW010000488.1:0-2571 GCA_964458975.1 uncultured Lewinella sp. | reverse complement strand
CCCCCTTAAAGTGTCGTTAAAAGTGTGCGAACCCAAAACGATAGCTAAACCCTACCCGCCCGCAAAACCTTTACCCTACAAACGTAGTTCTCAACCTACAATCTATGTTTGCGAAGCCGCTGGCAATGCCTTAAATTTGTCAGATGCCCCCAACTACGGATAATGCGTAGCCAGGTTCTAACGTTAATTAACAGCGGTTGTCCTCTCCGCCTCCAAATCCCGCGCCCTGCCTGCTCCGGCGCGTTGTAAAAATAAGCTTATGAAATCCCGCGGCCCCCTACTTTTTTCCGCTATTCTTGTTGTAGCCGCTTTCGTGGCCGCCGTACTTCCAGAAACGGCCCCTCCCGGTGATAAAGAATCCGTCATCATCCAGACGATGATGCGCAACCTCGAACGGTTCCACTACCAACCGATGGACATTGACGACGACTTCAGCGAACGTGCCTACGACTTTTACCTGAACGACATCGACGGTGCCCGCCTCTTCTTCACCGCCGAAGACATAAAGGCGTTTGACGCTCACAAACTTAGCATCGATGACCAGATCGACGCCGGAAGCTATGAATTCTTCAACCTGACCCAGGAGCGCTGGAAAGCATCCATGGACAAAACCCAGCAATGGTACCAGGACATCCTCAGCAAGCCGTTCAACGTAGAAAAAGGCAGCGAAATTAAAATGCGCGACGACGACTCCGGCTGGAGCAAAAACGACAAAGAACTACGCCAGTACTGGATCGACTACATGAAGCGCGACATCATCAGCCAGATCGTAAACAAGCAAGAAGAGTACAATAATGCCGTGGAAAACCGGGCCAAGATGACCGCCGAGGAGCGCGCCACCGCTGAAAAGGAAGAAACCCTGGAGGAAAAGCCCGTCACTGAACTCGAAAAAGAAGCCCGCGAAAAACTCCTCGAACGCTACGACGACTGGTTCGAGCGCATGCGCAAGGCCAAGCCCAGCGCCCGCCGCAGCCAGTACCTCAACGCGCTTACCTCCATGTTCGACCCCCACACGACCTACTACCGGCCGAAGGATAAGGAGAGCTTCGACATCCGCTTCAGCGGCCGCCTCGAAGGCATCGGCGCTACGCTACAGAACAAAGACCAGTACACGAAAATCTCCACCCTGGTAGTCGGCGGCCCAGCCTGGAAGAGCAAACAACTGGAAGTGGACGACCTCATCCTGTCCGTCCGCCAGAAGGGCGAAGAGGAAGCCATCGACATTAAGGATATGCTCGTTGAAGACGTCGTTGGCTTCATCCGTGGCAAAAAGGGTACCACTGTTTTCCTGAAAATCAAGAAGCCCGACGGCACCATCAAGGAAGTCAGCATTGTGCGCGACATCATCGTGATCGACGACAACTACGCCAAGTCTCTAATCATCGACGGTGTAAGTGAAGACGAGAAGGTCGGCTACATCAACCTGCCGAGTTTTTACGCCGATTTCCAGAACGAAGACGGCCGCTTCTCCGCCAAAGACATCAAGGCGGAGTTGCTCAAACTCAAGGACCGCGACGTAGACGGCATCATCCTCGACCTGCGCAACAACGGCGGCGGCTCGCTCCGCGACGTGATCGACATGAGTGGCTTCTTCATCCCCGAAGGGCCCATCGTGCAGGTTGCCGGCCGTGGCGGCCGCAAGGAAATCCTGAAAGATAAAGACCCCTCCGTGGTTTGGGATGGTCCGCTAATCGTGCTCGTCAACCAGTACTCCGCCTCCGCCAGTGAGATTCTCGCTGCGGCCCTGCAAGACTACAACCGCGCCGTGATCGTGGGCAGCACCCAGACTTTCGGCAAAGGAACCGTTCAGCGCTTCATTGACATGGACCGCACCATCCCCGGCCGCTCCGACATCAAGCCACTCGGCACCGTAAAGCTGACGATGCAGAAGTTCTACCGCGTCAACGGCGGAGCCACCCAACTCCGGGGCGTGGTGCCAGACATCATCCTGCCCGACAGCCGCGCCCTCCTCGAAACCGGTGAGCGCCAGCAGACCGGCCCCCTACCCTGGACGGAAATTGCGGCGGTCGATTACGGTCAGGACGTATACCAAATCCCCTTCATGGAAACCCTCCGCGAGCGCTCCAACAACCGGGTGGCGGACAACCCCGTATTCATGAAAATCATCGACAACGCCAAGCGCTTCAAGCGCCAGCGTGATCAGGACACTTACCCCCTCAGCCTGACCGCCTACCGCTCCATGATGGAGGCCAATAAGAAGGAAGCCGACCAATTCAAGGATCTCTTCGGTAACGACGTCAACTTCAACGTAGCCAACATCGAAGTAGACCTGGAAGAGATTCAGGACGACGAAACCAAGGTGGCCAAGAACGAAGAGTTCAAGAAAGGTGTCGCCAAAGATGTCTACATCCACGAGGCCCTGAATATTCTTAAGGATATGCGGGAGATGGAGTAGGAACTAGAAACTAGGGAACTAGGAACTAGAGCGCCGGATGCCAGTACGGGTGTCTGGCGCTCTAGTTTCTAGTTTTCTAGTTCCCTAGTTTCTAGTTCCTAATTCCTGGTTCCCTAGTTCCTAACCCCTAACTGCGCTTGCTCAATATGCCGCCA
>CAYWMW010000487.1:0-2582 GCA_964458975.1 uncultured Lewinella sp. | reverse complement strand
AAAAAGTCAAACAGTCAGCTAGCCAACTAGCCAAACAGCACCACCCGCAACTATTTGACCATTTGACCACCTAACTATTTCACTACTACGTATCTTCGCGCCCTCAAAGAACAAAGCGTAATGATCCACCGTCAGGAAATAGCAAACATCCTCAAGTCGCCGGCCGTAGGCGAAGAAGTAACCGTAATGGGCTGGGTCCGCGCCTGGCGCGGCAATCGGTTCATGGTACTCAACGACGGATCCGGGGCGGAAACCCTGCAGGTCGTCGTTAACGGAGAGGACTTCGACGAGGAAACCATCCGCGCTATCGGTTTCCACGCCTGCGTGGGCGTGACCGGCGAACTGGTCGAGAGCCAGGGCAGCGGGCAGGCCGTAGAGGTCGTCGCTAAATCCATCACCATCCACGGTGCGGCGGATTTGAGCGCGTACCCGCTCCAGGCCAAGAAGCAATCCATGGAGTTCCTGCGCGAAAACGCGCAGTTCCGGATGCGGACGAACACCTTCAGCGCCGTCTTCCGCCTGCGCCACGCGCTGGCCTACGCCGTTAACAAATACTTCAACGACCGCAACTTCTACTACCTGCATACGCCCATCATCACGGGTAACGATGCTGAGGGCGCTGGCGAGATGTTCCGCGTAACCACCCTTGATCCTGCGTCCCCGCCCAAAGACGAGGACGGGAATGTGGATTACACGCAGGACTTTTTTGGTAAGGGCACCCACCTCACCGTCTCCGGTCAGCTGCAAGCAGAAATCGGTGCCCTGGCGATGGGCAAGGTCTACACCTTCGGCCCCACCTTCCGCGCCGAAAACAGCCACACGAGCCGCCACCTGAGCGAGTTCTGGATGATCGAACCGGAGATCGCTTTCGCCGACATCGACAACGACCAGGACCTGGCCGAGGACTTCCTCAAGTACCTCATCAACTACTGCCTGGACAACTACCGCGCCGACCTCGAATTCCTCGATGCCCGCATCAAAGAATCCGAAAAGCAGATGAAGGCGGCCGACCGCCGCCCGATGGGCCTCATCGAGATGCTCGAATTTACCGTCAAGGACGAATTCGCCCGCATCACCTACACCGAGGCGATCAACCTGATCCAGCGCAGCAAGCCGTACAAAAAGAAGAAGTTCGAGTTCCCGGTAGAGTGGGGCACCGACCTCCAGGCCGAGCACGAACGCTGGCTGGTGGAGAAGCACTTCAAAAAACCGGTCATCGTGCGCGATTACCCCAAGTCCTTCAAGGCCTTCTACATGCGCCTCAACGACGACAACGAAACCGTTGCCGCCATGGACATCCTCTTTCCCTACATCGGCGAAATGGTCGGAGGCTCCCAGCGCGAAGAGCGCGAAGACGTGCTCCGCACCCGGATGCAGGAAATGGACGTACACGAAGAAGAGCTGGCCTGGTACATGCAGCTCCGTAAGTTCGGCGGCTGCCCCCACGCGGGCTTCGGCCTCGGCTTCGAGCGCATGGTGATGTTCGTGACCGGGATGGGCAACATCCGGGACGTGATTCCTTTCCCTCGTGCCCCCAAAACGGCGGACTTCTAGCTCGTCCGCCGAGGCGGGCGTTAGCCCTGACTCGTCGGCCGAGCGGGTCTTTATTACCACTCGGCCGACGAGCCAAACTTCGTAAGGCTCGGCGGACGAGTTCAAACTTCGTAAGGCTCGGCCGACGAGTTCAAACTTTTACGGATGTCCACAAAAAAGCCAAGGCTGATTATCGTAGCCGGAGCCAATGGCTCGGGCAAAACAACCTTCGCCGTGCCGTACACCGAGCAAATTGGCGTGCAGTTTCTGAACGCAGATCAGTTTGCCAAAGCGTATGCAGACCGAGGGGAGAAGAACGCTATGATTAAGGGTGGGCGGGAGTTTTTTCGGCGGCTGAATGCAGCGCTGGATGCAAAGCGTGATGTTGTGATTGAGACGACGCTTTCAGGCACATATACCAGTAAGGTTGCCCGGAAAGCTAAATCAAGAGGATATACCGTCGAGGTGATCTATATGTTTCTTAACTCTGCTGATCAATGTGTGGAGAGGGTGGCTATCAGGCGACGCAAGGGAGGACACGACGTGCCTGAAGAAGATGTTCGCAGGAGGTTTGAGCGGAGTTTATGGAACTTCCAGTTTGATCTTTCCGGCGTTTCTGACGTTTGGTCTTTATATTACAATGGTGGACAGTCTTATCAAGTAGTAGCTTCGAGAGCAGGTGGCTCAGCGGTTGTAACCGATGAGCACCTTTACGATTTGTTCCTAAAATTAGTTCCACATGAATAAAGCGGAAATGGCCTTACATACGCAAGAAATCCTACGGGTAGCAAACGAAGCAGCAGCTAAAGCCCGTGCTGAGAATAAGAAACTCGGTATTGCAAGCCCGATTAGCATTAACGGCAAACTGTACTACGAACTCCCCGACGGTACCATCACCGATAAAAAACCAGCCTAGCTTTTGAGAAGGTAGCCTCTTAAGTATCCACTCGGCGGACGAGCCAAGCTACGCAAGGCTCGGCCGACGAGTTTGCCGCTCCCGGGGGGGGGGGGGGGGGGGGGGGGGGGGGGGGGGGGGGGGGGGGGGGGGG
>CAYWMW010000486.1:0-2587 GCA_964458975.1 uncultured Lewinella sp. | reverse complement strand
TGGCTCTACTGAAAAAGTGGATTCTATAGTCAATGACCCGGAAGTAGGGTTGGGGAATACTTGTAAATGAGCGTTTTCTTCAAAGATGTTAGGTGTAGAGACAAGGTCTGAGCACAAAGGGTCCCATGGATAACGCCACCAAAGGTTATAGATAACTAAAGTATCCAACGTAAACTCTGAGCCTTCTACCGGGGCGAGTGTAAAATCTTGGAAAAAATTGGAATCGTAATCTCTCGTTGTGCCATCATCAAACGGAACTAAATTATATGGCATTATCGTGACCTCTTCGACCGGGTCCATCAAGCAAGCAAGTGTGTAAGCATCTTCAGTTTCATGAAGTTCTTCCCAACCAAAGAATACTAAAGGTGCGTGGGTGTTGTTTATCCACGTTCCGCCTAAGCAATGAAGGCTACCGCCTTCGCGGAAAGGTTCGCTGTTCCAACTTACTTTTAAGGGAGGGTGCAAAGATTGGACAACGAAGGATATACCGTCGGAAATACTGATGCCATTACAAGTTGTGGGGTCGTTATTTGTGAAATTAATGTTTAAAAAACGAGTCTTTCCCAGGTAGCTTGGTGGTTCACCGCCTGCCAGTTCATCAAATATGGCGAGGCGCACTTCAAAAACGCTATCAAAAGGAACACCGACGAGGTTTACCTCTCCTAATGCGGGGTTGAATTCAGGATTGGCAAATTCAGAGAGTCCGATATAAACGGTGTCTTTATTCCCAATGGCATCTTCGAAGAATAAAGGAAACTCGTGAAAAATGGTGTCTGACTGGCTGAAGGCTACGAAGCTTATGAAGCAGATGAAAGAGGATAATATAATTTTCATGTTAGCGCTGAATTACCCGGCGTACGTGAACTTCATCACCCGCACGCACAATTACAAAATTTATTTCTTTACCCATTTCCTGCTTTTGTAAATCTACAACGTAACTACCGAATTGTTTATATCCAGAATCCATTTGTTTAAGGATAGGTGCGCTGTAGGTACCGTCGTGCCCAATGGCGGAAAAGAGAATTTCTATTTCCGCGTCTACGTTAAGTGTGTATTCAAGTCGCGTACCCTCGTAAGTTGGGTTTGGGAAGATTCTCATTCCTCCTTCACCACTATCGGCGATAATAATTATTATTTCTCCACCTTCTTCTTGCTGCGGCCCACACTCCGGTGTAGTGAATTCGATGGCGTGCTGGTCTGTATTGCCGCAACTGTTTTTAGTGGAAAGTACAATTCTATATGTCGTTTTTGGTATTAAAACCACGCCGAGCGCGGCGGCATCGCCGCCGGCCGCGATGAACACCTGGAAGTACTACCGCTGCCCGTAGCCGGAATCATGAGCAACGATACCGGCCCGCGTGTGGGTGCCCGCTACGAAGCACTGACCGGTTTTGCCCGCCGCAAACTTCGTTGTGGCCTGAATTCGCCGTTTATGACGTTGTCGTTTTTGGCGCTGCTGGTGATTCCGGAGCTGAAGCTTAGTGATAAGGGGGTATTTTCGGCGGAGGGGTTTGAGTTGGTTGGGTTGTGGGAGGGGGAATCAGAATCTTCCTAATGCTTAACAAATTTAGTCGTTCCGCTTCTTCCGTCGTTGAATACAGCCTTGAGCAGGTAAAGACCTGACGGAAGATCGCTCGCGTCTATGGTTCCTGACTCACCGGAAAAGGTTCGGATTAAACTCCCTGTAGTAGAAAACACCTTGATGGTTTTTGGCTCTACTGAAAAAGTGGATTCTATAGTCAATGACCCGGAAGTAGGGTTGGGGTAAACACTGATTGGAGCCTCGGTTATAACTATGTTTTCCGTAGGTACCAGATCTGAACATAAATCCCCCCGTGTGCTTGCCCACCACAGGTTGTAGATAAGCATTGTGTCACCTGCTAATTGTGTAGAACCTTCTACGGTTAATACCGTGTAGTCTTGAAAAGGATTAGAACCGTAACCACGTGGTACGGAATCTCCTTCAAGAGGAATAAGATTGGAAGGGATTATTGTTACCTCCTCGTCCCAGTCTGCCATGCAGCCAAAACTGAAGGCATCGTTGAAAAGGTGAAGGTTTTCCCAGCCAAAGAAAGTTAGCGGAGCATGGGTGTTGTTGATCCAGCTACCTCCAAGACAACGCAGGTCTCCTCCCTCGCGGAAGGGGCTGGAATCCCAACTTATAGTAAGCGGAGGGTGTACAGAATTGACTACAAAGGATGCATGGTCGTGTATTGTCAATCCGTCACAGGTAGTAGGGTTCGACTCAGCAAACTGAATAGGGAGAACATGTTTTTTGCCAAGGTAACTAGGCGAGTCTCCACCAGCAAGTTCATTAAAAATCGCCAACCTTACCTCAAATACACTGTCAAATGGTACGTTTATCAGATTTACCTCGCCTAAACTAGGATTGAATTCTGGATTAGCAAACTCTGATAGCCCTAGGTAAACGGTATCTTTATTTCCTATTGCGTCTTCAAAGAATAAAGGGACCTCATAAAATATACTATCCGACTGGCTGATAGCCGTCAGGCTTATTAAACAAAAAAAGAAAGAGAATGAAACTTTCATGTTATCGTTGAATTATTCGGCGGACGTGAACTTCATC
>CAYWMW010000485.1:0-2612 GCA_964458975.1 uncultured Lewinella sp. | reverse complement strand
TTCTAGTTCCTAGTCCCCTAGTTTCTAGTTCCCTAGTTCCTAGTTCCTAGTTCCCTAGTTCCTAGTATCCGACCAACCTAGCACCTTCCTCGACGAACGATTAACCCAAAACCGTATGTTTGAGCGTTCTTGTGGTATCGAACTTAAGCACCTTAAAAGTTAAGCGATCATGATTCTCATCCTAACCTACATAGCACTGATCTGCGGCGGCCTGCTGCTGATTTTGTTGCTGCTTTCCATTCTCGGCGGGCTGGATCTCGACCTTGATCTTGACGTAGACGCCGATGGTCTGGGGGCCGTAAAAAGCGTACTTACCTTCTTCTCCATCGGCGCGTGGGTGGTGCGTTTGGTCATCATTTCCGAGGCCAATCCGGTGATGGCGTTCGTAGTGGGCGCGGCCGCAGGTGCAGTGGGCGTTTACGTACTGAGTCTGATCCTGAAGTTTCTGCTTTCCCAGCAATCTAATGTCAACTGGACGGTCCACGATGCCATCATGGAGAAAGGCACCGTCTACCTGCGCATCCCCGCTGGTGGTGAGGGCCTCGTCCGGGTAAACGTAAAAGGAACCAAACGGGAATTCAAAGCCCGCTCTAACGCTACCGAAGACATCCCAACGGGGGCACCGATCGTAGTTGAAGACATTGATGCGGATGGCCTCGTCCGCGTCAGCACCCTCTAGGTCGTCGGCCGAGCATTGCGCAGCTTTGCTCGTCCGCCGGACCGGGTTAAAACGGCTCGCCCTCTCGAGATGTATAGCTGTTTTGTCCCAACCTCCTGTATCATCTCCCCTCTCACGAAGACCTCGGAGAGAACGCTAAGCAGGTTCCGTAGAAGCCCCGCAGCGCAAGGGGGCGGGGGAGAGGGAAACACCCAACAAGGACAGCTTCACACGAAGCAAGTCAAAACCATAACAACCCACCCGGCGGAACGAGCGAAGCTTCGCAACGCTCGGCCAACGAGTTAAAAATCACACATTCAAACCCTTTATGTCATGTTAGAATTAATCGGAGGCGTAGCCTTACTCATTGTCCTTTTCGTTTTCTTCCTGGTCAGCCGCTACAAACGCTGTCCGTCGGATAAGATCCTCGTCGTTTACGGTAAAACCGGCGGCGGAGCTTCCGCCAAGTGTTACGCCGGTGGTGCCGCCTTCGTCTGGCCGGTCATCCAGGACTACAAATTCCTCGACCTCACCCCGCTGAGCATCGACGTGAACCTGAAGGATGCACTCTCGAAGCAAAACATCCGCGTAAACGTCCCTTCCCAGTTCACCGTAGGTATCGGCGAAGATGAGAACCTGATGCTGGCTGCGGCCAACCGCCTCCTCTCCCTGACCCGCGAGCAGGTAGCTCGCCTGAGCCAGGACATCATCATGGGCCAGATGCGCCTCGTGATCGCTAACATGGACATCGAGGAACTTAACACGGACCGTGATAAGTTCGTCTCCAGCGTCTACTCCAACGTAGGCGAAGAGCTCCACAAAGTTGGTCTGCGCCTCATCAACGTAAACGTGACGGATATTCAGGACGAGTCCGGCTACATCGCCGCCCTCGGTCAGGAAGCCGCCGCCCGCGCCATCAACGAAGCCGAAGTGAAGGTTGCCCAGGAGAAGCGTACCGGTAGCATCGGCCGCGCCGAAGCCCAGCAGGAACAGCGGACCAAGGTAGCCGCCCTCACCGCCCAGGCGGAGATCGGTGAAGCAGAAGCCGCCCAGCAGCAGCGCATCAAGATCGCCGATGCCAACGCCCGCGCCATGGTCGGTGAAGCCGAAGCCGCCCAGGACCAACGGATTAAGGTCGCCGATGCGAACTCCCGCGCCGAGATCGGGGAATCGAAGTTCAACGCCGAAGCCCAGGAGGGCAAGAACGAAGCGGCCATCAAGATCGCCGAGTCCAACGCTGCCCGCGACGTAGCCCTCGCCGAAGCCAACCGCCGCGCCGAAGCCGCCCGCAAGGTCGCCATCGCCAAGGCCCAGGAAGAATCCTACAAAGCACAGGAGGCGGCCGAGAAAGCCCGCGCCCTGAAAGAGAAGGCTGAGAAGGAAGCCGAGCAGGTCGTCCAGGCCGACATTGAGCGCCAGAAAGCCGTCATTGCCGCCCAGGCCGAAGCCGAAAGCCGCCGTGAGATCGCTAAGGGTGAAGCCGACGCTGCCCTCGCCAAGTACCAGGCCGAAGCCCAGGGTATGGAGGAATTGCTGAAAAAGCAGGCCGAAGGTTTCCAGAAGCTGGTCGCTGCCGCCGGTGGAGACGCCCAGAGCGCCATCAGTTACCTGATGCTCGATAAGCTCGAAGCACTGACCAAAATCCAGACCGACGCCATCAAGGACGTAGAGATCGACAAGGTCGTCGTCTACGACAGTGGCAACGGACAGGGCGTCGGCAACTTCGTCTCCGGTCTCTACGGCATGGTGCCCCAGCTCAACGACTTCCTCAGCCAGAGCGGTATGAGCCTGCCGAACGGCCTGGTGAAGCAAGAGCCCACCAAAGACGCCGAAACCAGCGAGCCCGAAACGGTAAAGCCAACCGCCGCGAAACCCGCTGCGCCGCGCAAGCCCGACGCGCCGAAGAATTAATGAGTAGTTTGATTCGTAGTTTTTTAGCCCGCCTCTTCGGTTT
>CAYWMW010000484.1:0-2634 GCA_964458975.1 uncultured Lewinella sp. | reverse complement strand
AGCTAGCGCAAGGCTCGGCCGCCGAGGGAATCCTAACTTATCGCGAAGACCAAAACGTTTGCACACCCCAGGCCGTAGGCTAGGTTTTTATGGGCTGGTATCTTAAAGTGATGAAAGTTACTTAATAAGGCAACTTTTATTAGCTTTGCAGGGTTAAAACTTAAAGATGCCAGTCGTTCACCAAATTGATTCAATAAAGATAAAGCTCTATTTCAAAGACCACCTTCCACCTCATTTTCATGCGCAGTACAACGAGTATGAGATTCTGATAGAGATTAGAACGCTGGAAACTTATGCTGGTGATCTTCCCAAGAAACAGCTAAAAAGTGTTCTGGAATGGGCCAAAGAAAATCAGGAGGGATTGATGGCGATTTGGGATGAGTTTTTTGAATAAAACTAAGATTATGAAAGGTCTGAGAAGTATACCAAGGGTACTAAAAATTAACCGTATTAACGGCAGGAATATGTCATTACTATTCAATAATGGCTACAGTATGAATGTTGACTTTACTAAGGTTTTGACCGAGGGGAAGCCAGTTAAAAAGGGTAGCTTAGTAGACCAAATACTGAGCAGTGATGATGTTTTTAACACTGCTTCCATCGAAGGCAATTCTATCTGTTGGCCAGGCGTAGGAAAAACCATTAAGGACTTTAGCGGGAACACACAGTTTTACCCCTACGACGTTGATCCGCTTGTCTTGTACAATGCCGGAACACTAGACGACGAGCACAACTTCAACCTAGGTGGAAGGCTGAAAAAACTAAGAAAACGCATCGGTATCACCCAGGAGGAACTGGCTAACCGAGTTGGAACCACAAAAAACTATATCTCAAAACTAGAGAACAATAAGTCTGACGTAGAGCTGCTGACCCTCAAGAAAATCGTCGAAGCCGGATTGCACGGTAAGCTCTATTTGGATATTGAGTTGACGGATGTGTAGATATTGACGATACTTGTGGAAATTACATCCAGATTGTGGAGACACTGTAACACTCGAAACTTTCCCTCAAAGCAACCACTCGTATGCTGATCCGAATCATACTAATAATCGCCTTCTTCGCAGTAGGCTATTTCCTATTCCGACTAATCATGGTGCAGGTTGAAGGAAGAAAATGCCCCAGCTGTGATGGCCAGGGAGGCTGGATAGGAACCAGAGGGGATCGAAATATCTGTAAGGACTGCAATGGAAGTGGGCGGCAATAATTAGCTTAGCCTATTACTGTTATACATGATTCGATAGGTAAGTCATCCCGTAGGGATTTGACATTAGTAACCCAAGACGTAGCGCAAGGCAGTCTTGGGTTACAGCGTCTACCTTAAGAAAACTGCACCGCGAAGCGGTGCCATGTATCGTAGTGTATAACTTAGCCCATAATCAATCTCCCTCCTAACCCGTTCCCAACTCATGCTCTCAAAGTTCCGCGCCCACTACCAGACCATCGCCCCCAACATCTTCCGCTCCGTCCCCGTAGATTACCGGAGGGAACGGATCGATACGCCCGACGGGGATTTTCTGGATTTAGACTGGCTGGACCACACCGACAGCCGCAAGCTCGTCATCCTCTCCCACGGGCTGGAGGGCGATAGCCGGCGGGTGTACGTAGCGAGTGCGGCGCGGTACTTCCTCCGCCAGGGCTGGCACGCTTTAGCCTGGAACTGCCGCTCCTGCTCCGAAGAAATGAACTGGACCCCGAAGCTGTACAGCCACGGCCAGACGGAAGACGTGGAAACCGTCGTAAACCACGCTCTCGGCACTGGCAAATTCGATCAGGTAATTCTTGTCGGCTATAGCATGGGCGGCAACCTCACCCTCAAGTACCTCGGCACGATGGGAGACCGACGGCCGCAGGAGGTCACCCACGGCGTTGCCTTCTCCGCCCCGGTCTTCATTCAGCACAGCGCGGACAGCCTGGACCTTCCGGAGAACTTCATCTACCGCCTGAAGTTCAAGCGTTCGCTGACGGCGAAGATCAAGGCCAAAGAGGCCCAGTTTCCCGGTCGGGTAGATTTTTCAAAGCTGAAAGACGTGAAGGTTTGGCGAGACTTTGACCGCGCAACCTCCCTCTGCATCAGTGATTACGACGACCTGGACGAGTACTACGCCTACCTCTCCTCCGGCAACTTCGTGGGCGGCACCACCGCACCGGTGCTGATCGTGAACGCGCAGAACGATCCCATCGTCCCCGATGCCTGCAATCCGCACGATTTGGCCCGCACGCATTCGCTGATCACGCTGGAAACCCCCACCTGGGGCGGGCACGTCGGCTTCGCGCTGCGGGGCAAGGAACACAACTGGATGGATGAGCGGGCGCTGGCCTTTGTGGAGGAGTAGTGCCAGCGTATTTTGGGCGCGGCCGCCGGTGCCAAAGAACGTTTTTGAAGCGAGGCCGTAACCCGCAACATGGAGTGCCTCCTGCAATAAAAATTGTGCCACGAAGCAGTGCTACGTGTAGCTGTGTAGGCTTGGCGGTGCCAACTATGTCGAAAAACGTCCTTTTGGCACCTGCGGCCGCGCCCGTAAAAGTTTCATGGGCGCAAACCAAATTGTCGCTTTTTGTTCCTCCTTTGGGGGCTAGGGGTAGAGTGTGTAATCTGGCTGATTATTAGTTCACGCTTCGGCTAAAAACGCGAAG
>CAYWMW010000483.1:0-2670 GCA_964458975.1 uncultured Lewinella sp. | reverse complement strand
TCGCCATCACACTCCACCCCTCGTTAGGCTAGGCGACCCTCCGGGTCTGGGCTGGCAATTCGTCGGAGAAACAGCGGAGGCTACGCAGGTCTGCGTATCTTCGCATCCCCCCAATATCTACGCTTCAACATGAGCCGCAGCCACCTTTTCAATTGGTTCTTTTACGGGCATGTCTGGATTGCGCTGGGGGCAACCAGTTTATCGTGGCTATCCATCAGGTTAATTCTCGGCCCTCCGTACTGGGCGTCGGAATGGCCGGTGTTATTATTTGTTTTTTGCGCTACGCTGGGGATTTACACGCTGCACCGCTACCTGAGTTGGCGCCGGGCGGGAGTGCGGCCTACCAGTCAGCGGTACGAAATAGTAGCAAGATATCCACAAGTAAGCCTGGTCATTGGTGGGTTCAGTTTAGTCGTTGCGGGCGGTATTGGCCTGTTCTTTATTGATGCTATTTGGAGTGCTCTGCTTTGGGCCTTACCCATCACTTTTTTTTACCTCACTCCGCCGATTAAAGGCTGGCGGAGGTTGCGAGACCTTCCCTACGTAAAGGTGCTTTGGGTGGGCATCGCATGGTCCATCGTTACGGTGGAAATGCCGGTACAGATGATGAGTGATTTAATTAACGAGGCATACTATAAAAATCCTGGGGGAATAATTTTTATGGTCAGTCCCGGTTCTCCACAACTACCTTTTGGCACCGAAAATTTAGTCCGCTTAAGCTTCACCATGGCCGTCGCTTTGCTCTTTGATTTTCGGGACGTTGTGCTGGACCGTTCTCAATCCGTAAAAACCATGGCCGGAGCCCATCCGATCTTTACCCGCTGGCTCGTTTCGGTCATTTTGGTGGGGTGCGCGGCCACTTCGATCCTCGCCCAGGGGTACGACAACACTATTCGGTGGGGGTTGGCGGCGGCTTATTTAGCGGGCCTTCCGGTGGCCTGGCTTACCACCGAAAAGCGTTCGGAAAACTGGTACGCGGTGGTGGTAAACGGGCTGTTGCTGTTGCCGCCGTTGGTTTATTTATTGTGGCATGTTTTGGGCGCGGCCGCAGGTGCGAGGTTGGGTTAAGGGCATCGTATAAACCTGAAGGTTTTGCTCTCCGCCTGAAGGCGGAGGAGCCCGCATCGCCTCAAGGCCGGGCAACCAGGGCGGCCCCGTAGGCGCTGGCCTGGGCGGCGTCGGCGATGACGACCTCGCGGCCGGAACGTTCAGCGATCAAAGCGACCCACTCGGGAGACTTCGTAAAACCGCCGCTGCCGAGGATGCGCTCCGCCGGGCCAACGGCCACCTCCAGGTTCTGGAGGATGGTGATGAGGTTGTCCGTCACCCCATCCAGTACGGCGCGGGCGATGTGGGCGGGCTGGTGGTGCCCCCGCAGGCCGGAGAGCGAAGCCGTTGCGGCGGCGTCCCACAACGGCGCCCGTTCGCCGTAGAGCCAGGGGCCGAAATCGGGCGCATCCTCCGAAGCGACTGACAGTGCCGCATCGATGAAGGCTCCAACGTCGGCAAAATGGGCGGAGAGCAGGTTTTGCCAGTATTCCAACACCTTCCCGCCGTTGTTGGTGGGGCCACCGATGACGTAGAGACCGTCTTTCATTTTATAGTTGAAGAGGCCGAGCTTTGGGTCTACGCGGGCTTTGGTGTGGGTGGTCCGTAGCGCTCCGGAGGTGCCGATGCTGAGGGCTACTTCGCCGCAGTTCAGGATACCGGAGCCGAGGTTGGCCAGTACGCCGTCGGAGCCGCCGAGGTAGAGCTGAACGCCCGTTAGGCCCAGTTTTTCAGCGATAGCCGGCCGCCAGTTCAGCTCCGTAGCTGCGGGCTTGATTACGGGAAGTCGGTCTTTGGTGATGCCCGCTTTTTTTAGTGCGGCTTCGGCCCACTGGCTGGTTTCCAGGTCCATCATGCCGGTGGCGGAGGCGAGCTGTTCGTCGAGCAGGAACCCACTGTCGCTCCAGCGGAGGACTAGGGCGGATTTGAGGTCGGAGATGTAGGCTGCGGCGGCCAGTCGTTCCAGGTGTTTGTCTGCTAACCAACGGAGCTTGAGCAGGGGGGACATCGGGTGTACGGGTGTTCCGGTTAGTTCGTGGAGTTGGTGGCGGTCCTCCGGCCCGAAAACCTCCATTGCATCCTGCGGCCGCGCCTCCATCCAGGTAAGCACGTTGCCCAGCGGCGCTTGATTTTCATCGAGCAGCAATAAGCTGTGCATGGGACAACTCAGTCCGACACTTACGGGCTTTCCTTTTGTCTTACGCACCAACTCGGCCAGCGCTGCCTCCGCCGCAGCAAAGACTGCTTCGGCCTCCTGCTCGGCCGCCCCCGGCTCCGGGTGCAACAGTACGTAGCCGCGCTCCACCAAGCCAATCATCTCTCCATTGGCGTTGAAAGCGCAGGCTTTGGTGGCGGTGGTGCCGATGTCGAGGCCGATGATGTACGTCATGGGGCCAAGGTAGGGTGCAGGGGTCAAAAGTCAGGGGTCAGCGTTCAGAAAGCACCATGCGGTACTGTTCTCTAAATACTAATTTCTAAACGCTGAATCCGCTCACCCCTTGCACAAAAAGAAAACCCGGCTTATCTTTGCAGCCGCTTAGGCAATACGGCGCGGTAGCTCAGCCGGTTAGAGCGCAGGATTCATAATCCTGAGGTCGGGTGTTCGAGTCACCCTCGCGCTAC
>CAYWMW010000482.1:0-2683 GCA_964458975.1 uncultured Lewinella sp. | reverse complement strand
CTAAAATATAATTTATGCACCATTACTATGATTTTATTTATTCGACTTCTTCTTGTACAATTAGTCCTCGTCATAGCTACCAGTACCACGCACGCTCAAAGTGATTCACCCGGACCAAGTAAAGAAACGACTCCCATCATTAAAGAAAAAGTAAAAGCCCGCCATTCCTTCAAACTATCGCTTATTCCTGGTGCTGGACAAATAAGTAACAAACAATACTGGAAACTCCCGATTGTGTACGGTGCGCTAGGTTTAGGAGCAACACTTATTTTTAAGGAAAGAAGTTCAAGGAAAAAACTTACAGAAAGCCTACAGATATATTGTGCAGAAATTGCCAATACTAATCGGTGCCAGGACAATAGCGGACTAGCATCAAACGATCCTTTCATCAAAAGTATCGCTGGGAAGCGGCAATCCTCCATCAGAACGCGCAACCTACTCTATATTGGTACTGGACTTGTTTACGTTGCACAGACGCTAGATGGCTATCTCAATTCTCGCAGATCAAACCCTCAGGGAGGTCTGTCCGCTGTTGTACGAACAGCGGACGGATTAGGCTTTGGTATTGCCTATCAATTCTGACAAACCTACCCCCTCGCCCGCTCCAAAAACACCATCATCATCACCCCCAGCACCAGCCGTGTCTCCTCCCCTTCCTCGAAGCCAGCATTTTTTTCTAGCTCAAAGGCGCGGCTGATGAGGTCGGGCTTTTTATGGAAGGTGGCTACCTGGGTGCCGTCCGGGCGGGTAACGTTGTAGGTTGGGTTAAAGAGGTAGCCAGACAGCGCGCCCAGGATCGGGATTTCGCCGAGGAAGTGGTCCGCAACGCGGACCCAGGGGTTGTCTTCCTGAATCAGCAGGTCCTGTTTTCCGGCCTCGTCGTAGAGTTCGTACTCCGCCTTCCAGATGGAGCGGGAGCCTTTGCGCACCAGACGACCGCATTCCTTACCGCTCCTGTCGGTAAAGGAGTAGCTGGCGTTGTAGTCTAACCAGCGGTCTGCCTTGATTTTATAAAGTAGGTCGGTCTGCGCTTCCGTCTTGAAGACCGTGATGTCTTCCTTCAGCTTGAAGGCTTTCTGCTTCACGTAGGCGACCGGCCTGCCGCCCATGTCTACGACGGAGAATTGAGGGTTGATGACGCCGAACTTGAACTTCAGGGTTAGTGGATAATTGAGGTTGTTCATGGAATTTTAGGGATATTGTGGACAGCGAATATAGTCATATCTTGGCTTGGCCACCAAGACAACCAATAAGCGTTTGTATAACAAGTATGCTGTTCGTCTTCTACATTTCTTATAAAACTCAGTCACCGATTTCCTTTTAGGGCGCGGCCGCAGGTGCAAAGAAAGTTTTAAGGCAAAGCCCTACCTTGTCAGCATGAAGTACCTCCAGCTCATAGTCCTCACCCTGCTCCTTTCAACCTGCTCGGCACCTGCTGCCGAGCCCGAAAATGAAGCCATGCCAAGCACGGAAACACCCCAAACACCCCGCCCCGAACTAGACCTGAAAGCCGCCAACAACCTAGCTGATTTGCCACTCTCCTGCATCCAGCACGAGTACCCGAATAAGCTGGGGCAAACCGTTGCCGGCCCGGAAGACCTCGGTGCGCCCAGCGCCCTCCACCCCGCTTTTTATGGCTGTTTCGACTGGCACAGCGCCGTACACGGGCACTGGTCTTTGGTTGCGTTGCTGAAGGATTTCCCGGACCTGAAGCGCGCAGACGAAGCCCGCAAAATGCTGGCCCAAAACCTCACGGCCGCCAACATCGCCGCCGAAGTAGCCTACTTCAACCGCGCCACCGAAAAAAGCTACGAACGCACCTACGGCTGGGCCTGGCTCCTCAAACTCGACGAAGAACTGCTCACCTGGGACGATCCCCTCGCCCAGGAGCTCCACACCAACCTACAGCCCCTAACCGAGCTCATCGCCGAACGCTACCTGGATTTCCTGCCCAAGCTCAACTACGCCATCCGCACCGGCGAACACCCCAACACCGCTTTCGGGCTCGCTTTCGCCTACGATTACGCCCTGGCCGCCGACAAGCCCGTTCTGCTCAACGAAATCACCCAAACCGCCCGCCGCTTTTACCTAGAAGACACCAACTGCCCCATCAGCTGGGAGCCCGGCGGCTACGATTTCCTGAGCCCCTGCCTGGAAGAGATCGACATCATGCGCCGCGTCCTCAACGAAACCGAGTTCCACCCCTGGCTCCAGCGTTTTCTGCCCGGACTGGCCGCACCCGGCTACCAGCTCGCCGTCGGCAAAGTCTCCGACCGGACGGACGGCAAGCTCGTCCACCTCGACGGGCTGAACTTCAGCCGCGCCTGGGTACTCTACGGCCTCTCCGAGCAATACCCGGATAAATACGGCCACCTCCAAAACCTCGCCAACGCGCACGCCAACTACTCTTTACCCAATCTTGTCGGCGATAGCTATGAGGGAGGGCACTGGCTTGGGTCGTTTGCTATTTATGCGATGCGGCGGTAGCAGGGGTCAGGGGTCAGAGTTTAGAATTCAGAATTTAGGCTCCCGCTGTTTCATACACAGCCTGAACGCTAAAAGCTGAAATCTGAAAAATAGTTAGCTTCTACCACATATATCAAAACGGACGCTCAAAGCGATTGCCTTGGGTGTGTATAACGAGATGCACAAAACGAAGATAATCTCCCCAACAGAGACATCC
>CAYWMW010000481.1:0-2695 GCA_964458975.1 uncultured Lewinella sp. | reverse complement strand
GTATCCCGCGTCCGCGCCTTCACCTTCTGATTGCCGAAAGTGTAGCTCAACGACAGGGTTGCCCGTCGGCTGTCGTAGTCGCCCGCTCCGAAGCCCTGCTGCCCGTTGAAGTTGGTTTCGCCAGACCAGCCCACCTGATAAAACAGGTCACTACCAGCGATCTTGACGTTGAGCTGGTCGTTGAAGAACTTACGCTGCAAACCGAGGTTCAACGACCAGCTCTCGTCGTATTCAAACACGCCGCCCCAGATGCCGGGGCCGGCGAAAAATCCGCCGATTTCCCCCGTAAGTTTCCAGGGCAGCTTAAAGGTGTGTTGCGTGAAAATGTTGTAGCTGAAAGCCTGGAGGTCAATCACCGCTCCGTCGCCGTAGTCCGCCTGGTTGTCGATGTGGCTGGCGCTGAGGTTGAAGAACGCGTCCCACTTCGGCGTGATGGTGAAGGGGAGGGCCGCGTTGAAACTGATGACGGTGTTGGTCGCCAGGTTATCCCAGCTGATGAAACCGGCGCGCGGATCCACCGGGTCGGGGCCGATCAGCCGCGTGATCTGGTCGGTCGTTTTGCTGTACGCTACCTTGAAGTTGTAGCGGTAGGCCAGGGTGTAGCCGAGCTCCAGGTTGTCCACAATCTCCGGGTTCAGGGTCGGGTTGCCGAGTTCGAAGCTGAGCTGGCTCACCTGAATACGGAAAGGATTGAGGACGTTATAATCCGGCCGGTTGATGCGGCGGCCGTAGTTGAGGGCCAGGCTGTTGCCTTTCTCCTGGTCGAGCTGATAAGTGATGCCCGCCGAGGGGAAGAAGCTTACGTAGTCAAGGTCTACCGGCGGTTCTGCCTGGCCGTTGAAGGCCGTCAGCAAGCCGGTGGCATCGGTGATTTCCGCCCGCAATCCGGCAGAATAGCTCATCCGGTCTGAAAAGCTTCCCGCATAGCTCAGGTAACTGGCGTAAACGTTTTCGTCGTACTTGAAGATATTGGATTGGTCGGTATCAAGCGCCTCATTGCCGCCCACGACGTTGAAGAGGCGGAAGCTGTTGTCCGTCCCCACCTGACTCAGCTTGATGCCCGCGCCGAGTTGCCCCTTGCCGAGTGGTTGCTCGTAGTCGACCTTGAAGGTGTAGATGTCGATGTCCGTCGGTGTGTCGAAGTTGTTGATGATTTCGCTCAGTTCCGTCAGGCGGTCGGGCGAAAAGTAGACGTTCGGCTGGCGGCGGAAGGCCTGGTTGCGGAAGCGCCCGTAGTCGAGGTCGACGTTCAGGCTCTTGCCCTTGCCCGCGTCGAAGCGGTAGTTGAGGTTGAAGGTGGCGCGGTCCTGGTCGTCGTCGGAACGGGAGCGGGCAAGGAGGATACTGTCTACCGGTTGGTTGATGCCCGCAATTTCAATGTCGGAGCGATTCGTCTGAATGCCGTGCTGCGTCTGGGCGTCGACGAGGAAACCAAGGGTGTGTTTGTCGGAGAGGAAAAAGTCGGTGCCGAAGCGGCCGTTCACGTTGTTCCAGGTGAAGAAATTGCGGGTATCTTCCAGCGTTTGCAGGCCGTTCTGGAAGGTGAGGAAATCGATTTGCGAAAACTGCCGTCCGTCCATCGAGCCCAGCTGTCCGAATACATTCATTCGCGCATTGCGGTAATTACCGCTGACGGCCCCGTTCATCTTCTGGTAGCGGCCCTGGCTGATGGTATAATTCACCGCCCCGTTAGCTCCTTCGTTTTCGTTTTTCACCAGCCGGATGTCGAGGATGCCGGCGTTGCCCTGGGCTTCGTACTTCGCGCCGGGGTTGGTGATGATGTCGATGCGGTCAATCTGCTCGGCGGTGAGGCTGCGCAGGTAGGCGGCGAGTTCTGCACCGACGAGCGGCAGGCGTTTGCCATCCACATATACCAGTACGCCGGAGCGGCTGAGCACGTTGATGTTGTCGTTGTTGTCGATGGTTACGCCGGGGGCTTTGCGTAGTAGGTCGAGGCCGTTTTCGCCGACGGCGTTGATGGTTCCTTGCACGTTGAAAACGGTGCGGTCGGGCTTGATCTCCACCAGGGCGCGGGTGGCGGTTACGGTAGCGGCGGCCAGTTCTACGGCGGCGGGCGCCATTTGCAGTACGCCCAGGTCGATGTCTTCGCCCGCTACGGTTAGTTGCCGCTCCAGGTCGGGCGCACCGAGGTAAGTGGCGATTAGGGTGTACGCGCCGTCCTCCACGTTGCGCATCGTGAAGACGCCCGCATCGTCGGTGGTTTCTACTTTCACCAGGTTCGAGTCGGCGTAGAGGGCTACGTTGGCGAAAGCGACGGCTTGGCCGTCGGCGTCTTGTAGCTGGCCTTTTATGCTGTTTTGGGCGCTGACGCAGGTGCAAAGGAGGGTGAAAAGCAGGGTTAGTAGGACTGGTCTCATGCTGGAGCTTGGTTAGAAGCGGCAAAGGTCGGTTATATACATGTAGCAAACTCGGTGGTTGACCGGAAATTGTTGGCCATGAATAATAAGGCCATAAATGGCTGTGCTGCTACGACAAATGGAATCGCTGATTTAGGCGGATTACGCGGATGGCTGCAGGGCTTAATCCGCGTTCATCCGCGTAATCCGCCCAAATCCGTGATGCTGTTTTATTACCTCCACCTTGCATCCTGCGGCCGCGCCCAAAACACCCTCACTTCAACAAAGAAGGCTTCCGCAGCAAAGTACCAACATAAATCATCGCCCCGGTAACCAGG
>CAYWMW010000480.1:2159-2701 GCA_964458975.1 uncultured Lewinella sp. | reverse complement strand
CCCTTGATGTAAGAAGACTGTACGCAAGCCGACCAAATTTGTTTACAGGTGGGTCACGTTTGGGAATCCTTACCAACACATACAAAAATAGAAAAGACACACTTGACTATAGTCTTATGAAATATAATACTATTCCGATCAAGGATACCGTCAGAACAATAGACACACTCATGCAGATCGATACGGTAATTAGCGGAGGGATAGTACTGAGAATTGATACGATTGTAATATACGACACTATAACCGTAATTAAAGATACGGTGCGCATTGATACCACGCCAATATACAACCCAGGTTTTAGCTTTTCCCTTTACAAAACGAAAAACACGCAGCGTTTTTACATATTTGTAACTGATTATGGCGTTGTCTCAACGACTACGGGGTCAGGTGGGAGTACAACTACAACTACTATAAATGGTCAAGGGGACGACAGCAAAAACGTTTGCGCCCTTTTTAAAGGTTTCCCCCTTGATGTAGCTATACACGAAATAGGTCATGTATTTAATTTGAAACATGTTTACCTGGAAGCCCCCCCAAATCCA
>CAYWMW010000480.1:0-2149 GCA_964458975.1 uncultured Lewinella sp. | reverse complement strand
ACCAAATGATGCAGTGAAATTCAGTACTGCAAATTACATGGATTACGTCAAACCTTCATCAGCATCATCTCACCGGAATCATTGGACTATCTACCAGGCTGCGGCCATAAACACACCAGAATTATGAACACTAAAAACACCTGGCTAGGAGTAATACTAATGTGGCAGATGTTATTGATGCCAGGAGCGATAGAGGGACAGGACAACTCCGCCCTTGGTAAATATGTAATATGCGGAGGAGCTCTTCCAAATTTACACGTAAGTCCTACGCTTTCACCCGAAGATTCTGCTCTGATAGTTGATGTTCTCAACAAGGAATACAGACTTAAATACCAAGCAGAGTGTGTGCGTTGTCGGGCTGAATTACCCGAGTATGTAAAAGCCAAAGGAAAGTTAAAGGCTTTCTATCTAAAGCAGAAAGAGTATACCGAAAACCAAGCTGATTCATTGGTCAACGCCTATTACCAAGCGGTTTGGCAAAAAGAGTGTAATGCCTTCAAGGTCACCGGTCCAAGATTGATCTTTTGGTTGGGTTGGAGAGACATCAATCACCTAGAGAGCATCATCGATCCTTCGGCGCGAAGTTTAGCAACCCTGGACCAGTTCGTGTGGGAAGCTTATGCTGCCCGTTTCTCGGGAAGCGATCAATCGTTAGAGCACTTACTAGAACATATTAACGATTACCTCATCCGCTCTTCGGGAGGCGTTAAGCAGCTTCCTTACAAAACAGTAGAAGACGTTTTTCAGTTAGCCGTTTATGTAAACAAGCCAGTGTTTTGGCGGGCCGTTCTTGACTTATTAGATGAGGACTTCGTTGTACAGGTTGAATCCCATAGTCCCGGAGCTTCGATTGTGGAAGTGTTGGCAGATAAACTAATTCCTCGCCTGTACCCCTCTTTCTTCGCTCAGCACTCACGTTTCATTGGAATGTCCTCTTTAGATAAATATCTATTTAGGCTCGATAATCCCGCCGAGGCGATGGCGGCTGATCAGCACTTACTGAAAACGTTCACGCGAATTTACACAAATCCACCTAATAATCAGCAGCATTTACGGGGCAAAATAGACGAAATGTCCTTTTTCCCCATTAGTCTTCTAAAAAACTAGCGGCAAGTAAGAAATAACCAGCAAGAATAATAAAAATGAAACGTAACTAGTCAGGGTTGTTAATTAGTCGCATATACTGATTATCGTTACCTGAAAATAGATGATACGGGAGCAGTTCAGGTTTGTCCCACAAATTTAGCCCCGTTTGCCAAGTTTTCAATTAAGAGATCCCATCTCTTTGATAGCGCCGCTCCTCGCAAGAAATATAGCTTCTCCAAATTTTCTGGACACCAAAACGTGGAGTTGTTTTTGAATCGTAAATTCACGACCCTCCGGATGGCAGACTCAATGACTCCGCTTCCACAAACTAGGTTAGTACGCTCATATTCAGCATATTGAGTATGGTTCTTATGTGTGGTGAAATAATTAATTTCTGTCCTCGCCGCTTTGGAGACACGCTTGCTGATCCGTTGGAAAAAGCGCACTATATGATCGGCCTTGCCCTGCCAGAGCCAATCCTTGCAGCGGCGAACTATTCTACTTCGCCTCTTTTTGCCGATGCGCTTGGGTAGACATTCCATGAGCGTATTTAGATGCTGGGCCGCGTGGTAGTAATCCAGGGTAAGCGTGACACGGTCGGATGCCACTCCCAATTCCTGCAATAATTTCGGCACGTCGTTCCAAATCCAAGCAGCTCCATCGGCGACCATCTGGACCTCTGCGGCTTGGTCAATATTCAGCCGCTTCAAGTATTGCCTCAACAACTCTAAATGATCTTCCTTTCCGAATCGACAACCATAAATGGGAAGATGATGAGTGCATAGTCGTCCATGTTCATCAAGCACTTCGATGACAAAAAGCTTGGGCTCCCGATAAGGGGCATCAAATCGGTCCCAACCGTTATCACCGAACAGGCCGTTATATTCACGCACCCTGCTTCGCCCTCCATCCGTAGAGATCAGGACGCGCTTGCCAGCAAGTGTCTCGTTTGCCTCTAGGATCAGGTCTACCTCTCCACGCTTTACACATTGAGCGGCCACTTCATTGGGGGAGCAGTTCAGGTTTGTCCCACAAATTTAGCCCCGTTTGCCAAGTTTTCAAT
>CAYWMW010000479.1:1375-2714 GCA_964458975.1 uncultured Lewinella sp. | reverse complement strand
GCTCTGCTGCTACTTCGTGGTCACCAGAATAACTTATTATTCCGCAACCCCTTAGTTGTGACTTGGTTGGGGAGAGGGGAGTATCTGTTGTTATCTGATTACGCTGGGTTTGGGTTAAAGACCCTCTCGGCGGACGAGCCAAGCTACGCAAGGCTAGGCCGACGAGGGGCCTTTAATCCAAACCCAACCCAGCCACCAACACCTCCGGGTCAAACTTCTCCTCCAGCGTAGGCAGGTGAACGTTCAGCACATCGGCGATAAGCTTTTCGGCGATGGCCGGGCGGAAGAAGTAGCGGCCGAGGCGGAGTACGTAGTTGAGCAGGAAAAAGCGGTAAGCCTCCTTCGTGAAGCGTACTTCGGTGGCGGAGAGGGGGAAAACCTCGTGGTAAGACCGGAGGAAATGGAGGAAGCGGTCTTCCAGCATCCGGTCTACTTCGTAAGTGAACTCATCCTGGTCGCCGACCTTGCTTACTACGCGGCTGAGGAAGTAAAAGTCGGCTACGCGGGTAGACATTCGGAACCAGTCGTAATCCCACCGGCTGGCCAGCGAGCCGTCTTTATGGATGCTGAAGTTGCCGATGTTCCAGTCCACAAACACGGGGATCTTGACGAAGCCCCGGGTATTGAGATGAAAAGTGTTTTCCAGGAACAGGTTGCAGTGTTGCCTGATGAGGTGCTGGTGGTCCGGGTAGAGCTCTGGTAGCTCCTGCAGCAGGCTGTCTACGTCTACCGTCATGTCCCGATCACTGCGGGGTAGGGTGCCGGAGATCAGGGTACAGTCGCGGTGGAAAGCGGCCATTTCGCTGCCCAGTTTGGCGACCTGGTCCATACTCAACTGCTTTGGCGATTGCTCCTGGATGTGGATGGGACGGTAGAAGACGACCCAGGCATCGGTGGTCGGGTCGATGTAGCGGTGAAAGAAGAGTTGGTTGCCCTTCATCAGCGCCCGGCTGAGGAAATCGGCGTAGCGAACCGGGAGGTTGTTGGCGACAACATTGACGATGGTATGGTCTTCGGCAAAGCCCTCGAAGGAGCCAAAAACGGTCACCTTGGCGATGAGCTCGTTGCCGTCCGCCATATTGAGCCGGAACACGGAGTTGGTGGATACTTTGGCGCTGATGTTGTCGATCGTAGCGATGGTGCGGGTGTGGTCGTAGGCGCGCCAGGCGTAACGGATGATGGCTTCGAAGTCGGTCATTTTGGTTCGGTGGTTCGGTGGTTCGGTGGAGGGTGGTTTTTTGGGCGTCGTTATAAAACAGCGACAGTATAGCTTGCAGAAAGGTAATTCATTTATAGTTGGGTGAGAGGTGATAAGTTCGCCCACCGAACCACCCTCCAC
>CAYWMW010000479.1:0-1275 GCA_964458975.1 uncultured Lewinella sp. | reverse complement strand
CCACCGAACCACCCTCCACTAAACCACTTCGAAGTACCGCCTTACCTCCCAATCCGTAACCGCCGCCTGGTACTGCTGCCATTCCCAGCGGCGGGAGTTGATGAAGTGTTGGCAGAAATCCTTGCCGAGCAGGTCGAGATGAGGCCCTTCAACCGACATTGCACCGGCGGCCGCGCCCAAATCAGTCGGGAGGAGTTCACCGATACGTTGGTCGTAGGAGCTGCCGGTAACCGGAGGGAGATTGAGGGGTAATTTGTGTTCAATACCGTACAGGCCAGCGGCCAAAGCGGCGGCGATGGCGAGGTACGGATTGGTGTCCGCACCGGGCACGCGGGTTTCCAGCCGGCAGCCTTTTTCGCCTCCGGGGATGACGCGCAGGGCGACCGTGCGGTTGTCCACGCCCCAGTTGCAGCGGGTGGCCGCCCAGGAACCGCTGACGTAGCGTTTGTAGCTGTTCACCGTAGGGGCAAAAAGTGGCAAGCATGCGGGGAGCAGGGCGAGTTGTCCGGCCAGGTAATGTCGGAAAATAGCGCTCATGCCGTGCGCCGCCTCGCCGTCGTAGAAGGCATTTTTCCCGTCTTGCCAAAGCGACTGGTGCAGGTGCCCGCCGCAGCCCGGAAGGTCGGCCCGGGGCTTGGCCATGAAGCTGGCCAGCAAACCGTGGCGGTAGCTGATTTGGCGGACGCCCTGCTTGAACAGCACCGCCCGGTCCGCCGCTTCCAGCGCCGGTTGGTGGCTGATGGCCGCCTCCAGCGCACCGGGCCCAGTTTCGGTGTGCAAGCCCTCGATCTCCACCCCAAACCGGTCGAGTTGCCCGAACAGGTCAGCAAAGTATTCCGCATTTTGCCCCGTCCGAAGGCCGGAGTAGCCGTACATCCCCGGCGTGAGCGGCTGAAGGTTTTTGTGCCCTTTCTCCGCAGCAGAGACCGGTGTTTCCCGGTAAACAAACCACTCGTATTCGGGGCCGAAGCGGGCGGTAAAACCCATGTTTTCTGCTTTGTCGACTACCCGCTTGAGCAGGGAGCGTGGGCAGGCTGCGGCTGCGGGATCGTTGCTGTCCGCAAAGTCGGCGAGCAGAAACGGCATGTCGTTCTCCCACGGAATGCGGCGGAAGGTTTCCGGTTGGAGGCGCGCCGTGCTGTCCGCAAAACCGGGGTCGTGAACGGGGTGGCCGTAGAGTTCGTCCTGGCTGTCCCAGCCGAAGATGACGTTGCAGAAGCCCAGCCCGCCCTCCAGGGCGGAGATGACTTTCCTGCGGTGCAGGTACTTCGTCCG
>CAYWMW010000478.1:0-2724 GCA_964458975.1 uncultured Lewinella sp. | reverse complement strand
CTCCAGGAGATGGTTGGAGGACCTCGGAGAGTAGTTGGTGGGGGTTAGTCCTAAGCTGTGTAATTTGGCTACAATTCCGTCCGGCCCATAAACCCCCTCCCCAACCCCTCCCCACGGAGGAGGGGCTTGTGAAAACGCTTCGCGTTTTTAGTCGAAGCGTGAACTAATAATTGGTCAGATTACACACCCTAGGTTTAGTCCTTGATTTGCGTCTTTACGGTGCCCCTTAGTCCAAAAAAGCAAGCAACTCGCCAAGCTTTTCACCCGTCATCACTTTAGGGAACTTGATCTGGCCGCCCTTCTTTTTTGACTGTTCGAGAAAGCTGTAGAGCTGTTCCGCAGGGGCCACCTTTACTTTTATACCCTTGAGGGCTTTGGTACGGGCTACCTTATAGTTTTTGTTTACTTCTTTGAGGTGGTCATCGAGGATTTCGGCGGCTTTTGCTTCGCTTAGCGCTCCGTTTTCCAGACCGATAACCCACTGGTGGTAATAGTCGTTGCCGTCTTCGGTGGGTACGGCACCGACGGTGAATTCCTTCACCTGGGCGTCCGTTGCATCGTTGAGGGCCTTAATTGCGGCGTTCAGTTTCTCTTCGGAGAGTTGGGAGCCGACTACGTTGAGCCAGTACTTCGTCCGGCCGGTAATGACGATTTCCATCTTCTCCTTATTGGTGAATTTGATGGTGTCACCGATCATGTAGCGCCACGCTCCGGCGGGGGTGGAGGCGATGAGGGCGTAGTCTTTGTTCTCTACGACGTCGCGGAAGTCGAGTACTTTGGGCTTCTCCAGAATGGCCCCGGCTTCGTTGAAGCCATCGGCATCGTGCGGGACGAACTCGAAGTACAGGCCGTGGTCCAGGGCGAGTTGCATAGACATCGTGTCCGGGCGGGCGTTGAAGGCGTAGAAACCTTCGCTGGCCAGGTAGGTATCCATGATGATCAGGGGGTGATCCAGCAGGGCTTCGAAGCTTTTCCGGTAGGGCTCGAAGGCTACACCACCGGTGGTGTAGATGGCCAGGTTGGGCCAGATTTCATGAATGTTTTTCAGTTTATTGACTTCGATCACCTTGCGGAGCATCATCACCATCCAGCTGGGGATGCCGGCCAGGGCGGCGACGTCCCAGTTCGGGGCTTCTTCGGCGATGCGTTGTACGCGGGTGTCCCAATCGGGGATGCTGGCGATTTCGATTCCCGGTTTATAGAATCCCTCCATAAAACCGGGCATATTGCTCACGTTGATGCCGCTGATTTCACCTTCCATTGCACCAAATTTATTGGCCTCCAGGTCGGCGGAGCTGGTGAGCATCAGGATGTCTTTTTCGAAGAGGGCGGCGGGAAGATCGAAGTTGGCGAGGCTTTCGGCCTGGGCGCGGCCTACGGTTTGGGTGCATTCCAGCATTTCGTTGGTTACGGGGATGCGCTTAGATTTTTTGCCGGTGGTGCCGCTGCTCAGGGCGTAATAGTCTGGCTTCCCCGGCCAGGTGATGTCGGGGAATTTTCGCTGCTGCTTCCACCAGTGTTCGTTCATCCGGTTGTAGTCGTGCAGCGGGACGCGACTGGCGTAGGCTTTGCGGATGTCTTCCGCTTCCAGGAGGCTGGCGAAGTTGTAGAACTTACCAAAAGCGGTGTCCTTTGCGGTTTCGAGCAGGGTACGCAGCTGATCTTCCTGCGCCGCGACGGGGTCCGAAGGCTCCTGAGGAAGAAGGTTGTGCTTGGTTTCGAGGAAGGTTTTTACGATCTGTCCGAAAAAGGCCATTGGGTTGGTTTAGAGGTACGTCGGTTTAACCGCTTTCCGGTACCTGGTGTTTGGTGCGAGGCGGCAGGGAGTTTTGGGCGCGGGCGCGGGTGCAGTGGAGGTTTTTTGGCAGGGGTAGGGCACTATGATCAGGCTCCGAGCTTGCACATTGCTTTTGGATGTGTAAGTGTTCTTTGAAGACTTTTGGGTACCTTGCCTTCAACACGCTCATATCTTTCGGAAACGGCAGTAAGCTAAAGCTATTCATTGAAGACGGAATTGGCGGGGTTGTCCGGCCGGGTAGGGTTGCGGACCAATACGAAGATACCGGGGTAGAAGATTTTGCTTTCGAGCACTTATTCGATGGCTATTTCAGCCGATACGGCGGTACTAAGCGGCTTCCTGCGAATAAGCAGGACATCAACGGAAATCCTTACCGGTCTCAACGTTTCCTTGGTACAACTCAGGGTATGCTGTTAAACCTGACGATGACCTCCCGTAGCCACCTCACCCCAACCCCTCTCCAACACGCTTCGCCCCAGGCTCAGCGGAGAGGGGCTATCCAGAAGAAAACGCTTCGCGTTTTGGTGGTAGAAAACCGTCATGGGTGATCATCGTCAGGTTTAACAGCCTACAACTCAGGGTATGGATATTTACTTTGAGGTAGGGCTCATTATGGTGGATAAGCGGTATTATACAATCATTAATACGGGCCTGCAACGAGAATATGCTGACTACGCTGATGCCGTTGACCGGCTTATCGATTCGATCCGGGCTAAGTGATTCCAGCCCTGAATAATCAACACCACGGGTGATTTGGCGTTCCTAGGTAGGACCACTACCTGAAAACCTCCATGGCACCTGCGGCCGCGCCCTTATTCTCTCCTCCTTTTGCCCTTTTGCCTTTACTTCTTTTACCCTTTCGCCTTTACTTCTTTTGCCCTTTCGCCTTTACTCCTTTCTACCTTTACTTCCCTGGCTGTTATATT
>CAYWMW010000477.1:0-2729 GCA_964458975.1 uncultured Lewinella sp. | reverse complement strand
GGTTGAAATAGCCTTTATCCAAGGCCGTGTGTATAACGAGATGCACGAATCCCCCTCTCCCCCGGCCCCTCTCCTCGGGAGAGGGGAGACGTGGCAGGCGGTAAAATTGTAGCACTTGTGCATCTTGTTATACACACTCCAAGGCCTTAGCTGTAAGCCAGAACGATTTAAAATAGTATCTTTGTTTTTGCGGTCGCTGCGGCAGGAACAACGGTTGATCCATTTCAAGAAGGACTAAACTACTTGGTCAACTTTGGGTACATGTAATTATCATATATTCCTTTTAGGTGAGGTGCTAGGAGGTTGCGCCAAACAATGAGATGGTTCTGATACCGTAGCGTCGACCTTGAGGCCGATACGAGTTTGGTGAAGAACAATGGTAGAAAGCCCACCCTGTTTCGTCGACTAGATGCAAGGCTGAAGCGCAGCGTCATTAGTTTCGGAGAAAGCTCTTATGATGTTTTACTTCGGCTACCTGATTTCGCTGATTGTTTTCACCGATTGGGTGCGCCTGCTCATCAAGCTTGATGCGCATAAACCACTGCTGCCCGCCAACCGCTGGTTCAGCCGAATACCTTTGATCGGTAACCTGTACCTGCGGTTCTACTTTCTCCAAGAAAAACCGATCCCCGGCTCTGCGGACCCGGAAATTAAGGCATGGAAGAAAAAAGAAACGAAGTACGGCGGAGCCAGGGTGGATATCGAATCACCTTCGCACGTCAACTTTTTGCCATAGCCGGAGGGGCGGGGCTTGCCTTCCTTGCTTTTCAACCAATCTCCGCACCCGCGACCGCGCCCAAGAAACCTAAACGTATTACCTTGCGCATTCAAACCAGTCCTTGAACTTATGACCAACAGCCTGACCTCCGTAATCATGCGTACCCTCTACCAGCAACTGGCTGGGGGCGGCGCACTCTCGTACGCCGATGCCTATAAAGGCCTGGAGGTGTATCGGGGTTACTTTCAGGACCAGATAGCCGGTAAGGAAACCATCGCTTTAGCCTATAGCGAGGCGATTAATCAGCTGATCGAAGCGCTGGAAAACTGTTTTGACGACCGCGAAGAGCTGGAGCTTGACGCTGTGGTGATCGGCGATTCGTACCCTACGCTCAACCACTATTACGAAGATGCCTTTAGCCAGGTGATCGCCTCCGCCAATCAGTTTCCTACGGGCGTTGAAGGTTTTTTTACGGAGGTAGTGATGACCATCGGGGCAGACATCGGTAAGTATGACCGCAAATGGCTCCGGGAGGAACTAGGTATCCGTAGTACCCCGAACGATGTTCGCCCCGAGGATGAAGCACTGATCGAAATGCTCGGCGCAAGGGAGACCGTTGGGCCGCAAGAAGACGAAGCCTACGATCGGCTGCTGTTACAAACGGTCAAAAAAAACCCGGATTCTCCGCTGGCCACTGCTCAGTACGTACTGGCGGCTGAAGGAGGCCGCGACGTCGCTGAACGGGCAAAAAAATATTTGCGCCCCCTGAAGGATTACCCGGCGGGTAAGCTCGGCTTTTACACCGATCGGGAAGTGACCGACAATTGGCTCGCGCACTGCCGCGCACTACTCGACGTTGAGCGGGATGCGGAGGTACTTCCCTACGCCGAAAATCTCCTGCGCCTCGGCTACGATGGGCCACTGATGGACACCGTCATTATAGCCCTTGCTACCGGTATGCACACCTTCTCCAAAAAGCAACGCGCTGCTTTCCCGCTAACGATTCAGCGCATTGATGAGAACAGCTTGCTCAACGCCAACTCGCCGTTGAGCCAGATGCTGGAATTGTTTGGCGATGGAAGCCAGGAACCCGATATGAATAAACTCCTCGACATTCTCGGCCCGGCAATGGGAGTTGGCCCCAAACCAAAAGGAGGAGCTACCATTCGCACACTCGCCAGCGCTTCTTCTTCGGCCCCGATCTTCCGGATAAAAATCACCCTGAAGGGAAGCAAGCCACCCATCTGGCGCCGCCTGGAGCTGCGTGCCGATACCCCGCTGGAAGAACTGCACGCACTCATCCAGACCGTTTTTGAATGGAGCAACAGCCACTTGCATTCTTTCGAGAATAGCCGAAGGGATTCTTTCGTTAGCCCTCACGATCCGTACAGCAATGAATGGTCAGACAGCTACGAAGGCATGACCGTAGCGGATATGTTCAGAATGAGCGGCAAGACGTTCACCTACCACTACGATTTCGGGGACAGCTGGTACCACAGCGTTGCGCTCGAAAAAGAACTACCCATCGATAAAAAAGTGACGTACCCCCGCTGCACCGCCGGCCGCTGCTCCGCACCAGTAGACGATATGGGCGGAATGTGGGGCTTTTACGACTTCGTCGAAGCCCTCAAAGACCCCAAGCACGAAATGTACGCGGATGCCGTGCAGTGGCTCGGGAAAGGGTTTGACCTTAAGGCGTTTGATTTGAAGAAAATCGATGGGCGGTTAGCACAGTTTCGGTAAAAGAGGAATGCATTAATAGCCGCGAGCGCCATTTTTTAAACGGATAACTTATTGTTCCGCAACCCCTAAGTATGATGTTCATGCGGGGAGAGTTTGGGGCAATATGAATGTTTCACGAAGGTAGGCTTTTGACGGCGCTACCGCTCGCGCTCCAACGTAATTTCCTCCACGGTTCCGGCTTTTCCTGTGGCAACGAGGCCGTGCTTGCGCAGGCTTTTGAGTAGCGCCTTCGTGGAGGAAACATCAAGGATGAAGTTGTATTGCTTGC
>CAYWMW010000476.1:0-2731 GCA_964458975.1 uncultured Lewinella sp. | reverse complement strand
GCGAGGGGTGGAGCAGAACGGCGGAGCCATCTGCGCAACCCCTCGCAAAAGACGCGCAACCCCTTGCACGGTCCTTTTGCGAGGGGTTACGGGCCAGGCCTTTGGCCCGCCCTCCACCCCTCACTAGGCTAGGCGACCCTCCGGGTCTCTTCTGCATTTCCCATCCCCGACACTGAACACAAATCGTACATTTGCCCCCTCCAACGTGCGGTAGCCTATCAATCTACGACACTATCAATCTATCAATCTACCCAAAAATGTCTCCACTACGCGCAATCGGCCCCATCGACGGCCGCTACCACGGAAAAACCAAAGAACTCAGTGAATACTTCAGCGAATACGCCCTGATCCGCTACCGGGTGCTGGTGGAAGTCCGCTACCTGCAAGCGCTCCACAAACTCGGACTGCCCCAATTGCAACGCTTTTCCGCGGTTCAAATGACGGACCTGGAGCAAATGGTCATCAACTTCAACGTAGCCGACGCCGAAGAAGTGAAAACCACCGAGCGGACGACAAACCACGACGTGAAAGCGGTAGAATACTTCGTCAAAGCTCGCATGGAAGAAGCCGGAATGGAGGACATTCTGGAGTTCGTCCACTTCGGCCTCACCAGCCAGGACATCAACAACACCGCCATCCCGCTCAGCATAAAAGACAGCCTGGACGAGGTGATCTGCCCCGCCCTCGAAAACCTGATCAGCATGATCGACCGCCACGCGATGGAGTGGGCCGACGTGCCGATGTTGGCCAAAACCCACGGCCAGCCCGCCTCGCCTACCCTGCTGGGCAAGGAATTCAGCGTCTGGACGCACCGGCTGCGCGAACAACTCCGCCAGCTCCAAGACATCCAGCTGCCGGCAAAATTCGGCGGCGCTACCGGAAACATGAACGCCCACTACGTGACCTTTCCCAACTACGACTGGCACGCCTTCGCCGACCAGTTCGTAAGCAACGACCTGGGCCTGAAGCGCTCCTACCCCACTACACAAATTGAGCACTACGACAACCTCGGGGCCGTCTTCCACGCCCTCAACCGCATCAGTACCATCCTGATCGATTTGTGCCGCGATATCTGGCAGTACATCAGCATGGAGTACTTCCGGCAAAAGACCATCAAAGGAGAAATCGGCTCCTCGGCTATGCCGCATAAAGTAAACCCTATTGATTTCGAGAACGCGGAAGGCAACCTCGGCATCGCCCGCGCGTTGTTCACCCACCTGGCGGACAAGCTCCCCATCAGCCGCCTTCAGCGCGACCTGACGGACTCCACCGTGCTGCGCAACGTCGGCCTGCCGCTGGCCCACGTCCTGCTCTCCTTCAAGGCCATCGAAAAAGGCTTCAGCAAACTACTACTGAACCAGGACAAACTCAACGCCGACCTGGAAGCCAACTGGATCGTCTGCGCCGAAGCCATCCAGAACATCCTGCGCCGTGAAGGCTACCCCAAACCGTACGAAGCACTCAAGGAGCTTACCCGGGGCCGGACGGTGTTCAACGAAGGCATCCTGCACGAATTCATCGACGGGCTGGCCGTCTCCGATTCCATTAAGGCAGAGTTGAAGCTGATCCGGCCGGAGACTTATGTTGGGCGGTTCTGAGGTGTCGGTTGCCGGTTGTCGGTTGAGGTGACAACCGATAACCGACAACCGACAACGTTAAACCGTTGTTTGCGGATAAACGTATTGTACGGGCAACATAAAACGAAAATCCATTACCCCATGCAAAAGCGCACCTTAGGCAAAACTAATTTTCAAGTCTCAGAAATCGCCCTCGGCACCTGGCAGGTGGGCGGAAAGTGGGGAGACCCTTTTAGTGATAAAATAGCCGACGGTATCCTGCACGCCGCCATTGATGCGGGGGTTAATTTCATCGACACCGCCGATGTTTACTCGGCGGGCCTGAGTGAAGAAGCCGTTGGCCGGGTAGTGAAGAGCCGGTCAGAAAAAATTTACGTAGCCACTAAATGTGGCCGCCAGATCACACCCCACCTAAATGCGGGATACACCGAAAAAGCCCTGCGCGGCTACGTGGAAGACAGCCTCCGCCGTACCGGCCTGGAGACCCTGGACCTGATCCAGCTCCACTGCCCCCCCTCCGAAGTTTACTACCGCCCGGAGATCTTCGGGTTGTTCGAGCGGCTAAAGGAGGAAGGCAAAGTCCAGCACCTCGGCGTCAGCGTTGAGAAAGTGGAGGAAGCCCTGAAGGGGATGCAGTACGACAACGTTACGACCGTCCAGATCATCTTCAATGTTTTCCGCCAACGGCCTTCGGAGCTGTTCTTCCAGGAAGCGAGCAAGCGTAATGTTGGTGTGATTGTTAGGGTTCCACTGGCTTCGGGTTTACTGACCGGCAAGTTCAACCAAGCCTCCACCTTCGGAGCCGAAGACCACCGCTACTTCAACCGGGACGGAGCGGGCTTCGATAAGGGTGAGACCTTTAGCGGTGTAGACTATGAGTTGGGCCTGGAAGCGATGGAACGCATGAAGGCCTTATTCCCCGGCGAGAAAAACCTCGCTCCACGGGCTTTGCAGTGGATCCTGCGCTTTCCCGAAGTGAGCTGCATCATCCCCGGGGCATCAAAAATTCAGCACCTGAACTCCAACCTCTCCGCGCCCGATATGCCGCCACTTACCGAGGCGCAGATCAACGGAATGAACGCGGTGTATGAGGATATGATTAAGGCTGGGGTGCATCAGCTGTGGTAGGGAGTCGGGAGTCGGGAGTCGGGAGT
>CAYWMW010000475.1:0-2732 GCA_964458975.1 uncultured Lewinella sp. | reverse complement strand
CCGGTTTTCATCGAAGATTTCACCGAAGTAATTGACCGTGCCGCCAGCGCAGGTCATCGTGTCTAGCGATGAAGTTGCTGAGGGGAAAACATTGATGGCAAGTTGTGTCCCGATGTTTTGGCGGCAGCCATTCCCGTCAACAACATCAATTAAAGTTATAACGTCATTGCGCAGGTCCGGGGAGCCAAAGTCTCCGGGGCAAATAGTGAAAGTTTCGTCTCCTGAAGAGGACACGTTGATGGAGTAGGTACCCAGGTCATTTCCATCACGGTCTACCCTTGCCCGGAGGACGAACGGGGGTAATCCGTCCAGGGTGAAGGTTAGGTCGGTACAGCCATCATCACACACGGGTGTAAGTGCGGGGTTCGTGAGTTCTGGAAAGTCGGTGAACAGCGTTATGCTTACATCCGTCCGGGCCTCGCAGCCAAGGGCATCGGTGACGGTCACGGCATAATCTCCGGGGGGTAGGCTGGTAAGCGTTTGGGTAGTTGCTCCGTTGTTCCAGGCGTAGGTTACCATCCCGTTTGCGTTGGTAACGTTGGCGGAAGCCTCCCCCGTAGGGTTGTCACAATCCGGCTGGGTAGGTACGATACTTACTTCTATATCGCAACCACCCTGGCTTACGATGGCGGAGCAGCTTGCTGTACAGCCGTTGGCGTCGGTGATGGTCATTTCGTAGGTCCCGGGTGCTAATCCGCTGAAGGTGGTATCCGTGGCTGCGGTTATGAAGCGGTCTCCCAGGTCGCCACTCAGCCGTACAACTCCCCCGGCACCTGCGTCCCCGCCCAAATTATTAAGCATGATGGTACCGTCGGTGGCACCTGCAGCGGTTTCGCCCGTAGCGGAGCAAATCAGGAGAAGTGTTTCGGGCTGGTTAATGATGATTGTATCACGGCCACTGCAGCCATTTTCGTCGGTCACCAAAACGTGGTAAATACCGGCCATTAGCCCGGATACCTGGTCCGTATCGGGTAAAGAATCTACCGACCAATCAAAAGACAACGCGCCAACACCACCCATAACCGTGGCCAGTAAAGACGCCGTGCTGTCTCCGGCACAAAGGACTGGCGCGGTGATGCTAAGGTCAACTTCCAGCGGAGCCGGGTCCGTGAGCGTAAAGGTTTGGGGAGCAACCGGGCAGGCCGTTTCGTCGGTTACGGTCACGGAATAGGTTCCAGCGGGAAGCCCCGTCAGCGTCGTCATTCCGTCAAAAGCATCGTCGGACCAATCTACCATGAGGCCGGGAGCAGCGTTGTCTACCGACAGCACGATCGTACCGTCCGCCGAGGCGACGCACGAAGGGTTTTCGGTAGCGCCCGTGAAGCTGAGCGCACAGGTAGGGCCAACGATAGAAAACGAACAAACCCCAACACATCCTTCGGTATTGAAGACGCTCAGGGCGTAATTTCCCTGCGGTAGGTCATCGATGGTAACCGTTGCGATGGCGGTCACAAAACTGGTGTCTTTAGGGCCATTGATGGTTACGTTCCAGCTCGGCGTGCCATCGAAATCAAGGGTTACGCTTCCGTTGCCACCAGCGATGACCGGATTGGTAACCGTGCAGTTCGGGGCCAGGGAGCAGTTCGGTTCGGAGACAACGGCGGTACACTCGTTGCTACATCCGTTGGCGTCCGTAACGGTGAGTACATAGGTGCCTGCGGCCAGGTCACGAAGCGTATCTCGTACCGCTATTGGCGTAGGGCCTCCGCCCGGCAATGTATTTCCGTCGGGGTCCGTTGCGGTGTAAGTAAGACTGAACGGGCCGGTACCGCCGGTGACGCGGTAACCGATTTTGCCGTTGTCGAGCACCGCCAGGGTTTCATTCACCGCTCCACAGTCAAAGAAAAGTTCCGGTGGCGCGGTGAGGGTGAAGGCGGAATCCCGCGTGCAACCACGGGTGTCGGTGATTACGAAGGAGTAGGTACCCGGGCCGAGGTCAGTGATGATGGAGCTCCTGTCTCCGCTAACGCCGGGCCCCGTCCAGACGATGTCCGGCACAAAGTTCCCTTCAAAGAATATGTCAATCAGGCCGTCGTCCGTACCGCCGCATTCGGGAGACTGGAGGTCGAGGATAGAAAACTGCAGGTCGGAGCAGTCTACCGGATCAATGGTTAAGAAAAAGGATACCATACAGGAGAAGCGGTCTTCTTCGATGAGTACGAATTCGTAGTCTCCGGGTTCGAGGTCTCCGGCGGGCACGGTGATGCCTTCGTTGCCGAAAGGCGCCGAGGGCGGGCTGCTGGTTGGCCCGACGTAGGCCAGGGTGAAGTTGGGGATGCCGCCGAGGACGGTGATGACGGCGTTTCCGTCAGCGTCCAGCATCACGGTGAAGTCGATTTCGCAGGGTGGCTCTTCCACTACTACGGTACACATTTCGGTACAGCCACTTTCCTCGTCGGTAACGGTAAAGGTGTAAGTACCCGGTCGTAAGCCGGTGATCGTATTAGGGCCATCAACGGCGTTGTTGATGGAGCCGCCGATGGGGCCGGCCCAGGAGATGGAGTAATCCCCCGAGCCGCTGGTGATGCTGATTTCGGCCATCCCGTCGGCACCGCCGACGGTGGTAGGCGATGTTGAGGGCAGTGAGCAATCGATGGTCAGGGCTGGCAGGGTATTTACGTCGCCCGTCCAGCGGGAGATACAGCCGTAGAAGTCTGCTACCTCAACGGTGTACGTTCCGGCCTCCAGCCCGGTAATTACCCGGTCAGAGCTGGTGAAGCCGTTGGGGCCGG
>CAYWMW010000474.1:0-2735 GCA_964458975.1 uncultured Lewinella sp. | reverse complement strand
GCGAAAACCCCGATTGAAAATTAAACAGTAATCGAAAGCAGAAAAATCAGATGACGAGCATGCAATCTCCGTAGGCGAAGAAGCGGTACTTCTCCTTCTGGGCTACTTTGTAGGCTTCGAGGATCAGGTCTATGCCACCGAAGGCACAAGTGGTGATGAAGAGGCTACTCTTCGGCAGGTGGAAGTTGGTGAGCAGGTGATCCGGGATGTGGAACTCGTAGGGGGGGAAGATGAATTTGTTCGTCCAGCCTTCGTTGGGGGCGAGCAGGCGCTCGGCGCTGACGCTGTTTTCGCAGGCACGGACGGAGGTGGTGCCTACGGCGAGGATTTTTCCGCCGTCGATTTTAGTGGCGTTTACGGTATCGCAGGCTGCTTGCTCGACGCGGAAGTACTCGGCATCCATTTTATGCTTGGAGAGGTCTTCTACTTCGATGGCGCGGAAGGTTCCGAGGCCGAGGTGGAGGGTGATGTCTGCTTTCTTGACGCCCTTCAGCTCCATGCGCATGAGTGTTTCACGGCTGAAGTGAAGGCCAGCCGTGGGGGCGGCTACGGCACCGATCTCCTGAGCGAAGACGGTTTGGTAGCGGTCCGCATCGCGGGCATCGGCTTCGCGTTCGAGGAGTTTAGGCAGGGGAGTATTGCCGAGGCCGTGGAGTTCTTTGAGGAACTCGTCGTTCGGGCCGTCGTAGAGGAAGCGGATGGTACGGCCACGGCTGGTGGTGTTGTCTACTACTTCAGCGACCAGTTTGGTGTTGCCGCGCTTATCGTTGAAGTAGAGTTTATTGCCTACGCGGATTTTCCGGGCGGGGTCTACGAGTACATCCCAGAGGCGGGCCTGGGAGTTGAGTTCGCGGAGCAGAAAGACTTCGATGCGGGCCTGGGTCTTTTCCTTCAGGCCGTAGAGGCGGGCGGGGAAGACTTTGGTGTTGTTGAAAACCAATGAATCGCCTTCGTCGTAGTAGTCGAGCAGATCGGTGAACATTTTGTGCTCGATCTGCCCGGTTGCACGGTTGACGACCATCATGCGGCTGTCATCCCGCCGCTTACTGGGCGTACGGGCGATAAGTTTTTCGTTGAGTTCAAATTTGAATTGTGACAGCTTAGTCCTCATTCCCTTGGCTAGTTTTTATTCCCTGGTGGTTTGTTGTTTAGTGAAGGTACGAGCCGAAAGATGTTCTCACGGCCATCCTAAACAGCGGGCAAAGATAGGGGTATTTTACAAGATGGTTCCTTGCCCTCCCACAGAGAAGGTTTCAGAGGAGGTGAATGTTGATGCACGGACGGGGAAAATTGGCGGTTCGTCCAACTTTCCCTGCCTTTGGTCTATCATTGCACCTGCGGCCGCGCCCAAATCGTATCTTGAGCGATATTTTTCTTCCGGACGAGATTCCTCCGAATCGCCCAACCGAAAACACTCCTCCTCATGCTCTTCTTCAAGGTTTTTACCGAAAGTGTTCGCCAGGCCATCGCCCAGCTTACCGGCAATAAGCTGCGTACCTTTCTTTCCCTGCTGGGTATTTCGATTGGCATCTTCTGCATCATCGGGGTGCTCTCCGCCGTAGAGTCTCTGGAGGACAGTGTGCAGGGCAGCCTCGCTAAACTTGGGGACGACGTGGTGTACATCGACAAATGGCCCTGGAAAGACAACAGCGGAGACTGGTGGGAGTATTTCCAACGCCCCTACCCGGACCACAACGACTACGAGGCGCTCAAGGAAAGAATGCCCACTGCCTCCCTGGTTTCTTACTGGACTGTGCCCGGCGCAAAGACCCTGAAGTACCAAAGAAATACGGTAGAAGGCGGTTTCCTCTTCGTGACCACCTTCGAGCTGAACCGGATGCTCAACATCGAAGTAGGCAAGGGTCGCTACTGGAGTACGGCCGAGTACAACGGCGGTTCCGACAAAATTCTGCTAGGTTTCACCATCGCCGAAGAGTTGTTTGGTGCCATTGAGCCCGTAGGTAAAACGGTGAAGATGGGCGGCCGGAAGTACGAAGTCATCGGCGTGCTGGAGGCCGCCGGCGGCGACCTCATCAACCCCCTGGATTTTGACGACGCAATTATGGTGACTTACACCAACGCGGCGCGCTTCATCAACCTCAAAAACCGTAACCGCTTCGGCGGCACGGTGGCCGTGAAGGCAAAGGACGGTTTCCCGCTCGAACAAGTACAGGACGATATTCGGGGCATCCTCCGCTCCACCCGCCGCCTGCGGCCCCGGGAAGACGATACTTTTGCGATGAACCAACTCAGCATGATTGCGGACCAGATCGGTGGCTTCTTCGGCGTACTGAACACCGTTGGCGGGCTCATCGGTCTGTTCTCGATGGTGGTGGGCGCCATCAGCGTAGCCAACATCATGTTCGTTTCCGTAAAGGAGCGGACCAGCCTGATTGGTGTCAAGAAGGCCCTCGGTGCCCGTCAGTTCGTTATCCTGCTGGAGTTCCTGACCGAATCGGTCATCCTGTGCATCATTGGCGGGGTAATCGGTCTGGGGCTGGTGGTTGGGGTAACCTCCATCATTAATACTTCATTCGAGAGTTTCTCCATTACCCTGAGCCCTAAGTACGCGATTATTGGCGTGGTGATGTCTGCCGTAGTTGGCATTCTGGCCGGGGCGGTGCCTGCGGGTATGGCGGCTAAGATGGACCCGGTGGAGGCTATGCGGAGTTGAGAGTTTGGGAGTCGGGAGTCGGGAGTCGGGAGTCGGGAGTCGGGAGTCGGGAGTCGGGAGT
>CAYWMW010000473.1:0-2756 GCA_964458975.1 uncultured Lewinella sp. | reverse complement strand
GGTAGAAAGGGAAAAAGGAGTAAAGGAATGCCCGAGCGACAGCCCTTCCCCCCTTTCTCCCTTTCCCCCCTTTCTCCCTTCCCCCCTTACTTCCTACATTTGCAATAAGCCGTGGCGGCTTCCATCGAACCACAAAACCACAAAACCACATCCCCACCGAACCACTCCCCCCCTCCGGCACCATCTACGCCGACATCATCCTGCCGCTGGCCCTCCGCCAAACGTACACCTTCTCCGTGCCCGAAGAGATGGTGGCGCAGCTGGTTACTGGCCTGCGGGTAGAAGTGCAATTTGGCCGCAACAAACACTACACTGGCATCGTGCGGCGGCTGCACGGCAAGCATCCGGGCTATAAGGTGAAGCCAATTTTGAGCGTCATCGACCTCGAACCGCTCATCACCGAGCCGCAGCTCAAAATGTGGGAATGGATGGCCGCTTATTACAGCTGCACCGTCGGCGAAGTGATGGCCGCCGGGCTGCCGAGCCACCTCAAACTCACCAGCGAAACCATCATCACCCTCGGCCCGCTGTTCAGCGACGACGCTACGCAGATGGACGACCAGGAGTACATGATCGTAGAGGCCCTCACGCTGCAACACGAACTCTCGCTGAAGGACGTGCGCGACATCCTCCAGAAGAAAACCGTCTACCCCGTCATCCGGCGCTTACTGGACCGGCGCATCATCTTCCTGAAGGAGGAATTACAACTACGCTACAAGCCCAAGAAGCTAAAGTGTGTCCGCTTTAGCCCCGCCTACACGACCGAGGCGGAACGGATTGCGGCCTTCGATCTGGTCAGTAAATCTGAGCGGCAGACGGCCGTTTTGCTGGAACATTTACAGCTTATGCGCAACCAGCCGTTCGTCCGCCAGGCAGACCTGACCAAGCGGACGGGGGCAACCAGTTCGGTGGTCAAGGCAATGGTAAAAAAGGGCATCTTCGAGTTTTACGAGCAGGAGGTGAGCCGGATCAGCGGCGCTGCGGGCGAAGCAGAAGAAGCTTTTGACCTGAGTGAACAGCAGGAGGCGGCGCTGACGCAGGTGCAAAGTTTGCATGAGGCCGGGAAACCAGCCCTCATTCACGGCGTCACCGGAAGCGGAAAAACCCGCGTTTACCTGGAGCTGATGCAGGCCGTGCTCGAACGCGGTAAACAAGTCCTCTACCTCCTGCCCGAGATCGCCCTGACCGGCCAGATCGTGAAACGCTTGCAACGCGTGCTGGGGGATAAGATCGCCGTCTACCACTCCCGCCTCAACAATATGGAACGGGTAGAAATCTGGAAGGCGGTGCTGGCGGGTAAGCTTTCCGTCGTTGGGCCACGCTCAGCTTTATTCCTTCCGTTTACGAACCTGGAGCTGGTGGTGATTGATGAGGAGCACGACTCCAGCTACAAACAGCAAGAGCCCGCCCCACGCTACAACGGCCGGGATGTAGCCGTTTACCTCGCCTACCTCCACGGTGCAAAAACCATCCTCGGCACCGCCACCCCAAGTCTGGAGAGCTGGGAGAACGCCCGCCGGGGCAAGTACGGCCTGGTGAGCATGCCCAAGCGCTTCGGCGGCATCGCCATGCCCGCCATCCAGGTGGCGGACCTGCGGGAGGAAAACGAAAAGGGCATCCGCCACGCCTTCTTCACCCCAACCCTGATCAACGAAATTAAAGCAACCTTAGAGCGGGGCGAACAAGTCATCCTCTTCCAGAACCGGAGAGGCTTCGCCCCCGTCTACTTTTGCCAAACCTGCGACCACACCATCGAGTGCGTCAACTGCGACGTCAGCCTGACCTACCACAAATACCAGCACCGCCTCCGCTGCCACTGCTGCGGCTACGCCACCTCCCCGCCCGAGCAATGCCCCGCCTGCGGCAACCCGGAAATGATTCTCGGCGGTACCGGTACCGAAAAAATTGAGGACGAACTCAAAATATTCCTCCCCGACGCCCGCCTCGCCCGCATGGACGCTGACACGACACGCGGCAAAAACGCCCTCGGTGAACTCCTTACCCGTTTTGAACTCGGTGAGCTGGACATCCTCGTCGGCACTCAAATGGTGACCAAAGGATTGGACTTCGAGAAAGTAGGCCTAGTCGGCATCATCAACGCTGACCAGCTCCTCCGCTTCCCCGACTTTCGGGCGGATGAGCGGGCCTTCCAGCTCATGGTCCAGGTAGCGGGCCGGGCGGGCCGGAAGCACCGCCAGGGCAAGGTCATCATCCAGGCCATGGAGAAGAACCACCCCGTCATCCACGACGTGATCGAGGAAGACTACCACCGTTTCATCGAGCGCGAAAGCCGCCACCGGGCCGAACACCGCTTCCCGCCCTACGTGAAGATGATTCACGTGCAGCTCCGCCACACCAAACGCAACACCGTTGAGGAAGGCGCCAAGCTTATGGGCAGCTGGCTAAAGCACCACCTCGGCGATACCCTCGACGGGCCCTTCGAGCCGAGCATCGCCCGCCTGAGAACCTACTACCTTCAGGAGATGGTCATCCGCATCAAACCGGACGGTAAAGAACTAAACCGCGTCAAGGCCTTACTGCAAAAAGCGGTGGACCAACTGGGTAAAACACCCCGCCTAACCAGCGTCCGGGTGGTGGTAGATGTGGATCCTTATTAACCGCCTGATTTCTCATTTTCTGTTTTAAGCAAAATAGCCAGGTGACCAAAGGTCACCTGGCTATTTTGCTTAAAACAGAAAATGAGAAATGTACCCAAAAAAAGCCCGGTCCTCAAATGGACCGGGCTTCTAAAGTCA
>CAYWMW010000472.1:0-2763 GCA_964458975.1 uncultured Lewinella sp. | reverse complement strand
TCTGCGCAGTAAGCGCAACAGTAAGACAAATAAAAAACAAAAGTAAAGCTAAACGCATAATAAGGTGGTTTAAAAGGGTGAAAAGCCTGACCAGGGAAACATGATCAGAATATTGAGATATGATTGAATGAAAACCAACCACTTGCGATCAGGTCTTCTGTATTTATACAGCGCAAAACTATCGAAAACGTTCGGTATCTGAAGAGTGAAGCCCCACAAATTTACTTAAACTTAATATACAAAGTTCTAAGCTACGGCCTTAATCCGGCTGGCCGCCCACACGGCCAACACACTCATCAGGATCGTGAAGTAGCCGAGCCATTCGTAGTGTTCCAGCTTCCCGTCCGGGCCTTCGGTGATGATGAAACCAGCGATGAGGGTGCTGGCAAAGAGGGCCATCTCGTTCACCGATTGCCGGATGCTCATGAAGCCGCCCCGGTTCTCCGGCCGGACGACGGAGGTGATCATGGTCGTGGCGGGAACATTGCGCCCGCTGGCCACAACGAAGAACGAAGAGGTCGCCAGTAGTGCCAGGTAAATGGACTCCGTATCGAGGTTGGTAATCGCATAGATGCTCGCCAGCGCAAAGACGGAGGCGGTGGTGAAAACACGCATCCGGCCGTACTTATCCGATAGCTTGCCGAAGAACGGAAGCAGCACAACGGTCAGTAAGCCACCGATGAGGTAAATGAGGCTCACCTGCTTATCCCCAAAGCCGATGTTGATCTGCATGTACGGCGCGATGAAGGGAATGATGGTGAAGTGCCCGAGCATCAGCGCAAGAGTAAAGAGCAGGGCGGCCCGCTGGTTGGCATCCGAGAAGATGCGGACGAAGGGGTCGACGATCTTCCGTAGTCCGTACTTCGGAGCCAGGGCTTCGCCAGCGGGGGGGAGGTTTGTCTTCGGCAGCGCGACGGAGTCGAGAACGTCCTCCCTTGCTCCTTTACCCTCCCTTTGCACCTGCTGCCGAGCCCCATGCTCTAAATGCCCCCGCAAGGATGGAATGACGAAATAAGCCAGGACCAAGAAGGCCGCCGAGAGCGCCGCCGTAACCACAAAGGGCGCGTGCCAACCGTACTCCGCCGCAATCCAGATGCCCGACGGTACGCCAATAACGCTGGCCGCCGAAAAGGCCGTCATCACCCAGCCCATCGCCGCGCCCCGCCGCTCCAACGGGATCACATCGCCCACAATAGCGAGCACCAGCGCGCCCAGCGTACCCCCAAAAATACCGGTGGATGCCCGGAAAACGAGCAGCAATAAATAAGAGGGCGCAAAGGCACAAGCCAGCGTGCCCACGGTAAAACCACAGAACAAAAACAGCAGCGCCGAGCGCCGGTTGAACCGGTCAATGAAGGCCGTGCTGATCAAATTTCCGGTAAGCGCCGCCCCCGCATAAGCCGATACCACCCAGGCAAACTGGCCGGGGCTGATGTTGAACTCAGCCATGATCGTCTTGCCCAGCGGCATGATGATCATGAAGTCGATGATGTGACAAAACTGAACGGCGGCAAGGATTAAAAGGAGGCGCTTTTCGTGGAGCAAGTTGATAGGGTGGTTTTGTGGTTATGTGGATGGTGGCTCCCGACTGTTCAGAAAACCATTACGCAACTGACTTCTGGAAGATGCCGAACAACTCGTTGCCCCGGCGGGGCTTTATGGAGTTGGTTGCCGTAGCAAAAGATTCGACCTCGAAAAAAGGCGCGAAATAACCGAGATATTCCGCCTTAGAACCACCGAAGGGCCGTTTCACGAGGTCTCCGGTCAGTGGAATATCGAACCATAAACCCACCAACTTACCTTCCGGCGCCAGCAGGGCGTGCATCTTCTCGGCGTAGGCGCTGCGGGTTTCGGGCAGGGGCGGGAAGGAGCAGAAAAAGGTCTGTTCCAGGATGAGGTCGTACTGGCCGATGTGCTCGAAGAAGTCTCCCTGAATCAGTTGGTCTTTGGGGAAATCGGGTACCCGTTCCGCAAAGGCTTTTAGTGGCTGCTCCGCCACGTCGAGCACGTGAACGTTGGTGAAGCCAAGCTTCCAGGCGTACTCCGCCTCGTAGGCGTTGCCCGCGCCGGGGATGAGGATGCGCAGGGATTTATCGGCCACCTGGTCGAGGTAATCGGTGATGGGCGGGGAAGGGTAGCCGATGTCCCAACCCGTGCGGTTTTCGTCGTAGCGCTGGCTCCAGAAGTCGATGAGGTCTGCGTCTTTGTCGATGCTCTGGCAAATCTCCACCAGCACGCCGTTGGTACTTTTGGGGTGGAGGAAGCAGACGAGCTTATTGTCTGCTCCGCGCGAGGGCTTGTCCTGCAGCAGCTCGAAGCCATCCGCCGCCAAGCGGGCCATTTCCGCTTCGATGTTGTCTACCTCAAAGGCGAGGTGGTGGATGCCGGGGCCACGTTTTTCGATGTACTTATGGATCGGGCCTTGTTGGCCTTCGGCGGCGACCAGTTCAAGCTTCGCACTGGAATCTCCAGCCTTGAAGAAGCTGGTCGTCACGTGCTGCTCGGCGACGGTTTCACGCTTATATGGCTTGCGGCCGAGGAGGCGGGCGATGAGGTCTTCGGCGGCGGTGAGGTCGGCTACGGCTATGCCGATGTGGTCTAGGCGCATGGTTGGTCTTGTGGTCTTGTGGTTTTGTGGTCTTGTAGGGGAAACGGTTGGTGGAGAGGAAAGTTAAAGAGCTATCGGAATCCGTTTAATACAGTATATTGTTTCCTTATGAAGCAATTACTTTACCTAATCCTCGGATTGATGTTTTTTAACCT
>CAYWMW010000471.1:0-2770 GCA_964458975.1 uncultured Lewinella sp. | reverse complement strand
GAGCCGACCGTCTCTTCCTGGCCACCATGAGCCACGCCCTGCGCACGGAAACCGTTCCGGGGCAGGACGACGAAAGCAATGTCCGCGACGTGATGAAGCTGCACCCGGCACTCTCGCCCATCAAAGCCGCCATCATGCCGCTGAAGCGCAATAAGCCGGAGATCGTTGAAGTAGCTAAGGGTATCTTCAACGACCTGCGCTTCAAATTCGATTGCCAGTACGACGATACCGGCGCCATCGGCAAACTCTACCGCCGCCAGGACGCCGTTGGCACGCCCTTCTGCGTCACCGTCGACTTTGACACCATCGAGGAAGGCGAGAACAAAGGCACCGTTACCGTTCGTGACCGCGATACGCTGGAGCAAACACGGGTGAAGATCGAAGACCTCGCGGCCTTCATCGGGCCGAAGGTGGATATGGCTAATTTGTTGGCTGCTGCGCAGTAGGGCAGGTTTATAGGGCTGCCGCACGTCTCCGGAGGGTTAGGATTATTTGGATGTTGAGGATTTTGATAGGATTAGACAAAGTGCATCCTGTTTAATCCTCAACATCCAAATCATCCTAACCCCCTCTTTTTTTGGCGCAGCCGCAGGTGCAAAGGGCGTTTTTAAAAGCGCAAGGTTACCCGTCTGAAGTCTTTTGCGTGCAACTAAGTGTAGGGGTGAAACCGTTATCTTTAAGACGAAAATCATTTTACTATGACTATCTATAAGATAAAGTTGCTTGACGAAAACGCGCTGGACCTTCTAAGGAGTCTGGACGTTTTGGGTGTAATTCAGGTTCTCGAAAAAGAAACCGTCGATGATGAAGTAGTCATTGATGCAAAATCAATTGAAAGCCGCGTAGTAGCCCGGTTAGAAGCACTGGAGGTAGCACCTCCTTCAGAAGAAGAAGAAGAAGAAATTTTTGCTGAGTTAAAAGCGGAACGAATCGCTAAGCACGAAGCCGAACACAAAGCGGTTAAGGTTTGAGTAGCAAAAAATATGCAGTAGATCCTAATTTATGGATCAGCGTACTGATGCGCGGGAAAGTAATAAAGCTGGATGTCTTGATCGGTCGGGAAAATATCCGACTGGTGTTCAGCCCAGAGCTTTTGCAAGAATTTTATGACAGCGCCAACCGGGTGAAATTCCGGCGATGGTTTACTGAGGAAGCGATTGACGAATTGATCGAGCTGATCAATTCAGAAGGAGAGGAAGTGTTGGTCACTAGTGAGGTAGACGCTTGTAGAGATCCTAAAGACAACTATTTACTGGCTTTAGTGAAGGACGCAAATGCAGACTATTTGATTACGGGAGATAAAGACCTTTTGGTCTTGGGCAGCTTCGCCAACGCACGCATCATAAATTACCGAACCTTTATGGAAGAACTTGACAAGCTCTAAACCGTTTAAACCTCAATATGGCAAACGAATGGAACCTCGGGCAAAAAAAGTCCGGTCTAAAGAAAAAAACGGAATATGCGGTCACGGTTGGCCTCATCAGGCGCAAGCAGACCGAAGAGCAGGTGGCAGAATACCTGGATGAGTTGGAGTTTTTGGCGCTCACCGCAGGTGCAGTGACCGTTAAACGCTTCACCCAGAAACTGGACAGCCCGGACAATAAGACGTTCGTCGGTAGCGGTAAAGCCGCCGAGATCGCCGAGTACGTAAAGAACCACGAGGAAGTAACGATGGTCATCTTCGACGACGACCTGAGCGGCAAGCAAAACGGCGTACTCGAAGAACGGATGAAGGTCAAGATCATCGACCGCTCTACCCTCATTCTGGACATCTTCGCCAACCGCGCCCAAACGGCGCAGGCCAAAACCCAGGTCGAACTCGCCCAGATGCAGTACATGCTGCCCCGCCTTCGCGGCCTCTGGACGCACCTCGAACGCCAGCGCGGTGGTATCGGGATGCGCGGACCGGGTGAAACGGAGATCGAGACGGATCGCCGGATCATCCGCGACAAAATCTCCAAGCTCAAGAAAGACCTCGAAAAGCTGGACCGCCAGGCCGCCACCCGCCGCAAGGGCCGCGATACGATGGTCCGGGTCGCTTTGGTCGGTTACACCAATGTCGGTAAGTCTACGCTGATGAACCTCATCACCAAGTCCGACGTATTCGCCGAAAACAAACTCTTCGCCACCCTGGATACTACCGTGCGCAAGGTCGCCTACGAAGGCGTCCCGTTTCTGCTGACGGATACGGTAGGCTTCATCCGCAAACTCCCCCATCATCTGGTGGAGAGTTTCAAATCTACCCTCGATGAGGTGCGGGAGAGCGACATCCTCCTTCACGTAGTAGACGTGGCCCACCCTGCGCACGAGGACCAAATCAGAACCGTTCAGGAACTGCTCAAAGAACTGGGCGCAGACCAAAAGCCAACAGTTCTCATCTTTAACAAAATCGACCTCTTCCGCGAGCGCAACTACGACCTGTACCTCGATGATGAAGGCCGCGAAGAAGTAGAAGAAGGCCTACGCAAAAGCCTGGAGAGCGAGTTCCAGAACGAAGCCCTGCTCATCTCCGCCCACAGCCGGGAGAACATGGATAAGTTGCGGGCCCGGCTCGTCGCGATGGTGAAGGATGAGTACCAGATGACGTACCCCTACGTGGCCAAGCACTGGTAATGCCTGGTCGATGCTAACTCCGTGAGCGAGTTTATGAAGTGCTCTCCGAGCGCGAGCCCATGTTGTAATGAATTAATCTGATTGATTAGGGTTGTGCCGATCAATGTAGGCAAACCAAGCATAATCAATACTAATCGCGGGCTGATCTATGCACTAG
>CAYWMW010000470.1:0-2797 GCA_964458975.1 uncultured Lewinella sp. | reverse complement strand
AAAAAGACCTACCAGATGGACCCGGCCAACCGCCGCGAAGCCCTCCGCGAAGCCGCCCTCGACGCGGCCGAAGGCGCCGACTACCTCATGGTCAAACCCGCCATCAATTACCTCGACGTCATCCGCGAGCTAACCGATGCGCACCACCTGCCCATCGCCGCCTACCACGTCTCCGGAGAATGTGCCATGTTGCTCGCCGCCGCGGAGCGCGGCTGGCTGGATTATCAGTCTGCGGCTAGTGAAGCGCTGCTGTCTATTCGCCGCGCTGGGGCTAGTGTAATCATCAGCTACTTTGCTAAGGACTTCGCTACCTGGTATGGGCAGTAGACCTCTCTTCAGTTTTAGACGGCTCGTGGTTTTACTCCTGGAAATACTTCATCAACTCGTCAGTAATCAGTAAGTGTCCGCGCTCATTCGGGTGGTTACCGGTTACCATCAACCCATCAACGGTGATGCCTGCGCGCACGGCTTGTTGGAAGGCGGCGTAGCTGTCCACCAGCCCTAGCCCGTGAACCTTTGCTAACTGACGAATCTGCTGGCTGTGCTGTTCCAGGATGCTTTCGCGGTCAGAGAGGTCAACCTTTTTATCGGGCGAAGGCGTCATCAGTACGACCGGAATACCTTGCTTACGAGCCGCAATGATCATTTTCTCCCAGGCTTTTTTTGCGCGCGCCAGCCCGATGGAGCGATCGTTGAGGGCGTAGTCAATGAAGACCACATCGGGTCGGTGGGTAAGTACTTCTTTGCTAAATCGTTTTGCTCCCTGTTCAGCTTGCTCTCCGCCAATTGAGGTAGTGATAACGTTCACCACCGCCCGTGGGTAAACCTGTTTGATGTGGTGCAAAAGAAGGTGAGGGTAGGCATCAAGCGAACGGACCACCGGGGTCGCGAAGTACCCCGTCGGTACCGAATGGCCATGAAAAACTATATTTACCGTGCGGTTTTTCGGCCACTTCTTTTCAAATTCAGTCTTTATTGTTTTGAGGTAGGTTGCTGGCTGTGCAGCGGCTTGATACGTTGGTAGTTGGCATCCACCCAGGAAGGTGGTCAGACATAAAAACGATAGTAAGTGAAGTAGGGTGTTTTTCATTTTATTATGCGTTTGCAGAGCTGTGGTAGCGTACGAAACCGGTTGAAAACCCTCTCGTTCGAAAATTATTTCATCGTTGCCAAGCCATTGAACTCAGGAGTTTTTTCGGCACCTCCCCATCAAAAACAACCACTCGGTACCTGGCCAGGTAAGTCTCCCCCGGCCCAATATAAAAACCTTCCTCCGTCACCGGTGAAACGGAGAAATAGGGTAGGCTGGGGTGGACCCTCACGGCCACCGGCCACCGGAAATTTTCGGGATGTGGGATGACGGCCATTCCCGCCTTTCCATCGGGTAAATCGCCGTAGATCGCCGTCCATTCCGGGTGGGTGTGGTTGGCGGAGTCGCGCGTTAAGCCGTCGCTGGTTAGGAAGTTAGCGGGGCTGAGGAAATTGGTAGTATCCTTCGCGTTCCAGTGCTTACTGCCCCGGACGCCGAGGCCGCCGTAAAGGTGTTTGTTCAAGAACAGCGTGTCTTCGGTAACGTTGGTTTGTTCGCTGCGGACGTCCCAGACGAAGACGTCGTCGCGGTCGTGAACGCGGATGGTCAGGTCTTCCCGCAGTACTTCTCCAAATTCGAGGCTGCGCTGTTGAAGCCTTGCCTTAAAGCCGACGAAGCCGTCCTGTAGCTGTGTTTCGAGCACGTCAACGTGGGCAACCGTCGCCAGGCCTTTGTGCGTGTTCCAGAAGTCCGTGAAGCTGTCACGAAAAGTGGTGTTCGTCCAGGCAGAAAAGAAGCCGTGTTGGTGGGCGTAGCCGACGGGGAAACCGTCGGTCACCACCTGGCCAGATGGGCTGTAAACCGGGTGGAAGAACCCGCTCCGCGTATAGTGTTCCGGTAGCCCTTCGGGCAGTTGCGGGGTCAGCCAGTAGTTCAACACCGGTTTATTTCCTTTCATGATGCGGAGCTGGTCCTTGGTTTGTTCAAGACGTAGGTCCCCTTTTCTCCCTTCCTTCTTTTCCTCTTTCCTCCCTTCCTCCTTTCCCCCTCTACTTCCTTCCCCCTTTCCACCTTTACTTTCCTGGGCGCGGCCGCAGGATGCAAAGAGGAGGATAAAGGAGCAAAGAATAACGAGGCATCGGATCATGCCGTAAAGTACGTCTAACCAGCCAAATACCTGATGGGTTGAGCGCTTGTAGCGCGATTGTAAAGCGTGATAATCGCGCCGGAGGCACTCAAACCGATGTGCTTTCCAACCCAAACACCGTAACCTCCGGCCGCACGTTAAACCGCACCGGCCACGAACTACCCAAGGCCCGGTTGATGTACAGCTGCCGCCCGTCGCCCAGGTCAAAAGCTCCGGCAGTATAAGTCTTGTTCTTCACCGGAAGTAACGGCGGAGCTAAAAAGGGAGGCTTGCACTGCCCGCCGTGCGTATGTCCGGCAAGTATCCAGCCCTGATAGCCCCGCCAGACATCCATGTCACAAACATCAGGGTTATGGCAGAGCACGAGGTTGGCTGCTTCAGCATCGTAATCCTGCATTGCTGCTTTGGGGTTGAAATTCTTACCCCAGAGGTCGTCGAAACCGATGATGTTGAGGCCGTTTACCGTTGCCACTTCGTTCCGCAGTACAGTAATACCCGCTTCCTGAAGCAAACCAATAATGCCTTCTACCACCCCGTCCTCTTCCCAGTTTTTCCCATAGTCGTGGTTGCCGAGGATGGCGTAGGTACCGAGTTTGCCTAACGGAGCTTTGCTCAGCACC
>CAYWMW010000469.1:0-2802 GCA_964458975.1 uncultured Lewinella sp. | reverse complement strand
GGGAGTCGGGAGTGGGGAGTTTGGAGTCGGGAGTCGCTGCCGCTGTTGCCATTTGCGGCGCTACGCTTGCTCACCAAAAGCGAATGAGTAAAGCAAATGAGTGGTACTTGCAGAATCGACTCCAGACTCCTGACTCCAGACTCCTTACCTTCGCCCCCATGACCAACCCCAAAATAGCCCGCCACTTCAACACCCTCGCCAAACTGATGGAATTGCACAAAGACAATCCCTTCAAAATCAGGTCCTACGTATCCGCGTACAATAAGCTGCGGAAGATGGACGAGCCGCTGGCGGGCAAGTCCGAAAAGGAACTACAGGAGATTGACGGCGTTGGCAAAGCGATTGCCGCCAAGATTCATGAGTTGTGTACAACCGGCCAGATGGAGACCCTGGAAAAATGGAAGGCCAAAACACCGGAGGGGATTCAGGAGATGCTCTCCATCCGTGGTTTTGGGCCGAAGAAGGTCAAAGCCGTTTGGGATGGGCTCGGCGTTACCACCGTTGGCCAACTGCTTTACGCCATCAACGAAAACCGGCTGGTGGAGCTGAAAGGCTTCGGCGCTAAAACCCAGGAGACCTTGCGGGAGAAACTGGAATTTCACCAGCGGAGCCAGGGGCAGTTTTTGTACCGGACGCTGGACGTTGCAGCGGACGCTTTGCTCAACCAGCTGCGTACCGATTTTCCCGACGAGGTTTTTGAGCGCACGGGCGCGCTGCGGCGCTGCTGCCCTACCCTCACCCACATTGCCCTCCTAACTTCCCTGGCACCTGCGGCCGCGCAAAAAATAGAAGGTGCGGAACTTTTGGGCGACGGTGCGCAGGATGCAAAGAAAGGTTTTACGAGCCTGGTCTCCGACGGATTTCCCGTCCGCCTCCACCACTGCACGAAGGAGAACTTCGGCAGCAAACAGTTCCGGCATACCGGCACCCCTGAGTTTCTGGAAGCCTTCGTTAAGGCCTTTCCCGGTACTGATTTTCAGAACTGCGCCACCGAAGCCGAAGTTTTCGCCAAAGCCCCCTGCGATCCCATCCCGCCGGAGCTGCGCGAAGATGATACATATATAGGTATCGCCCGCAACGGCGAACTTCCGGAATTGATCACCACAGAAGACATCCGGGGTGTAGTACACAGCCACTCCACCTACTCCGACGGCATCCACACCCTCCGGCAAATGGCCGAGGCGGCCCGCGATAAAGGTTACGAATACCTCGTGATTTCCGACCACTCCAAAACCGCCGTCTACGCCGACGGCCTCTCCGTGGAACGCGTCAAAGAGCAATGGGCCGAAATTGACGAACTGAACCAGGAGCTCGCCCCCTTCCGCATCTACAAATCCATCGAATCGGACATCCTCGCCGACGGTAGCCTCGATTACGACGACGCCATCCTGGCGGGTTTTGACCTCGTGATCGCCAGCGTCCACTCCGGCCTCAACATGGACGAAGACAAAGCCACCGAGCGCCTGCTCACGGCCATCAGGAACCCTCACACCACAGTACTTGGCCACCCTACCGGCAGGCTCCTGTTGAGCCGTGCCGGCTACCCCATCAACCATAAGCGCATCATTGACGCTTGCGCCGAACACCAGGTCGTGATCGAACTGAACGCCAACCCCTACCGCCTCGATATCGACTGGACCTGGATCCCGTACGCCATGGAAAAGGGCGTTCAAATCAGCATCAACCCCGACGCGCACGCCACCGGCGGCATCGATGACATTAAATACGGCGTCCTGGCTGCGCGGAAAGGAGGGCTAACGGCGGAGGCGTGCTGGAACGCCAGGGTTTTATCGCTTTAAGCCAGGCCCAACACATTAATCAAGAGCAATAAAACAACCGCATAAACCCCAGCAAAAACCAGCAACTTATCCGGACTTCTCCAGTTGTTGAGCAGTAGAACGGCGTAACCAATACTTACGAGTACACAGCCGCCGAGGCCAAGCCAAAGGTTCTGACCAAAGGCTTGCTGCTCCGCCAGGAGCGTAAATAAAAGCGCAAAAGCCGTGGAAGCGACGATGAGCAGGAAGACACAAAAGATGCGGGTGATTTTCAGTTTCATAGCTAAAAAGTTGGCCAGAATAAGGGCCGCACCTACTCAGATGCAATTTTTGTGGACTTAGGGACGGTAAAATAATAACTTCCGCTTTTGAAACGGCGCTCGCGGCGCTGTTCTTCGTTAGAACGATAAAACCGTAGCTATGGCTATGCTTTCATCGTTCCGCCTCGATCAGCACCACGATCACTCATTTCAAAATCAGGAAGTCATTATTTCACCGTCCCTAAGGGGCCTACCCCATCAACTCTTTCACGTGAAAAAACACGTTCATCGCCATAATCGCCGCCAGCGCCAGCCCCATCAGCCGCATCCAGGTAGCGTTGTCTTTTCGAAATTCTTCCGCCCGCGCACGAGCCTCCGGCTTACCAAAACTCACCAGCCCGCGCGCGAACAGGTAGAGGTAAAGACCGATGATCAGAAAAACAATTTGGATGATTAAACCGAGTGTACTGGAAGTCATGCGGCAAATGTAAGGGTTGTGAATTATCTTGGCGTTTGACGGTTGCCCGTGTGTGTATCAAAAAATGCATGCTTGTCACGGTTTTGCCGCCTAACACGTCTCCCCTCTCCCGAGAAGAGGGGCCGGGGGAGAGGGGGATTCGTGCATCTCGTGATACACACGTTGCCCGTTGTAAGTTCACCACAGACAACGGACAACCGACGACCGAAGGTAGCTGATTACCGACATCATCCTAACCACCACCACAAGTTTTCTGTTCAACCGACAACTGATTACCGATAACCGC
>CAYWMW010000468.1:0-2816 GCA_964458975.1 uncultured Lewinella sp. | reverse complement strand
CTGTTTGCGGCGCTGCGCTTGCTCACTTTAGAGTCTGGAGTTTGGAGTCGGGAGTTTGGAGTCGCTGCCGCAGGTACCGTTTGCGGCGCTGCGCTTGCTCACCTGAGGCGAATGAGCGAAGCGAAATGAGTGGTACTTGCGGCAGCGACTCCCGACTCCCGACTCCAAACTCCCGACTCTCTAAGGCTTAATCACCCCCTTATTCTTAACAAACTTCTCCATCCACTGGTCCTGCTCCCAGAGCAGGTGCAGAATGGATTCCTTGGCCCGGTAGCCGTGGCTCTCCTTCGGAAGCATCACCAGGCGGACGGTAGCGCCGAGGCCCTTAAGCGCGTTGAAGTAACGCTCGGATTGCAGCGGGTAGGTCCCTGAATTGTTGTCCGCTTCGCCGTGGACGAGCAGGAGCGGCGTCTTCATCTTCTCGGCGTGCATGAAGGGAGACATGGTATTGTAGACCTCCGGAGCATCCCAGTAAGAGCGTTGCTCAGACTGGAAGCCGAAGGGCGTCAGTGTCCGGTTGTAGGCCCCACTGCGGGCAATGCCCGCCGCGAAGAGATCCGAATGGCTCAGCAGGTTGGCCACCATGAAGGCACCGTAGCTGTGGCCGCCGACGGCGACGCGGTCGCGGTCGATATGGCCAAGCTCATCCACCGCGTCGATGGCGGCTTTGGCGTTGCTGACGAGCTGTTTGCGGAAGGAGTCGTTAGGCTCCGTATCGCCCTCACCGACGATGGGGAAGGCCGCCGCGTCCAGCACGACGTAGCCCCGCGTAACCCAGTATACCGGGCTGCCGTAGTAGGGGTAGATGAAGCTGTTCGGGTTGCTGGTGGTCTGGGCGGCGCTGGCTTTGTCTTTGTACTCACGCGGGTAGGCCCACAGGATCATCGGGTATTGCTTACCTTTTTCGTAACCTACCGGCAGGTAGAGGGTGCCGGAGAGGTCCAGCCCGTCGTCTCGCTTATAGTTGATGACTTCTTTATGGACTTCGCCGAGGGCCGCGAAGGGGTTCTCGAACTCCGTGATCGGCGTCATCTTACCAGAACGCACGTTCCGGAAGGCGTAGTTGGGGTACTCCGTCGGGGATTCGATGCGGACCATCAGGCGGTTGGCCTCCGGGTCGAAATCACGGAGGTTTTCAACTTTATCGGTGTATTCAGACTGGTAGAGGCGTTCGGTTTTGGCTGTTTCCAGGTCCATCCGGTCCAGGAAGGGGAACTGGCCTTTTTTGGAGTAGCCCGCACCGAGCAGGTAGGCGTATCCGTTCTTCATGGCCAGTACGGAGCGTCCCCATTTGTTGCGCGCGGAGACGAAGCTGCCGGGGTCGCTGTACCGGTCCTGGTAGTTGCGGTCGGAGAGGATGCGCGGCTTTTGCTTGGGGTCGGAGGGGTTGAACGCGTAGGTTTTAGAGTTGCGGGTGTCCCACCAGCGATCGTAGAGGATGGCCGTTTTATCGTCTCCCCACTGGATGCCAGCGTAGCGGTTGATGGTTTTCACGAGCGGGTTGCCGTTGCCGGCGAAGGGGGCGGGTAGGGTGAAGACCTGGTCGCGGAACTCAACTTCTTTGGCGGGGTCGCCTTCGTCCAGGGCTTCAACGTAGACCAGCGTTGCGGCGCGGTCTGCGCGCCAGCTGACGCTGCGCCGCCCGGGGCGGGTGGCCATGAATCCTTTGGGGAGGTCTTCGATCAGCGGGACGATGTTCACGTCGTTAACTTTCTTTCCGTCTTTGGTGTACACCGTCGTTACGGAGGGGAAGCGGGAGTAGGGGACGAGGTAGGAGAACGGGCGCTCCAGGGCGGTCACCATCACGTACTCACCGTCCGGGCTGAAGCTGATGCTCCGGTACATATTGGTAGGCAGGAACTCTTCGCCGGAGCCATCGAGGTTTACCTTCACGATGGTGGAGCGGGCGAGTTGCTCGAAGTTGTGCTCGTCGTTGGGGTTCTTGAGCAGGTCCTGGTAGGTTCGGTTCTGGGCCTTTTTACCGTCGGCGGTAGAGATGGTCGGGCCGGTGGGTACGGCGGTAGCGCCGTCGATCAGTTTTTTGCGGTTGGCCGGGAGCATTTTCAGGAGCATGCTTTTGCCGTCTTTAGACCAGTTGATCACGTCGCGCAGGTTAGCGTTTACCGGGTTGATGGAGGCATCGGTGATGCGCTTGGCCGAGGCGGTGGCAACGTCAAGATACCAGACTTCGACACCTTCGGAAGTGGTATGGGTCATGGCAACTTTGGTTTGGTCCGGGCTCCAGCTGAAGTTGGCGAGCTTTGGTTTGGCGGGCAGGCCGGTTACGTCCATCAGCTCGGTTTTGCCGGTTACGCGGCGTACGGCGACCTTATTGTAGTAGGTCGTCCGGCTGCCGATGTTCGTGGCGGGGTCGATGCGGAGGCCACCGAGCCGCATTTCCTGGCGGCTGAGGTCTTCGATGGATTTGTAGGCATCGCGATAGGTGAGCACCATGTACTCACGGGCATCATCCATGAGTACGCCGGGGGCGAGGGGCACGTCTACGAGGTCGAGGATGGCTTTGTCGGGCTTCTGGTAGCCGACGGGTTGGGCGGTCAGGGGCAAAATGCAGCAGACCAGCAGGAAGATTAGCAGGTTTTTCATTTGGTTGGGTTTAAAGATCAAGATACGGGTTTTTTCAGCGGTTATCAAAGTTTTCAGGCGGATTTGGGCACCGGGGCGTGGGGTGTGTATAACGAGAGGCACGATTGCCACAGTTTTGCCGCCTGCCACGTCTCCCCTCTCCCGAGGAGAGGGGGATTCGTGCATCTCGTTATACAATGGTCCGCTACGGTTTTGAGAAAGGAACTGATTTT
>CAYWMW010000467.1:0-2825 GCA_964458975.1 uncultured Lewinella sp. | reverse complement strand
CTTTACAACTCGTATCCTTTTGTTGAAAAAATCAAAGATGTTATCCGCCAAGAAAAAAGGCTCGTCCTTATAATCTGGGACAAATCCAAAAATTCTATTTTCATTTTCGTGGGTCTTTCCAATAAGTAAAACACCCTGAAAGAACAGGTCTGCGATCACGAAAAAAGACTTAGTAGCTTCCTCAGCTGCCTTAACGTTTACGTATTCTATGGACGCATAAGGGTCTGAGGAATGAGCGAACTCATTAAGAGAAAAAATGCTACCGTCTACACCGGAAAATTCTTCTCCGTCTTCATCAAACAGTATTGCCATAGCATCTTCACTTAGTCGCAGAGTATTGAAATTCAGCAATATCCACTTGTAATCGGATGGCAATTTGATACCGGACGTCTTTTCAAATTTCTCAATCGAATTTAATGACTCAGGGGCAGAGCACTCTACTTCTACTCTAAATTTCATATTTAATTACCTTTAAACTGTCCGGCTAAAGCCGACCAACTCAGACTACTCCAAAGTAGTCAAGTAGCTCAAATCTGCAAGAATTTCTGCCTTCCACTCCAGGTAGGCCGGGTTACCCGAAACACCTTGGTAAAAATACTCAATCGTTGACAATACGCACATTGAAAATTGGTGAACAAATTGATGGAATGCCTCTCTGCTCATCACTATATCTCGGTATTTCTTGAAGCTTATTCGATAGTCGCCATTCTCCAAAACGAACCACAAGTGCTTATCCCATTCAGGCTCCATCACAAACAAGGCTCCTTGATCAACTTCCCCCATCTGTAAACTCTTACAGCCTAAGATCAAGTTAATCACCATGTCAAACAACAAATCATCAAATTCTTTTATCAAATTTCCGAACTCATCTAAAACGTAAATTCTAGCGTAGCCGATGTTGTTTTGCAAGTTGGCCCGGTCACCTGTAGTAGAGGAATATGGCTTGAAGCTCTGCAGCTTGTCCTTATTGTATATTATTTGGAATATTATTTTCATAGCAACAAGAACAGAGCTATTGTTAACATTAATACGAGGTTTGGCTGCAAAAAAAAGCGGAACTAAGGAACGCCAGTCGTTGGCGGTAAGAGAGTAGACCGGGTGGTTATAGGTTACGCCCAGCGTATCTCCGTTGTCAAATTTCAGGGCCCAAACGTCTTCGGACTGGTGGACAAATATACCAGTTATGGGCTGAAGGCCAAAACTGTCGTTTTCGTCATTGTCTACCGGGCGTTTCTGGGGGAGGATGTGCTTTATCGAGGTGATTCGGCTGGGGCCAGTGATTCCCTGTTCTGGTAAGCTCAGGTTTTGTATTTGCCCTACTTCTGATATTCCGTTCTGCATCATCCAACGCTGGTGCAGTGCCAGCCTACAGTAAGATGAGCTATACAGTGGTTCGAATTTTCAAATTCCTCAATCGAATTTAATGACTCGGGAGCAGAACACTCTACTTTTACTCTAAATTTCATGTTTCATTTCCTTTAAACTATCCGGCCAAAGCCGACCACCTCAGAAAAGATAAAGTGTCTGGTCTTTCTACTTAACTTATCACTCTCGGTCAAAAAAACAAGCATCATCTTTGAAGCCATACTTATAAATATGCTCAGCAATAAATTTCGAAGAATCAAAACTACTAATTTCACTCCCTAGTAAATTCTCCAACTCTTTCAAAAAGCTAGCCAAAGTTCTCCTATTTTTCGAGGCTGCTAAAGATTGCTCCGTTTCAATTCGCTTCCATCTTGTTTGGTCTTCGTTTAGTGAGCTAAAAAAATTTTTATCTACGAAAGTATTAGAGTTAATATCAAGTATCAGAACAAAAGTAAATCGCTCATCCTTTTCAAGTGTTAATTTCATCCCACCTTCTGTGGTATAAACAAACTCGACTTCAGTTCCTTTTTGCACAAAAACAGGAATATTGAACTGAAAATCCAAGTAACTTTCTACAGTAAAAGAATTTCCGCCTGTAACAACGTCTTCCCATTTTACATCTTCCTCTGATTCACCTTCACATTCTGGACTATTCATTAAACAAGTATAAGAAGGATAGAATTTATTCAGCAGCACTAAAATATTGACGACTTGACGCTGGCCCAAAACCTTATCTAGATAAAATACAACACTGAACAACTCATCCTCAAAGTGATGAATCATATTTAAGTATTTACTACCGTTTGTCTCCATTGAAATATTTTTCATACAGTTCGATGGCTAAATTTCTGTCCATTCTCCCGTTTTACGGCTCCACTTTAACCAGCCATCCTTAGCTTCAACATATAAGTTATTAACAATATTTGACCTGATAACCGGATCGGACAGAACGGCCTCCCATCTTCCTCGAATATAATTCTTATCGCTCTTATTAGCCGTAAGCATTCCGTCGATTCCATTTTTTAAAGCGTTTTTCCAGTCTGAGTGACCATCGATATTTCCATCATTAAGCTTATTTGCTTTGTTAACCATTTCTCTTAGTCGCCTGGCCTCTTTACCTAAAGTAGCTGTTTTGAGCGACAAAGCGTTTCCTCCATCAATCAATCCATCTATCCCAGGAAAGTCTCTTCCATTATTTGGAGATTTTTCTAAACCAATCATTCTTTTTTTAAGCTTACCTCCTAAAGCCTCGAGTTGATCTATTTCACTAGTGCTTGGAATACCACTTTCGTCGATGTATTCTACCCATTTTTTACCGCTCACTTTCTTTCGAGTCCACTTGCCGATTTTTGTCTTGAAAAATAAATCAAGCAACTCTTTAAAGCAGTTTGCAGTGTTATGCACCAAAACCCCACTCTCTCCCACCAAAAAATTATGAAACTCCCGTACTTCCAGGTTCC
>CAYWMW010000466.1:0-2826 GCA_964458975.1 uncultured Lewinella sp. | reverse complement strand
ACAAAAAGCTTACCTCACCCACCAGCGCCACCTCGTTCAGCTCGAACGGGAAGAAGAACGCCGCTTGCACCTCGAAGTGATCCAGGCAATGCCGCTGGTGAAAAGAGTCGCAAAAGGCTACAGCTGGTACCCGCTTCAGGTAACGGAAACCGGCTACGGCATCGGTGGGCGCCCAACGGTGACGGTGGTGCGGGAAGGAGAGGAGGCCCATCAGTTTCGGTCCGGCACCTCCATCAACCTGTTCACAACCCAGCCGCAGCCCCCTTTGGGGGGGAATGCAAAGCATTCGGCGGGGGCTGGCCCGCAACGCGCCGGGGTGATCCACTACATCAAGAAGAACAAGATGAAGATCGTGCTGGGCGGGGAAGACTTGCCCGACTGGTTGCAGTCCGGAGGGGTAGGCGTAGACCTGATGTTCGACGAGCGGACGTACGTGGAGATGGACCGCGCCCTTCAGCTTATGGAAACCTCCGAAGGCAGCCGCATTGCAGAGCTGCGGGACGTGATCATGGGCGAACGCGCGGCGGAGACGCGCCCGGTGCCGGAGTCCGCCGTAGCCCACCTCGGCCACCTCAACGAAAGCCAGCGGGCGGCGGTGCAGAACATCCTCGGGGCCGACCACCTGGGCCTTATCCACGGCCCTCCGGGCACGGGCAAAACAACGACCCTGGTCGCCGCCGTCGGAGAGTTGGTGAAGACCGAAAGCCGCGTCCTCTTCTGCACGCCTTCCAACTCCGCCGCCGATTTGGTGACGATGCGACTGGCGGAAATGGGCCTCAGCGTCGTCCGCACCGGAAACATCAGCCGGGTCGAGGAAGAAGTCTTGCGCCACACCCTCGATATCCAGATCGCCGACCACCCCGATACCGCCCAGGTGAAAAAACTGCGCAAAGAAGCCGCCGAACTCCGCAAAAAGGCAAGCAAGAAAAAAGGCCGCGACAAAGGACTGGGCTTCCGCGATGCCGGCCGGTTAAGCAACTGGGCCCGCCAACTCGAAGACCGTACGCTGGACCACGTGCTCGATACCACCCAGGTCGTAGTCTGCACCCTCATCGGCGCTGCGGCAAACATCCTGAATAAGCACGATTTTAAGACTTGCATCATCGACGAAGCCGCTCAGGCCCTCGAACCAGCTACCTGGATTCCGATCCTCAAGGCCAATCGGGTCGTGCTGGCCGGAGATCCTTTTCAGCTGCCGCCAACGGTAAAAAACCGTAAAGCAGACAAGGCGGGCTTCTCCGAAACCCTGCTGGAGAAATGCTTGCTCAAGAACAACCCCGGCTCCACGGAACTGAAAGCACCGCTGCCGGGGAAACTCGTGCCTGCTACCGGCAATCTCTTGCAGGTGCAGTACCGCATGAACGAGCCCATCATGGGCTACAGTAACGATCACTTTTACCAGGGCAAACTTCAGGCGGCGGAACTCGTAGCAAAGCGGAGCCTGCCCGGAGTTCCGCTGTCCGAGTCGGTCGTGTTCATTGATACGGCGGGCACGGGCTTCGAGGAAAAACTCCACAAGCGCTTCAAGAGCCGCTACAACGACGGCGAACTGAATATTTTGCTGGAGCACTTGCTCGACCTGCGCAGCTCCACCCCGCCCGAAGACGAACTCCCGACGGTGGCCATCATCAGTCCTTACCGCCAGCAGGTGGTCCGGGCCGAGGACATGATTGATGCCGAGCCCCGCCTGAACGATTTTAGGCTCGCCATCAATACCGTGGATGGTTTTCAGGGGCGGGAGCGGGATGTCGTTTACCTTTCGCTCGTCCGCTCCAACGAGCGTCAGGAGATCGGCTTTCTGGCGGATTATCGCCGGATGAACGTCGCCATCACGCGGGCAAAAAAATACTTGGTGGTGATCGGAGATAGCGCTACCATCGGCAACGATGCCTTCTTCGCAGGCTTCCTGGAGTACGTGGAAAAACACGGGCTTTACCAGACGGCCTGGGAGTATATGAAGTAAAGGGGGAAAGGGGAGTAAGGGAAGAAAGGAGTAAGGGAGTAAAGGTGCGTCCGCTGCCCCTTACTCCCTTAACCCTTTACTCCTTTTAACCCTTTACTAGAGGAACATTTCCTCCAGCGGGAAGCGGACCTTGGCGTACTGTTGCGTCTGGTCTTCGGCCGAGCGGTAGCCGACGGGAGCGATGACCGTAGCGGTCAGTCCTTTTTCGGTGAGGCCGAGGATTTCGTCGAATTGGGCGGGGTCGAAACCCTCCATTGGGCAGGAATCCAGCTTCAGTTCTCCGGCGGCAGCGAGGAGGCTGCCGAGGGCGATGTAGGCCTGTCTTTTGTTCCAGTCCTGAATGAAGTCTTCATCTTTACTGGCAACGCTGCCCTTGATGTAGTCAGCGTAGCCTTTAAGGGCTTCGAAGGGGATGCCGCGCTGATCGGCGGTCATTTTTATGAAGTCTTCGATGTACTCAGCACTCATGCTTTTCTTGGCGGCGAAGACGAAAATATGGCTGGCGGTGGTGAGTTGAGGCTGGTCGTAAGCAGCGGCGCGCAGCTTTTCTTTCGTCGCCTGATCGGTGATGACCGCAACGCGGAAAGGCTGAAGACCGAAGGAGGTGGCCGTCAGGTTGATGGCGCTCTTCAGGGTGTCGATGTCGGCATCCGAAGCGGTGCGTTCGGGATCAAATTGCTTGGTGGCGTAGCGCCATTCCAGCGCGGAAATAATGTTGGACATACTTAGTTGGTTGTTGAGCAGATGAATGTACCTGCTGTTTTGATTTGTGTTTTGGGCGCGGCCGCAGGTGCCGGGGAAGGGATAAAAGGAGCAAGGGATTAAAGGTAGCGTCCGCTCAAATAGGAGGAGCAACCTTACTC
>CAYWMW010000465.1:0-2870 GCA_964458975.1 uncultured Lewinella sp. | reverse complement strand
GACCCGCTGCGGGAGCCCGCCCAGATCATCCGCTCGGCCCTCTCGGCGGTTGGCACACTGAGCGATAAGATCAAACTGGCCCGCCTGGGTCTTAATCTTCGGACTAAGTCCATTGAAGATTGCTTCGCGGGCTACGCCGAAGTGCGGACGATTGATTACCTCTGGAGCCTTGGGTTCAGTGAGCAGATCGTGGAGCGTTTCTTCCGCCCTTTCTTCGGGGGGATTTTCCTGGAGAGAGAGCTGTACACCCCGGCGGCAATGTTCCGCTTCATCTTCAAGATGTTTGGCGCGGGGAGCGCGGCTTTGCCCGCAGGCGGCATTGAGGCCATCCCGAAACAACTGGCTGCGCAGCTGAAGACAACGGAGATACGCTGCAATACGTCCGTCCAGAAAGTCTCCGGGACCACCGTCACCCTGACCGACGGAACGACAATCGACTCTCCCGGCGGCATCATCATCGCCTGCCCGCCCGAGAAAATTCTGCCCCAGCTGGCTGGTGGGCCGACGGAGTGGAAGGGTACAACCAACCTCTATTTCTACAGTAACCGGGGCCTGAAGGAAAACCGGCTCATCAACCTCGTCTCCGACCCCACCAGCCTCATCAATACCTTCTGCGTGCTCGATGAAGTAGCGCCCAGCTATAAAGTGAACCAGCAGGGCGGCTCGCTGATCTCCGTCACCCTGCGCGACATGATGACGCAGGAAAGCATCATCGGCCAGGCCGAGCAAGACCTGCTCCGCCACAGCCGCCTGCCCAACGACAGCCTGAAGTTCCTGGCCCGCTACGACGTGAAGCAAGCCCTGCCCAAACTCAGCCTCGTCTCCTACCGCCACGAGCCTACCCACTGCCGGGTAGCTGATCGGATTTTCCTGGCCGGAGACCACCAACTGAACGGTTCGCTGGACGCCGCAATGAGAAGTGGGAGATTAGCTGCGGAAGGAGTGATGAGCGTATGAAGTAGAGGCCGAGTTTCTGTCGGCTAATCACTAGCGGGAATAAAACACGTGTTTAATTGGCAAATTTATTTTTTTAACGTAAATTGTTGTTTATTGGGTGTCGATAACGCAAAAGACCCCTAAACCGCCAACAATTCCCCCCGTGCTTGCTACCTTGTATCCGGACCAAAGGTCGATGACCATTTTCCCCATGCACTCCAACTGGCTCAGTACAGATTTCGGAACCTTCAAGATCTCGGCAACGGACCGGGGACTGACGGAGGTCCGCCTCACGGATACTACGCCGCCGAAGAACCTTCCGTACCCGACCAACCCGCATATTAAGGCGGCTGCGGAGCAGCTGCTGGCCTACTTCGCTGGCGCGCTGCGGGAGTTTGAACTTGAATTTGACTGGGGGGATGCAACGGATTTTCACAAAGCCGTCTGGCACGAACTTACCCAGATCGGGTACGGCCGCACGTGCAGCTACCAGCACATCGCCGATAAAGTGGGCGCGCCGAAGGGCATGCAGGCCGTCGGCCAGGCCAACCGCCGCAACCCCATCGCCATCATCGTGCCCTGCCACCGCGTGATCGCCAAAACGGGCGATCTCCAGGGCTACTTCTACGGGCTCGACTTTAAACGTCGCCTGCTGGCGCTGGAAAATCCGCTCAGCTTCGGGGAGCAGGGGACGCTTTTTTAAGGGAGTAGAGGAGAAGGGGTAAAAGGAGAAGGGGAACAAGAGGTAAAAGGTGAAGGAGGTAAAGGGGCGCGGCCGCAGGATGCAATGTAAGTTTTTGGCTACGTCTTGACCTAGGCTGTTAAACCTGACGATGACCTCCCGTAGCCACCTCTCCCCAACCCCTCTCCAACACGCTTCGCCCCAGGCTCAGCGGAGAGGGGCTATTCCGAAGAAAACGCTCTGCGTTTTAACGGTAAAAACCCGTTACGGGTTAGGACCGTCAGATTAGACAGTCTACGTCTTGACCCGTATACTTGGGGACCGACCAATCCCGTAGGGATTCAACCATAGTAACCCCGGACGCAGCGAGATGCGATAGCATCAAGTGAAGTCCGGGGGCATAAACCCTAAACAACCGTTAAACGACAAATCCTTATCCCCAAAACCCCTATCTTGCCCCCGCAATAGTATCTCTCGAACATCAAACGTAATCTCCCCAAATACCTGCTTTGTCTGCTGCTGCCGTTGTTGGCACTGACTTCCTGCGTGCCCGACGGCTCTGCCGTCGCCGACCGCTACGAAGTTTCCGGTATCGACGTAAGCCACTACCAGGGAGCAATCGAATGGGATGAGCTGGCCGCCGATGGTCATGACTTCGCCTTCATCAAAGCCACCGAAGGGAAAGAACTAAAAGACAAGGCCTTCTTCGTAAACTGGACGCTGGCGGGCAAGACCGGAATGCGCCGGGGAGCTTACCATTTCTTCCGCCCCGAAGTAAAGGCAGAGCAGCAGGCCCGCAACTTCTTCGCCGCCGTTCAGCTGGTGCCCGGAGACCTCCCCCCCGTCATCGATGTAGAAAACCGGGGCAAGCTCTCCGCCAAACAACTAGTAACCCGCGTGACCCGCCTCGCAGAAATGATGGAAATACACTACGGTGTAAAACCCATCCTCTACACCGGCCAAAACTTCTACAACCGCTTCCTCGCTGGCCAGTTTGACGACTACCCCCTCTGGCTCGCCCGCTACGACGTGGACGAGCCCGTCACCGTCTGCGGCCGCCCGTACACCTTTTGGCAGTACACCGACCGGGGCCGGCTGCCCGGCATCCACGGTAATGTGGACCGGAATGTTTTTATGGGGTCGCATCTCGATTTGGCCATGCTTTGCCTGCCGCCTTCGCCCGGGGCTGGGCCTGCGGACCTCGCTGAGAAAGAGGAGACCGTTGATTTTGGGGATGATTTGGCGGATTTTG
>CAYWMW010000464.1:0-2884 GCA_964458975.1 uncultured Lewinella sp. | reverse complement strand
AGGGCCGCGAGCGCCATTTTTTAAACGGATAACTTATTGTTCCGCAACCCCTAATGTCTCCCGTAGTGAAAACGGCACCGCGAAGCGGTGCTAGGTAGGCGGCTAGTAAAGAAATAAATTCACCAAAGGCAACCCTTTGCGGGGCATCAACCGTCAGTCGGGCAAAGGGCGTTCGTTGCGCTCTGGTGAAACGGACAAAGACCCAGTTATGTCTATGAGTATTAACCTATCCATTAACAAAGCTGACGTGGTGAAACTACTGCACGAATGCTACCGCCGGGAGGCTGCGGCCCAGGCACAGTTATACCATCAGTACTATCCTTTTGCGCGCCACGTTGCCCTGAATTACGCCGATGACGAATCTGGCGCCGAAGACATCGTACAGGATGCCTTCATCAAGCTTTTCCGTCACCTGGAAAAGGGGGCTTTTAGCGGAGATTTCGAGAAATTTCTCCGGAGGGTGATCGTCAATACCGGCATTGACCACTACCGGGCGCGGAGCGCCCGGCAGCGGCTGACGGAGCGGTTTACCCATTCCCTGCGGAAGCAAGCGGATAACGCCGCACCAGAGGAGATGGAAGCTCAGGACGTACACCGGTTTTTGCAGCAACTACCGCCGCGCTACCGGATGGTGTTCAGCCTTTTCGTGATGGAGGAGTACTCCCACCCGGAGATCGCTAAACGACTGGGTATTTCGGTTGGGACGTCGAAGTCCAACCTGGCCAAAGCGAGGAAGTCTTTGCGCAAACTGGCCGGCCCATATTTTCAACTATAAAAACCTCATCAGCCATGTCTGATTCTTTAGATAAAATTTTTCGAGACCAACAAGCCAACGTACCTCCGGCCACCCCGCCACCGGGGCAGTGGGAGCGGATACAGAACGGAGAACTGACGGTGGAACCCGGAAGTAAACGAGCTCTCCCGTACTGGTGGCTCGCGCTGGGGCTTTGTTTGGGGCTGGGCGTTGGTGTTCCGGCAGGGGCGTATTTCTTTGGCTCCGAATGCCCGACTTCTCCGGCGGCGGAGGTGGTGGTGGCTGGCGTAGAAACTGTCGATGCCAGGCAAACCAAGCCAAGCGCTCAAGGCCCAGCTCCTTCAACGTCCTTTGCACCTGCGGCCGCGCCCAAAAAAGAGGCAGAAAAAGCGGTAAGTGTTGCTGAAGAATTACCGAAGCCTGTTGCTATGCTTGAAGTAAATCAGGCACCGGTACCTTCGGAAACTGACGTTTTGGATGTCCCAGAACAAGCCCCGCCAGTGGCAAAAACTCAGGAGGGAGAAAGCAGTGCCGGGTATCTCCCCGTGGATATTGCCAGCGTGCAGGCCATTAAAAAGGTGTACGTTCGGGAAGAAGGTACACGGGCTATTTCCAGGATGCCAAGGTTTGAACCTGCTTACGTAGGGTCGGTAAACGTTGGTGCCTTGCGGCAGACTTTGGTACGTTCAGCGACCAATTCAACGGTAGCTCCCGTAAAGATAGGGCGGAGGGAAAGAGATCCGCTTAAGCGCTGGGAAATTGGGTTTGGCCTGATGCCTATGAGGACAAGGCCTGTATTGTTAGCTCAATATTATACGGAAACTGACAATGGCGATATACCTAGGAGTTTTGAATTTGAGGGTAGAGATGTGGCATTGTACCGTGGTGAAATTCCAGACTTTGATGCTCTCAGCCGTCGCTTAAGGTTCAATACCATCAATATGGAAGGTGCCCGCCAGTTTAACAACGGTCTGCGCTTAGGTTTGGGGCTGACTTGGAACGGAGGGGCTACGGGCCGATTTCAGGAAGCCAGAGATTTCTTTAAGCAGGAGCTGGCAGCAGGAGAATGGGCTACTTTCCGGGACTTTACGAGACGGGAGTTCAACGCGCTTGCGTTTGTCGACTATACTTTTTTGCGTCGACGTCGTTTTCGGCCTTACTTAGGGTTCATGTTCTCTACCCCTGTCTATTCGAGAACTCAGTTTTTGCACTACCTGTTCGAGAAAAATAGTGGGAGAGTAGAGGTTTTGAATGAAGTCACCAGTGTCTCTGGTTTTGATTTGAGCAGCAGGTTTGGCCAGATACGACTAGGTTTTCAGTACGATCTTTCGGCCAGGCTTAGCATCGGTCTTAATTTTGAATCCGCTCCCCACATTGGCATCGGCGGCCGCTACAAACTATAACTAACCTTCCCCCGCCAACTCCACCCGAATCACCTCATCCAACGGCAGTTCATGGAACTTCACACTGAGCCCGCCCGCTAAGCGTAGCCGCAGGTCTGCGTTAAACGCTTTGCTGAGGCCGGAGCGATCAATGTCTTCGCTGGCAACGCCGAGGTACTCGGTCATCCATTCCGCAAAAGCCTCCAGCGGGCGGTCGGTAACAAACTCAACGTGCTCCCAGCCTTCGGGGTAGGTGCTGCCGGGTTTGGGCTCGGGGAGTTCCAGCAGCTGGATTTCACGTTCCCGAAAACGAAACGGCTCCGCCATCCGAAAGGTGGCGATGCGGCGGCCGTTGATGGGAGATTCTACGAGGAGTTCGTTCTTTTCAAGCAGATGGGCTTTAAGCTCTTCGTAGCGCGCTACGGTGTCTACCCGGTAGCAGAAGTGATCTAGCTGGAGGTGATCCAGCACGCCGGGCGTTGGCTCCAGGGAGGTGAAAATTTGGGTTAGGAAGGTGTTGGGGGCGGGGAGCATGGCTTGTTTTTGAGGGGGGAAGGTATGAGGCACAGAGAACACAAAGGTCACAAAGAACACAGAGAACACAAAGAGCACAAAGAACACATCGCGTTTATCTAAGTGCCCTGAAAGGGTACGTCTCTTAGCGATGGGTTGATCGAGCCGAAGGCGAGATCAGCCCATCGCTAAGGCGAAATCCACCCATCGCGTTTGGCGAAATCCATCCATCGCG
>CAYWMW010000463.1:0-2892 GCA_964458975.1 uncultured Lewinella sp. | reverse complement strand
CAAACTCCCGACTCTGGAGGCGCTTCGCTTGTTCGCCAAAGGTGAGCAAGCGTAGTGCAGCAAACGGTACTTGCGGCAGCCCTTTTCTCCCTTCCCCCTTTTCTCCCCTTCCACCTTTCTTCCTTTTCTCCCCTTCCCCCTTTCTTCCTTTTCTCCCTTCCCCCTTTCTTCCTTTTCTCCTTACCCCCTTATCCCCTTTCTGTAACATGAAACCAACAATAGGCATAATCGGCGGAGGCGGCTACACGGCCGGCGAACTACTCCGCATCCTCGTCCACCACCCGGAGGTGGAGATCGCTTTCGTCCAGAGCCAGAGCCAGGCGGGCAAGCCGCTCTACCACACCCATACCGATTTGCTCGGTGAGACGGAGCTTGTCTTCTCCGCAGAAGCGGGCGAAGCCGACGTCCTCTTCCTCTGTATGGGCCACGGCCGCTCGCAGACCTGGATGGAGGCGAACCAACCCTCGGCGGATACCCTGGTGGTAGACCTCAGCACCGACTACCGCATGAACGACGACTGGGTCTACGGCCTGCCGGAGATCAATGCGGCGCAAACGCGGGATGCAAAGCGCGTTGCGAACCCCGGCTGCTTCGCCACCGCCATTCAGCTCGGACTATTACCATTGGTAAAAGCCGGATTAGCCGACGGCGAGGTCCACATCAACGGTATGACCGGCTCCACCGGAGCGGGCCAATCCCCCATGCCGACGACCCACTTCAGCTGGCGCAACAGCAATGTATCGGTCTACAAAGCTTTCAGCCACCAGCACCTGAATGAGATTGGTCGGAACGTGAAGCTCCTTGGCCGGAAGGATGCCAGCGGGCTCAACTTCCTGCCGCTGCGCGGGCCTTTTGCCCGCGGCATCTTCGTGACTACCTACGTGCAGACGGATGAATCTGAAAGCCAGCTCAAAGACCTGTTCCGTAACTTCTACGCCAAGGCGGCTTTCACCCACGTCACGGACCGCAACCCGGACCTGAAGCAGGTCGTGAACACCAACAAAGGCATCGTCTTCGTTGAGAAACACGGAGATAAGGCCCTCGTTATTTCCATGATCGACAACTTGCTGAAGGGGGCTTCGGGGCAGGCGGTGCAGAATATGAACCTGGCGCTGGGCTTTGACGAAAGCGCGGGGCTGGGGCTTAAGGCGGGGATGTTTTGAGTCGGGAGTAAGGAGTCGGGAGTCGGGAGTCTGGAGTAGCTACCGCCATTTCCACTCACGTCGCTTCGCTCGTTCGCCTTAGGTGAGTAAGCGTAGCGCAACGAAGGATACTTGCGGTAGCGACTCCAAACTCCCGACTCCCGACTCTGTATTCCCGACTCAAAACTCTACTAACTCAAAAAGACCAACCATGAAATTATTCGACGTTTACTCCCTCTACGACCTCCAGCCCGTGCGCGGCGAAGGGGCGTATGTTTACGATGAAAACAATCGTAAAATTCTCGACTTTTACGGTGGCCACGCGGTGATGTCCATCGGGCATTCGCACCCGCACTACGTAAAGTCGATCTCCGACCAGCTCGGTAAAATCGGTTTTTACAGCAACAGCGTCGTGAACCCGCTGCAGCAGGAAATGGCCGATAAACTCGGCGCACTTTCTGGCCTGGACAACTACGAGTTGTTCCTCGTCAGTAGCGGAGCGGAGGCCAACGAGAACGCCCTGAAGCTCGCTAGTTTCCATACCGACCGGAGCCGTATCCTGGCTTTCGAGGGGGCTTTCCACGGCCGCACTTCCGCCGCCGTCAACGCGACGGACAACGAGAAGATCAAGGCCCCGATCAACCGCAACTACCCCATCACCTTCCTGCCGCTCAACGACCTCGCTGCGGCAAAGCGAGAACTGGAGAAGGGCGACGTTGCCGCGCTCATCATTGAAGGCGTGCAGGGGGTACACGGCATTTACGTGCCCGACCCTGAATTTCTGGAAGCCCTGCCCGAGCTGTGCCACGCCAACGGCGCGGTCCTGATCCTGGACGAGGTCCAATCCGGCTACGGGCGGACGGGGGAGTTCTTTGCCTTCCAGCACTCCAACGTACAGCCCGACATCATCTGCATGGCGAAGGGGATGGGCAACGGTTTTCCGCTCGGCGGCATCCTCGTTCATCCGTCCATCAAGCCGTGGAAAGGGATGCTGGGCACTACCTACGGCGGCAGCCACCTGGCCTGCGCGGCGGGCATTGCGGTGCTGGATGTGCTCAAAAGCGAAGACCTCCTCCGCAACGCGACCGAGCAGGGCGCGTACCTGATGGAGCGCATGGCGGCTACCGGTCTTTTCACCGAGGTGCGGGGTTATGGGCTCATGATCGGACTGGAAATGACGGAGCCGATTGCTCCGCTGCGCAAACGGTTATTGTTTGAGCACGGCGTGTTTACCGGATCGAGCAAAGACCCGAATACCATCCGGTTGTTGCCGCCGCTCAACGTCACCCGAGCGCAGTGTGATGAGTTGATTGGGGCTTTTGAAGCGGCGTTGGCACCTGCGTAACCTCACCCCCAGCCCCTCTCCGGTGGAGAGGGGAGCTATTGACCGCTGCGGCTCCGCCTTCGCTAAACTGCACGCCAAAAAAATGATTGGCCTATATGCCGTAAGCTTTTCGTAAAGTGCTAGTACAGTGCAAACTATATTTTACATGGTTCTCGAACACGTCCACATCACCGTTTTACCCGCTAACGTTGCGGCTTACCTCGAAGCTTTTGAGGAGGCGCGGCCGCTGGTGCAATGTCAGTTAGGGTGTCGGTCTTGCCGCCTTTTGCCGAAGGTGGAGGCGCTGGGTGAGTTCTTGCTCCTGATTGAATGGGAGCGCAAGGCGGACCATACGGAAGGCTTCCGCAAGAGTGCGGAATACTCGGAGTGGTCGCGGTTGTTACATCCGTTTTATGAGGTGTTTCC
>CAYWMW010000462.1:0-2911 GCA_964458975.1 uncultured Lewinella sp. | reverse complement strand
AAAAAAAACAAACCATGCCAACCACCTTCCAACTAAACGGCAAAAAAGCCACCACCTCCGCCGATCCCAACTCTCCCCTCCTCTGGGCCATCCGTGACGATCTGGGCCTGAAGGGCACCAAATTCGGCTGCGGCAAAGCGGCCTGCGGAGCCTGCACCCTCCACGTAGACGGCAAGGCCGTCCGCTCCTGCTCCTACGCCGTGAAGTTCGTTGAGGGCAAGGAGGTAACCACCATCGAAGGGCTAGGTACCGAAGGCAACCTCCACCCCGTGCAGCAGGCCTGGAAGGAAGAGATCGTGCCGCAGTGCGGCTACTGCCAGCCGGGCTTCATGATGGCCACCGCGGCGATGCTGAACGAAATCCCCAACCCAACGGATGAGGACATCGACGGCAACATCGTCAACGTATGCCGCTGCGGGACGTACTACCGGATGCGCAAGGCGATTCACCGCGCCGCAGAACTTAGTAAAGGGAAAAAGGAATAAGGGAGGAAAGGGTACATCGTATCGTTCTTACGTTCAATCCGATGCCCTTTAACCTTCTTTGCATCCTGCGTCCGCGCCTCCTTTTCTCCCTTACTCCTTTACTCCCTTACTATGGCTTCAAGAAGAAAATTCCTCATCAGAGCAGGCATCGGCACCGGTCTGCTTTTCGGTACCGTTTACTGTCTGCCCATCCGACGCAAGATCGCGCAGCAGGTCAACACCGCAGAATCACCCTACATCGGCCCTAAGGACGACCCGACCATCTGGTTCGAGGTCACGCCCGAAAACCAGATCATTTTCCACAGCCCGAAGATGGAGATGGGCCAGGGTGTCTTCACCGGCCTGGCCCAGATTGCGGCGGACGAGCTGGAGGTTGGCATCGAACAGATCAAGGTTGTCCACGCTTCCACGGGCTCCGGCAACGTAGACGCATTCGCTACTGGCGGCAGTACGAGCATCAACAGCCTCTGGCAACCACTGCGGGTACTCGCCGCTACCATGCGGGTGATGTTGGTCAATGCCGCGGCGCAACAGTTAGGCGTTGCAGCCTCCAATTTATCGGCACTGAACGGCGTTATTTCCGGCGGTGGAAAATCGATTACCTACGGTGAAGTCGCGGCAGCGCAAACGGAATGGGACATCCCCGACCCGCCCGAACTAAAAGACCCAAAAACCTACAAATACATCGGCAAACCAACGCCCCGTGTAGACCTGATGGACAAGGTGACCGGCGCCCCGATCTACGGCATGGACGCAGAAATGCCGGGGATGCTGTACGGCTCCGTCGTCCGGCCCGACGGGCTGGATTCCGCGTTTACCGACGTAGACACCTCGGCCGCCGAGGGAATGCCCGGCGTCGTGAAAGTGATCGTCGAAGACGATTTCGTCGGCGTAGTGGCCGATTCCTACGTGAACGCCGAAAACGCCAAGCAAAAACTGAAGGTGACCTGGAAACAAAACCGCAAATGGGACGATTTCGACGTGGAAGCCGCCATCATGGTCGGCCAGGGCAAGCCCATCGAAATCCAGAAGGAAGGGAGCGCCAAAAAGATGCTGAAAGACGGAGAGGCGGGCGTGATCCGTTCCGAGTACTTCAGCCCCATCGGTGCCCACGCGCAACTTGAGCCCAACGGCTGTCTGGCTTTCGTGGAAGACGATAAAGTCATCATCAAAATGTCTACCCAGGTAGCTGAAATAACCCGCAAAGAAGTAGGCAAACGACTGGGAATTGACAAGGAAGAAGTGATCATCCAGCCCACCTTCCTCGGCGGTGGTTTTGGCCGGCGGTTGCACACGCCCAACGCGGTGCAGGCAGCCGTGATGAGCAAAGCCGTCGGCAAGCCGGTGAAATGCTTTTTCACCCGCAAAGAAGAGTTCCAGAACGACACCTTCCGCCCGCCCACCCACAACGTGCTAAAGGCCAAACTGACTGCCGACGGCAAGATCGACGCCATCAGCCACGACATTTCCAGTGGCGACGTGATGTACGGCTCGCCCCTCCTTCCGGGCATCCTGCAGAAGATCATCGGGGCGGACCTCGGCGCGTGGCGCGGCGGCATGATCCAGTACCACGGCATCCCGAATTACCGGGCCGTAAGCTGGCGCGTGAAGCTGCCTTTCGCCACCAGCTGGTGGCGTAGCCTCGGCCTGCTGGCCAACACCTTCGCCATCGAGAGTTTCATGGACGAACTGGCGGAGCAAGCAGGTAAAGATCCGATCTCTTTCCGCCTCGATCACCTGACCGAGTCTAAGGCCGACGTACGCCTGGCCAAGGTGATCGCCCGCGCCGCAGAAGAAGCGAACTACCGCAACGAAGCCGTGGACGGCCGCGCGCTGGGCTTCGCGTGCAGCACCGATGTGAACACGCCCTGCGCGCACGTGGCCGAAGTATCCATCGTCGACGGTGAGATCAAGGTCCACAAGGTCACCTGCGTGATGGACCCCGGCATGGTCATCAACCCCGACCAGGTCCGCGCCCAGTGTGAGGGCAGCATCATCATGGGCATGAGCGCCGTGATGTTCGAGAAGATGAACGTGAAGAACAACGCCCTCTACCCCGTCATCTACGGTGCCTACGAGATGGCCCTGATGAAGGACGCGCCGAAGGAAATTGACGTCGTTTTACTAGAGAACAACGACTATCCCGGCGGGGTCGGAGAGCCACCGCTGGGGCCGATTGGGGCGGCGATTGCGAACGCTGTTTACCGGCTGACCAAAGAGCGGATTCGACGGATTCCTTTGCGGGTTTCTTAAGGTGTTTTGGGCGCGGCCGCAGGTGCAATGAAAGGTTTCAGGGCCTGCCTGGTCAGCGCAGCCTCCGGCTGCGAGGTTACGAAGTGCTCTCCGAGCGCGAGGCTTTCTTTAGGAACGTCAAATCAATAACTGTCCGATTTACAGCTTGGTCTCGTGGCGCTGCTCTTCATATC
>CAYWMW010000461.1:0-2945 GCA_964458975.1 uncultured Lewinella sp. | reverse complement strand
AGATTGATGGATATTATAGAAAGTAGATTGGTAGCTTTACGACAATGATTCTCTTTTGGTGTCGTTCCTAATTCCGGGCGTACGAATTCCTACCTTTGCGCCTTCTAATCCCGGACTATGCGAGTAACTTTCCTTCTACTTACCCTCTTTTTTGGCGCGAACGCAGGTGCAATATTCGGACAAGGCACCGATATCGACCCTAACCTCATCGCTTACTACCCATTAGATGGCAACTTCGCCGATGCCACCGGAGACAGTGCCAACGGCGGCATCGCCAGCGGGGTACCGGAATTTGGCTGCGGGGTATTCGGCCAGGCGATGGCCCTCAATGGCGGTAACGACTTTGTGCGGATCCCCGGCGGCAACTCCAACAACGTTAATCGGGAGTTCGACTCGGAAGACTTCACCCTCAGCTTTTACTTCAAGCCCGTAGGTTTTAACGGCACCCAGTACCTCGTCTCCAAACGGGACACCAACTGCAACAACCAGCAGTTCTTCTCCATCCGCTACCTGCCCGGCAACCGGACCATCTCCGTGCTCCTGCGCCAGAACAACCAGCAGGCCCGGATTGACTACCCCATCCGCAACGGGGATTGCTGGCAGCACGTCGTTTTACTGAGAGAAGGCAACCGCGTGCGGCTCTACATCAACGCGGAGGAAGTTGGCGAAGCAGCCACCTCCAGCCGGGTAGACATCAGTAACGACGGGGAGCTGCTCATCGGCTCCACCGAGTGCCGCATCAACGGCGAAATCCCGTTCGATGGCCTCATCGATGAACTCCGCATTTACCGGATCGCACTGCGGCTTTCCGCGATCCGCGAGCTTTACCTCGGCCCCGATCGCATCCTTAACGACAATACCCGGCTTTTTCTCGGCGAATCAGCGGAGATCGACCTGAACAGCAACTGCGGCATCACCTATGAATGGACGCCCGCTGCCGACGTAGACGCCCCCTCTGACGAAGACCCCGTCATCACCCCCTCCAGCCCTGGCCGCCAGGTGTACACCGTCCGCATCACCGACGCGGAGAGCAACTGTATTTCCGTGGACAGTATCGCTTTTCAGGTCATTGACCCCAGCACACTCGACTGTGCTCAGATTTTCCTCCCCAAAGCCTTCACGCCCAACGGCGTCGGGCCCACCGCCAACGAAACCTTCGGCATCTCTAACCCCTTCGCGATTCCCGAACTCCTCAGCTTCGAGATCTACGACCGTTACGGCGCACAAATGTTTCAGACGACCGACGCCTTCGAGAAATGGGACGGCACCTTTAAGGGAGACCGCGTACTCCCCGGCCCCGCCGTTTGGCGCGTTGTTTATCGCTGTGAGGGGGAAGAGCTGGTGGTTTCTGGTAGTGTGATGGTGTTGCGGTAAATCTTCAGCGTTTAGCTTAAAGCTTTTAGGTTGTCATGGCTGACGGTCTAAATGCCAGATGCTTTCTGCTAAACGCTCCAAAACTAGCGCATCAGGACAAAATCCCCCTTAAGGGTAATCACCCGCCCGTCCTGCAGGTTCACGTCTATACTGTAAACGAAAACGGCGGGTTGGTACACCTCCCCGGATGCATTGCGGCCATCCCAGCCCCAGTTATCCGCTTGTTCGTCCACGGCTTCCTTTTGCTCAAAAACCGTCTCCCCCCAGCGATTAAAGACAACAAAGTTGCTGAAAGAAAGCACGACCGGCTTGGCGTAAATACGGAACACATCGTTGTTCCCATCTCCGTTTGGAGAGAAGGCCGTCGGGGCATAAATTGGGATAAAATCGTCAATAATAACCTGCGCTTCGGCCGTTGCGGTACAGCCATTATCGTCCGCAATGCTGAAGGTGTAGGTCGTTGATTCCATTGGGCCAACGAACATGCTTTGGCCAGTCACTTCTGTTTCCGGGCCGGGGATGACCCGGAAGCCGTCAACGTTGAGGTTCGTCAGCAGGCGCAGCTCAATGCTATCACCCTGGGTAACCACCGCCCGTGTGGGCGAGATCACCAAGTCTTGGGCTGGCGGGCCGGCCAGGTCAAACACTTGTTCCAGGCGGCAACCATTGGCATCTTCCAGCGCAAAAGCATTACGGCCGACGCCCATGGTCAGGGTATCGGGCAAGGAAGCGAACGGCACAAACGGAGCGTCAGCATCGGTCCGGTACAGGTATGGCTCTACCCCACCCGCTACGTCACGGACGAGCAAACGCGGCAGGGTATCCCGACAGGTAGCGGGTACTTCGGCGAGTGCGGCCACCATTGCATCGGGTTCGTTGAGGACCATAAGGGCCTCGGCCGTGCAACCGCTTTCTCCCGTCACCACCACGCTGTAACGGCCAGCAGTTAGCTCGTTCAGGCCCGCTTCGGTGCCGCCCGTACTCCACTGAAAACGGTAGGGTGCCTGCCCCCCGGAGGCAACGGCTAGCAATGCGCCATCATCTCCCCCCGAACAGCTCACCCCGAAGATGCCGTCTCCGCTCATCACGTCAATACCCACGCTCAGGTTCGATTCAGTGACCGTAAAACCACCGGTAATCGTAGGCGAACACCGCGTTTCGTTTTCCGCCAGCACGATACGGACTTCCGTTCCGACGGAGGCCAACCGCTGAAAGGGCGTCACGCTGTTCGGGGCCAGTACCTCGGGGTTCAACGGATCGGTACTCAGGGTGATCGTTACCGGTAAATTACTTGTGTTTTCAACGGTAAAGGCCAGTTCTCCGTTAGCGCAGATTATCCCGTCTCCAGCTAAAACGACTTCCGCCGGTTCGATTACGTTAAGGGTCAGTGAGAGAAGGCTATCGCAGCCAAAAGCTCCTGCTCCGGGGAGCGTAATCGCTTCGTCCGTCACCGGTGTCGTAAACTCCAGCCCGGCAAAGCGGAAGGTTTCCCCAGCACATATTGTAGTGTCCAAAACGCCAACGGATTGCGGATAAAAGCTCAGATTCACCGTCACCGTGCTGTCACAGCC
>CAYWMW010000460.1:0-2950 GCA_964458975.1 uncultured Lewinella sp. | reverse complement strand
GAGTTCGAGACGACGCAAGCATAGCCATAGCTACGGTTGTGACGGCTCGAACTCCATCAGGGCCGCGAGCGCCATTTTTTAAACGGATAACTTATTGTTCCGCAACCCCTAAACCACCAATAATCAATCTCCAACATGGCCACCACCGAGAAACACAATGAACGCATCCGGACGATGAAGTTCTTCGGCGTCTACCCCCACTACGTGACTAAAGTGGAGAAAAAAGGACGAACAGTGGCCGAACTCCACGAAGTTATGACCTGGTTGACGGGCTACGACGAAGAAGCCCTGACGAAATTCATTGAATCGCCAACGGCAACCTTCGAGGACTTCTTTGCGGGAGCCACAATCCACCCCAACGCTCACTTGATTAAGGGCGTTATCTGTGGCTACCGCATCGAGGAGATCGACAACGAACTAACCAAAAAATGCAGGTACCTGGATAAGCTGGTCGAAGAGCTTGCGCGGGGGAGAAAGATGGAGAAAATTCTGCGAACGGTCTGATTTTGGGGCATACACCTGATCAATGCTAACGGAGTTCGTATTTTCCTGGAACAAATAATAATTACTTTTATTTAACGAGATATGCGAACACTTCTTACCCTGCTCTTCTTAACCCTCCTCTGCACCTGCGTCAGCGCCCAAAACACCGTAAGCCTCTTCGGCAAAGTGATTGACCAGCAAACCGAAGAACCCCTGATTGGCGTCACCATTCAGCTCGGAGAAGAGCAAACCGGCACCGTAACCGATATTGATGGCAACTACGAACTAAGTGGCATAACGCCCGGCAGCTACAACATCACGGCCAGTTACCTCGGCTACGAATCCGCCACGCGCAGCAACGTGATCGTGACTTCCAAGGGCAACGACGCCGTCAATTTCACCCTGCAGGAAAGCCAGACTGAACTGGAAACCGTGGTGGTACGGGCCAACCCTTTTCAGGCCAGCCGCAGCACGCCACTCTCCATTCAGCGGCTTTCGCCCGAAGAGATCAAGACCTACCCCGGCGGCAACAACGACATCGCGAAGGTGGTCCAGAGTCTGCCCGGTATTCAGGGCTCCGTGGCGGGCTTCCGTAACGACGTCATCATCCGGGGCGGTGCGCCAAACGAAAACGTATATTACCTGGACGGGATCGAGATCCCGAACATCAACCACTTCAGCACCCAGGGTAGTGCGGGCGGACCGGTAGGACTTTTGAACGTAGACTTCATCGCCGGTGTAGAACTCTCCAGCTCGGCCTTCAACGCCCGCTACGACAATCCGCTGAGCGGCGTACTACAATTTGAGCAGCGCGTCGGTAACCCCCGCGAACGCCAGACCAACCTTCGGATCAGCGCCAGCGAAGCCGCCCTGACCACCGAGGGGCCGCTGCTGAAGGGCGATAAAACGGAATCGAACACCAGCTACCTCCTCTCCGTCCGGCGCAGTTACTTGCAGTTCCTGTTTGCCGCCATCGGCCTGCCGATCCGGCCCGATTACTGGGACTACCAGTACAAAATCAACCACAAAATCGACGACTACAACTCCGTCTACCTAACCGGCATCGGCAGCATCGACGATTTCACCGTGGAGGCCGACGAGGAGTTTGAGCCCGAGCGCATCGCGCAGCTTGAACAGGTTCCGATCATCAAGCAATGGTCCACCACCTCCGGTCTCGGCTGGAAGCGCCGCCTGAAAAGTGGCAAGGGCCTGATGCTCACCACCGCCAGCGTGAACATTCTGGACAACAGCTTCAGCCGCTTCGAGGACAATGAGGCGCAAACCGGGCTACTGGCCGCCACCTCCAGCCGGGAAACGGAGCAAAAACTCCGCTACGAATATACCCGCTTCATCGGTGAGTGGTCCGTAAGCAGCGGAGGGAACCTGATCCGGGCGCTCTACGAAAACACTACGGAGGACTTTTTGCGGGATCAGCAGTTTTCTTCGGAGCTGGACTTTTTTCGTATCGGTTTGTTCAGCCAGGCCAACACGACTGTACTCAACGGACGGTTGGACGTTTCCCTTGGTCTGCGGGTAGACGGCAACACTTTCACCAACGGTGGAGCGATCAATCAGTTTGCCGAAACCGTTAGCCCCCGTGGCGCGCTCGGCTACAAACTCACCCCCGACGGCGGCTGGCGGCTGAACGCTACGGTGGGCCGTTACGCCAAGATCCTGCCGTACACCGTGCTGGGTTTTCAGGACGAAACCGGTGCATTCGCCAACCAAAACGGAGACTACACCAAAAGCCTGCACGGTGGCCTCGGCCTGGAGCGCCGCATCGGTGGGTTCGGGAAGCTCAGCCTCGAAGGCTTCTACAAACGCTATACCGACTACCCGATCAGCGTTGCCGACGGTGTTTCCCTGGCGAATAAGGGCGCGGACTTTTCCGTGCTTGGTAACGAAGAGATCGTTACCGACGGCGAGGGCCGTACGATGGGCATGGAGCTTACCTACCAGCAAAAGCTCTACAATAACTTCTACCTGATCGCGGCCTACACGCTGTACAGCAGTGAATTTACCGGGCTGGACGGTGAATTCCGCCCCAGCGTTTGGGACAGCCGTAACCTGCTGTCCGTTACCGGCGGCTACAAAGCCGGTCGTAACTGGGAGTTCAGCGGCCGCTTCCGCTACGTAGGCCAATCGCCCTTCGCGCCGGTGGACGAGGAGGCGACCCTGAGTACCTACCCCGTTTTCGTCCTAGACTTTGACGAACTGGGCAGTAACCGCCTGGATTCCTTCACCCAGCTGGATATCCGCATCGATAAGAAGTGGAACTTCAAGGCACTCAGCCTGAACGTCTTCCTGGAGTACCAGAACGTGCTGGGGGCCGTTGCTCCTGCACCACCGAGCTACGGGCTGGATCGGAATGAGGCCGGAGAGTTGGTTACGCCAACGAGCCTCATAATTATTCCGGAGGATGATGGTAGTGGGCTGCCTGGGTTTGGGGTGGCGGTTGATTTTTAGG
>CAYWMW010000459.1:0-2972 GCA_964458975.1 uncultured Lewinella sp. | reverse complement strand
TGCATGCGCTCAACGTGGCCTACCAGTAATTTGGCAAGTGTAGTATAAACCCACATACGCCCAAAATGCAAGCAGTAATTGCAGAGCTTAAAGTCTTTGGAACGCGAATAGAATAAAACACGATTTTCTGACCTGGCGTTTTTGTTCCTGCCGTTGTCAAAAATCCTTTGCATAGCCCCCGTTACGGAAATGATTTTTGGCGGCGGCAGGGGCAAAATAAGTCGGTCAGAAATCGTGTTTTATTTTGTTCGCGTTCCTTTGGTGCCCGAGCCGCCTAAAATCGTAGCGGACCATTGTTATTCACAAGCCACCCAAAGCTCACTAATCCAACAGATAGTTATTGTACATCAACCTCCGCCCTTCATCATCAGCTACGCCAACATCAAGGCCCACTTCCCGCAGCCAAAGCTCATCGATGAAGTAAGGAAACTCGTACTGCCCGGCAAGCTCCAGGCTGGCGGTTTCCTGCGCGGGCGTGAAGGTGAAAGCAACCCGGAGCCAGCCCCGTTGGGTATCGAAAGTTTCGTTGGTCCAGAACTTTTGTTCGGAGAGGCGCTTGCCGTCTGCGTCCAGCTGGCGGAGGTAGAACTTAGGGCCACCGAAACGGCGCTTATCGGCAAAGACCCAAAAGCTCAGTTCCGTCGCTTTCGCCTTAAGGGAGTCTGGGCGCTCGGGCAGAGTTAAAGTCGTCCAGCCCGGCGCAAGTTTACGGCTTCCGTCTCCGAAGAAAGCTTGTTCGGTATTGTCCTCAAAGGCGAGGCGGGCCGGTTGGCGGGAAAAAGCGGTGGTGTCTTTCAGCGCAAGGGCTCTGGCGGCGGAAGCACGGTCTTTTAGTACGGACGGGCTCACGCTCCGCAAGGCTACTTTCTCGTCAGAAAAAAGCGGCTCCCCGGTGGCAAATAATTCTGCTTCGTGAGGGTCGAGTTCATCTTGGTTGGAGGCGAGGAGGAGAATGTCTTTTCCCTCCGGTAGCTCTTCCAGCGCAGGCTTCGGAACGAGCGGATGGCTGACAATCTGTAAACTCCGCAGTACCCGGTTAAGGCCTACCCGGGACAACTTACCGTTCAGCAACGGCAGCCCGGTCGCTAACGAAAGCTTATAGCCATCGTGGTTGCTCCGCCAGGAGCCATCCTGGTGGACCTTGTCGGACCAACCCTGCTCCGTCGGCAAAAGGTAGATGCAGGAGAAGTTGGTGGTATCAATGCCCAGCTCTTCCGCAAGCGTTCGCTTCTGCTGAATCAATTCGGGAGCGAAGGCATTAAACCCGTCCTTCCCGTCGGTATGCCCCGCGAGAAACTGGTGGGCATCGATGCCCCAAAGGAGGAGGGGCAGGGCCAGCAACCAGGCTCTCTTCGTCCCCAACCAGTGTTCGTACAGTTGGCTAAAGGCAAAGCCTGCACCAACAGCCAGAACATAAAACAGCGGCCAGCTGAAGCGAACCGGCGCACGAAACTGAAGCAGACTGCCGAGGTGCTCGTAGGTCCAGTCTTCGAAGTAGACAAACGGTAGGCCGAACCCGAGCAGGAGGCCCGGGATGGTCCCGATCAACAGCACGAGCAGGGTAGGCGCGTCCGCAAGCCGAACAATTTTTCTAACCCCCGGCACAAGAAGTACCACGGGTAAACAAAGTGCAAATAAAACGGGGATGAGGCCGAGGTACATCTGGTTTTCCCGCCGGGGCACGTCGAGGTTGGGCAGAACACGGCGGATGAAATCGTAGGTGAAGGTCTCCGAATCCGTCAGCATGCCGCCCCAGGCCGCTACGTTGTGGAAGAAGCCGAAGGGGACTTCGATCCGGTCGTCGACAAAGTCAAAGGCCGCAAGCGTGAGGGCAATCACGGTGGTTGTTACCACGGTGACCCCGATCCAGTGCAGGAGTTGCGCCCAGGGCAGGCGAACCCCACCAAAAACGTTCATCAGCACGCCAACCCCCGCCGCGCCCATCAGTAAGGCAGAGGCCACGGCGTAGAGGTAGGGGTTATTGAGCCCGATCAGGATAATCGCCAGCGCAATCAACAGGCTTTTAACCCAGTACCGTTTCCCCGCGTCGTAAGCAAGTTGGTACCAGGCAACCATCGGTAATAAAAACGTGAAACCAAGGGTGTACTGGCCGCCGAGCTGCCGCAGAATCTGCGGCGACATCATCGCAATCAGGCAGCCAAACACCAGGGCCAGTGGCCAGCGCACCCCGACCCTACGGAAAATGAGGAATAAGAACAGCACCGCTAAGGGGGAACTCCAGAACATTAGCACGTTCGAGATCCCCGTTGCGTACTTGCCAATACCGGGAAATACGGGCCGTAAGCCCGCCATAATTACGGCCGCCATGGCCTGCGCATCGGTCATGAAAATACTTTCCTGGTGAGGGTAGTACTGAGATTCAAGGTAAACACCCTCGCCGTAAACGGCATGGTACTGGAGGTTGTAGTGGATCGTCAGCCCGTCACCACCAAAGGTAGGTGCGCGCAGGTTCGGTGACCACATCAAGCCTTTAAAATAAAAGGAAAAGAGTAAGCCCGCAACCAAAAATACCAGGGTGCCGGATTGCCAGACTTTGAGCTCAGGTAAGCGCATGGCGGCGAAGGTACGTAGTTGTGCAGAGAAGCCGGGGATGTTCCGTTTCGTTACACTAAGCTGTCAGCGAACCTCCTTATCTTTGCCCAATGTTAAATATGATCCTCAAATTCCCCCCAATTCTTGGTGGCAACGGCGATGCCAAGGCTTACATCGTTCTTGCGGTAATCATCCTCCTGGTGGTTGGCGTGCTTTTCTTTGCTTATCGGCTATTGCAGCGGGACCAGGCGGAATAAGTTCCACGTACTGTTTTTTTAGGGCGCGGCCGCAGGTGCAGAGAAGGTTTTTGAGCTTAGGGGTTGCGGAATAATAAGTTATTCTGGTGAAAATGAGTGATTGTGGTCCTGATGGAGTTCGAGACGGCACAAGCATAGTTATACTCATAGTAAGCAAGCGAT
>CAYWMW010000458.1:0-2985 GCA_964458975.1 uncultured Lewinella sp. | reverse complement strand
CTCCATTTCCGGAGGTCTCCACCTAAGCGGCTGCAAAGGTATACGCATTCCCCTTACCAACCAAGCCTTTTACAAGTTATTTTTCAACTTCAACCTTTGTAACTGACTGAAAAACAGGTAAAATTTCGCACGGCACTGAAAACAGCCTCCCGGTTACGAGACAAAATCGTTGGCAGTTCCGGCCTTTACTCGTGAATCCCAAACTTCATAAACCGCCCCTTGCACCTGCGCGCCGCCGCCCAAATAACGGCCCCGGTCCTAATCTGCCAGTATCCCTTCAAGCTCATCCGTGTAAGCTCAATTCCCCAACCCAACCAGATTAGCAAACAGCCGGTAAGCCCCCGGCACCCCAGCGGGCAGTTCCCGGAAGAAGCTGTAGCCGGTGTATACGTAGTGCCCTTCGCCGTATTCAGCGACCAGCATACCACCGTCGTGCGGGTCTTCGCCGGGGTCGTTGCTGCTCAGGATGGGCGTGTAGCGCTCGTCCCAGCTGCTGGGGAAGTAGAGGCCGCGCTCCTGCACCCAGCCGTCGAAGTCTTTGCCGGTGATTTTGTTGGGGTAGTTGAGCACGGGGTGATTGGGCGCGAGGATGCGAACTTCGGCTTCTTCGACCGTTGTACGGTCGCGGCTGAGCTGAAGCGGGTACGGGCCGAGCTCCGTCATCGGAATCTTGAGGCCCCGGCTGGTGTTGTACTGAATCACCAGCGTACCGCCCTTCTTCACGTAGTCCATGAAGCGGGGCTGGATGTTGGCCATGTCCGCATTGGTGTTGTAGGCGCGGATGCCGACCACGATGGCATCGAAGCGGCCGAGGTCTCCGATGGCGATGTCGCCTTTGTCCAGCTCGGTTACGCTGAAGCCGATGTTGGTCAGGGCTTCGGGGATGGCGTCTCCGGCTCCGGGGAGGTAGCCGATGTTTTTACCGGCGATCTTCAGGTCTAGCTTGGCTACCGGTGCGCTTGCGTCGAGGTCAGCCAGTTGGACGGGGATGTGGTCATGGTCGATTTTCACCAGTTTACGGGTGTGACCGTCTTCTTCACCGTCGAGTTTTACCAGCGGAACGATCATGCCCTGCGCCTGCCCTGCGGGCGGCGTGAGCATGAACTCGAAGTACTGCTCTTCGCCTTTGCGCGTCAGGGCGATGTCTGTTTTTGCGGGAGTTACCTTCCAGTTGTTCGGGGTGCAGAGTTCAACGGTTCCCTTCAGGTCGGCCTTAGCCGAGGTTACTTTGATGCGGACGGGCGTCGGCTTGCTTTCGGTAAACAGGTAGCTGCTCTTGTCCAACTCGGCGAAAACGGGCGGCATGATCTCCAGCGGCTGTACCTGCTCTCCCATCACCCGGTCGGTGAAGGCGTGGCGAACGGGACGGCGGTAGGTGAAAGGCACGCCGCCAATCTCTACGTTGAAGTTCACGATCAGGGGGTCATCGCTTTCGCCCTTGCCCCGGATGCTCTGATCTTTCACCGTATACATGCCCAGTTTCCAGGCTTCCTGCAACCAGTACGGGCTGCTGCTGCCCAGGCCGGGCAGAATCGTCATGGAGGTTTCTTCTTTGAAGGGGCGGTTTTTCTCCAGTTCGGCGTTCGCCGTGGCGCGGGTCATACTGACACCTTCTACGAAGTAATCGACGAGTTTGACCGACTGCGCGCTGCGGTTGGTTGCTTCAATTTCGATTTCGATCTCCGCTCCGGCGGTAGCGATGGGGTCATCAGTTTTGGCGAAGAGGTAGAGGCCGAGGGCTCCGGCGATGATTTCGTCCAGTTCCGCCGTTTTCTTTTCTTTCCAGAAGCCGTCGGGCAGGGCGTCCATCATTTTGCGGACGCGGAGGAGATCGGGTACTGACGTTGAAGGGTCGTCGAAGTTGAAGCCGAGTTCAATTTCTTTAAGGATCATTCCGATGTTTCTTCCGCCGGGAACGCGGTCCCAGCTCACGTCGATGTTGGCGAAGGGGTCGCCTTCGGCGTCTTCGTCGTCTCCTTTCAGCAGTTCGAGTTGTTCGATCTGTTCACCCCGGCTGCCGGAGGAGCCGAAGCCCTGGCTGCGGTGTTGGCTGCGGCTGCGCGCAGCGATTTCGTTGACGGATTCTCCGAGCTTGGGCAGGAAGGTTCCGGCGTCGACCTTGATGATCTTATCCTGCTGCATGTGCTCGGGTACGCCGCGCCAGGTGTAGGCGTTCCAGTAGATGCGGCGGGGCTGCCAGGGCTCAACATGCTTTAGTTGTTCGGGGAAGGCTTCGCGGTCTCCGGCCAGGGCGAAGGCCTCCATGCCGATGATGGCGCTGGCCGTGTGGTGGCCGTGGGTGGTGCCGGGGGCGCGGGGATCGAAGCGCAGCACGATCACATCGGGCCGCCACTTGCGGATCACCCATACGGCATCGGCGAGTACTTCCTGCTTGTCCCATATATTAAAGGTCTCGTCCGGGTGCTTGGAGTAACCGAAGTCATTGGCGCGGCTGAAGAACTGGGTGCCACCGTCGGTACGGCGGGCGGCCAGTAGTTCCTGGGTACGGGTGAGGCCGAGCAGTTCGCGGATGTCTGGGGCGATCAGGTTCTGGCCGCCGTCTCCCCGCGTCAGGCTGAGGTAGGCGGTTTCTACCTTCTCCACGTTGCTGAGGTAGGCGATCAGGCGGGTATTTTCGTCGTCCGGGTGGGCGGCCATGTACAGGGCGGAGCCGAGGACCTGGAGCTTCTGGATACCGGCGTGCAGCTCGCCCGAAGTAGGCCGTTTCGGTATTTGGGCGCTGGCGCAGGTGCAGAGCCCCTCAATCCCCACCAGGGGAAGCAAAGCAATAAAGGTAAGGGAGCAGAGGAGTAGGGAAAGTCTTTTCACTGGAGCGGTTCGGATGGTTGCTAAAGTAATGGAGACGCTTTTGGGGGGGATTTGTTTTGTTGGAGGGTACGGCTGTGGCACGATATGGCGCGATGGGCTGAACCTCCGCCTGCGGCTTCGGCTCAACCCATCGCTAAATGACGTACCCCTTCGGGG
>CAYWMW010000457.1:0-2986 GCA_964458975.1 uncultured Lewinella sp. | reverse complement strand
AACTAGGGCTGCCGCATGGGGTAGGAACTAGAAACTAGGAATTAGTGTTGCTTCAAGGCAGTGACTATTATTGATGTTACTTATTGACAAGGCCGGTAGCACTGATGAAAAATGTTAATAGGTGAAGATTATGATAACTGCTAGCAGTTTAGCGAAGGCGTAGCCGCAGCGGACAACGGCTCCCCTCTCCTGTAGAAGCCGCGCAGCGAAAGGGGCTGGGGGTGAGGTTACGAGTGACAGTAAACTGGGGCCCACAGATACTAAATTCAAATCATCCTACCCCCCGACCTGAAAAGAAAAGCCCACCCCATGAATGTTCTCAATTTTGATTCGGTCATCCTCCTTGAGGTACTTTCGGAGGCGGCTGATGAAGACATCGAGGCTACGGCCGAGGAAGTAATCGTTTTCGCCCCATATTTTTTCCAGGATGTCTCCCCGCTCACTTACCTGCTCGCGGCGCTGGCTGAGATAGTTGAGCAGCTCGGCCTCGCGGCGGGTGAGGCGGCGGGGGGCTTCATTTTTGTACTGGAGCTGTAGCTTTTCCAGCTCGAAGGTGTAGTCTCCGATCCGCTTCGGATCGAAGGCGGGGGAGGAGGGGCGCACTTTGTTGCGCCGCAGGAAAACCTCAATTTTCAGGATGAGCTCTTCGATGCTGAAGGGTTTGGTGATGTAGTCGTCCGCCCCGAGGCGGAGGCCCTGCAGCCGGTCTTCCTTGAGGCTTTTGGCGGTGAGGAAGAGGATGGGCACATCCTGGTTTTTCTCCCGGATGCGGCGGGCGAGTTCGAAGCCATCTATGCCGGGCAGCATCACGTCAAGCAGGCAGAGGTCGTAGCCGAAGTCCGTTTGGTCAATTTTTTCTACGGCGGCGGGGCCGTCGGCACAGTGGGTGACGGTGAAGTCGTTCAGCTCCAGGTTATCCCGGGTAACGAAGCTCAAAGATTCGTCGTCTTCAACGTAGAGTAAGTGTGCTTTCGCCATGGTTTTTGTGCGTGTGGTGGTAAAAAATTAATTCGTGAATTAGAAAAATTTGGTTTTAGTTGAGCGTTAAAATCAGACTATCTAATCTGATGAACCTGGCCTCTGACGGGTTTTCACCTTCGAAACGCGGAGCGTTTTCTCAGGGATAGCCCCTTTCGCTTCGCGGCTACCTCCGGTGGTCCGCCGAGCCTGAGGCGAGGCTTGTTGGAGAGGGGTTGGGGTGAGGTTACTACGGGCTGAATGCGTCAGATTAGACAGTCTGACACCCTGTAACATCATTCCCCAACCGGCGCCGGGTGTACCGTTTTGCCAGCAGGCAACAGGGGCATTTGGAGGTGGAAGGTCGTCCCTTCTCCCTCTTTACTTTCCACCTTTATTTTCCAGCCGTGGGCGCGGCAGATTTGGTGGACGTAAAACAGGCCGAGGCCGAAGCCCTTCACGTCGTGTACATCCCCGGTCGGGACGCGGTAAAACTTCTCGAACAGGCGGTCCTGGTGTTCCTTACTGATCCCCGGCCCCTCGTCGGCGACGTAGAGGTGGAGCTGGTTTCCTTTTTGCCGACCGCCGATGGTGATTTGCGGGTTATCGCCGCCGTACTTCACCGCGTTGTCCAGCAGGTTATGCAAGATATTGGAGAGGTGAACGGGGTCGGCCTCCACCATTAGCCTACTCTCCGGCAGCCGGGTTTGCAGCTGACCACCCCGCTCTTCGGCCCGGACGGTGATGCCGCCCAGCAGCGGCGGAAGCAGCTCGGCCATGTCTACCCGTTCTTTTTTAACCTCAAAATTGCCCTTCTCGATGCGGCTGATCTGGAGGACTTTTTCCACCTGATTGTTCAGCCGCTCATACTGTTCATGAATCAGGGTGGCGTAGCGGCTCAGTCGGCTATCGGCCGCGATGCGTTCGTCGCGCTGGAAAACCCCTGCGGCGATGCGGATGGTGGAAAGCGGTGTTTTGAACTCGTGGGTCATGTTATCGATAAAGTCTTTCTGCATCCCGGCCAACCGGCGTTGGCGCAGAATCACGATCATCGAAAAGATGAAGAAGGTGACCGTCAGCAATAGTACCGCCGTGAAGAAAAAGACGACCTGCATTTTTTCCCAGATGTAGCCCGTTCGTTCGGGAAACTTGACGCCGAAGTAGTACAGCAGGTTTTCGTCGGGCGGTAAATAACTGGCGTTCGTGGCGGCTTCTTCGGGCTGGGGCTCGGTGGTCGGTTCGCAGCGGGCTCCGTAGGCCATCCGGTCGCTGGAGCAATCGAAGATCGCGTACTCAAAGGGTACATCGAGGCTCAGGCGCACCAGCTCTTTCTGCATCAGCTCTTCCAGTTGCAGGGCATCAATTTCAGATTCGATGTTGACGATGAAGTAGTTGCTGCTGCGCTGGCGGACGATGTCCTGACTCGGCAGGTCCGAATCATTGGCGGCGGCCAGCTGGCGCGCAACTCCGTACAGGGCCAGTTCAACTTTTTGCCGAAATTCCGACTCGTTGAGGTCCCAGGTCGTCGCTACCCAGTACGACTGCATCCCGACGATGCCGAGGATGGCAACGACGCCCAGGAAAATAACCCGGTTGATGATGTACTGCTGCATGGAGTAAGGGGTGAAGGGGAGAAGGGAGTAAAGGGGAGGAAAGGAGGAAGGTTGAAGAGCAGTAAGAAGGTACTTAATCCCGTGCTTCTTGCGCTTTCTGTTCTCATTAACAAGGTATTAACCCGGGCGGTTGCCCGTCAGTTCATGTCCTGTTGTGCGGTTCCAGGATCTACCGAACGTGTTCTTTTGAGGGCGCGGCCGCAGGATGCAAGGAAAGGTTTCCGGCATTGCTCTGCGGCAAACTCCTCCGGTCTCCTGATATTTTTTTTTAAAAATGCTTTGCGCAAAGTCTAAATCGGCAGTATATTTGCAGCCGCTTAGGGATGTATGTCCCTGTTGGCATAGACCCATGGTGTAATTGGCAACACATCAGATTTTGGTTCTGTCGTTCAAGGTTCGAGTCCTTGTGGGTCTAC
>CAYWMW010000456.1:0-2994 GCA_964458975.1 uncultured Lewinella sp. | reverse complement strand
TTGGGGCGCGGCCGCAGGTGCAGTGTAAGGGGATAAGGGCGCAAAGGTTTAAAAGAACGGAGGACAACGCGCGTACCCAGCCCCCTTCCTCCCTTGCTCCTAATCCTAGGCTGTTAAACCTGACGATGATCACCCGTGACGGTTTTCTACCACCAAAACGCGAAGCGTTTTCTTCTGGATAGCCCCTCTCCGCTGAGCCTGGGGCGAAGCGTGTTGGAGAGGGGTTGGGGAGAGGTGGCTACGGGAGGTCATCGTCAGGTTTAACAGCCTACTCCTAATCCCTTACTTCGCACCTGCGGCCGCGCCCAAAAACAAAGCGCCCGCTCCAGACAAAGTCTGAAGCGGGCGCTCCACAGGATTGGAAGACCCCTTACTTCACGTAAGTAACTTCCTTCACCGCCCGGATAACCTTTGCGGGGTTCGGCAGGTATTCCTCCACGAGGGTAGGGGCGTAGCCGAGGCTGGTATCGGCGCTGTTGACGCGGATGACCGGCGCATCTAGGTAGTCGAAGGCCGATTTCTGGATCTCGTAGGCGATCTCGGAAGAAACACCGGCGAAGGGCCAGGCCTCGTCCACCACCACGCAGCGGTTGGTTTTCTTAACGGACTCGATGATGGTCTTGCGGTCGAGCGGGCGGATGGTCCGCAGGTCGATCACTTCGGCACTGATGCCTTCTTTCTCAAGCTCTTTCGCCGCTTCGAGGGCAACGAGGATCATCTTATTGTAGGAAACGATGGTTACGTCGGTACCCGCCTTCCGGATGGCAGCTTTGCCGATCGGGACGAGGTACTCACCTTCAGGAACTTCTCCTTCAAAGCCATACAGCATCTCGGATTCCATCACACAGACCGGATCATTGTCACGGATGGCACTCTTCAGAAGGCCTTTTGCGTCAGCGGGGTCAATGCAGGAAATCACTTTCAGGCCGGGGGTGTTGGCCATCCAGCTTTCGAACATTTGGCTGTGTTGCTGCGCCAACTGGCCGGCAGAGCCGGACGGGCCACGGAATACGATCGGGCAGTTGTACTGGCCCGCACTCTGGCTCAGGGTCTTAGCGGCGTTGTTCACGATCTGATCGAAGGCCAGAATGGCGAAGTTCCAGGTCATGAACTCAACGATGGGGCGCAGGCCGTTCATCGCCGCACCAACACCAATGCCCGCGAAGCCAAGCTCCGCAATGGGCGTATCGATCACCCGCTTGGGGCCGAACTCGTCCAACATTCCTTTACTCACTTTGTAGGCGCCGTTGTACTGGGCTACTTCTTCTCCCATCAGGAAGACATTCTCATCACGACGCATTTCTTCGGTCATCGCTTCGCGGAGCGCGTCGCGCAGGGCAAGTTTTCTAGCCATTTGGGGGTATTTGGTTGCAAGTTGCAGAATGCAGGTTAACGGTTGCAGGTTGCAGGTTGCAGGTTTTAACAATTGACGGTAACAACTTGCAACTTGCAACTTGTAACCTTAGCTTTGCGGCCGCAAAAGTAACTCATGGCGGACACTTTTGGAAACCATTAAGAAGAACACACACGAGAATGGCTTCTCCTGGCGTTGAAGTGATGGTTTTCTATCGGCCATTTTCAGTGTCGTAACGAACCACCGGCCCATGTGTTCCGTTTTTGCTCAAAGATTTTCCCTCCAGTTATAAATTTCCCCATGAAACGTATTACTTCCACCCCCCGCTTTTTCGTTGCCCTCGTTGCTGTCGGCATGGCTACACTTACCTCCTGTAATCGTGGAGTAGGCTGCCCAACCAACTTTTCGCTCAACGAATTCCTACATGATTGTGTTGCAGTTGCTATAACCTTGTTTTAAGCAACTATCCACAATCGTATTTCTATGAAATGGTACACTATTTCTTCCGTCAATGACATCCAAACGATCATTGACCGCAGCCGTGTCGTTCCTTGTCTCATCCTTAAGCACAGCACCCGCTGCCCCGTCAGTAGTATGGCCAAAAGCCGGGTAGAGATGAGCTGGGACTTTGAGGACGACACCCTGGAGGCGTATTACCTCGACCTGATCGCCCACCGCGATGTTAGTAACCTGATCGCCGAAGAATTCAGCGTCCCCCACGAATCCCCGCAGGCCCTTGTTATCATTGATGGTAAGTGTACCTATAACGCCAGCCATCTCCGCATTCGGACGGCGGACTTGCTGGTTAGTTAGGAACCAGAAGTTAGGGAACTAGAAACTAGAAACTAGCCCTCTAGTTTCTAGTTCCCTAGTTCCTAGTTCCCTAGTTCCTAGTTCCCCCAATTCTCTCAAAAATGCCCAACGACCTAGTTTTAACCACCGACGGCAGCCACACCCTCCGCAGTGGCCAGTTCGGTGTTGAATACCACAGCCTGCACGGGGCGGTACAGGAAAGCTTGCATGTCTTTATTCATTCCGGCTTAAATCCATTACTGGAAACCGGCGTAAAGCAGGTACACATCCTGGAAATGGGTTTCGGTACGGGCCTCAACGCACTACTCGTACGCCAGGTCGCGGAGCAGCGGCCGGAGGTGGAGTTCAGGTACGATACGTACGAGCAATTTCCGGTCGCTCCGGTGGAGATAGCCGGTCTGAACTATCCGGCCCAATTAGGGCTGGAAGCTGAACGCTTCGTCAGTTTACACGACTGTGGCTGGGAGAAGGATGTTGAGCTGAGTTCTAACTTTACCCTCCATAAGCGCCGGGCGGATTACCTAACGGATACCAGCAGGCCCTACGCTCAAGGAACGATCGACCTCATCTTTTACGACGCCTTCGCGCCCCGCAGCCAACCGGAATTTTGGGAAACGGAAGGCCTGGCGGTCAGCTACGAGGCCTTGCGGCCGGGCGGAAGCCTGGTAACCTACTGCGCGAAAGGCCAGTTCAAACGCAACCTCCGGGCGGCGGGCTTTACCGTTGTGCCACTGCCCGGCCCGCCCGGTAAGCGGGAAATGACCAAAGGGGTTAGGAACTAGGAACTAGGGAACTAGGAACTAGGGAACTAGGGAACTAGGAACTAG
>CAYWMW010000455.1:0-2998 GCA_964458975.1 uncultured Lewinella sp. | reverse complement strand
CGCCGCAAAGGTCGAGGGGTTACGCTACGCGGCTACCGCCGCTCGCTCCACCCCTCGCTAGGCTAGGCGTCCCTCCGGGACTGGACCTGATTTGACTACCCCTCCAAATGGAACACCAACAGCGGCGTTTCCGGGTGCAGTACCATCTGCTTGGTCTCGCTGCGGTGAAACAATTTGGCCCAGAAACCACGGTGGCGGGTAACCATGACGGCTAATTCGATGGGCTTAGACTTGAGGTACTCCACCAGGCCCTCCTGTACGGAATCTGCGGTCACTTCCTTGATCTCGAAGGCAAACTCCGGGTCGGGGTTGTTGAACAGGGGCGCAAACAGGCTCTCTCTCTTCCCTTCGTGCTGCCCTTCCTCGTCGTTAATGTGGACGAAGTGAACCCGCGCTTTGAACAACTCATTAAAGTCCTGAAACTTCAGCACCGCCCGGCGGCTGAGGGAAAGGTTGTTGCTGGCGTAAAGCACGTTTTCGTAGTCTTTAAATTGCGCCCGATTTGGGACAAGAAGCACCGGACAGCCAGCATTTTGCGATACTTCGGAAGAAACGCTACCAAAGACTTGCTCCAACAGGTCGGTATCACCCGTAGATCCCATTATGACCAGATCGTAGTCCTTGCTGTGCTGGATGATCTTGTCTGCAGCAAAACCAAGTAAGAGCTCAGATTTTCGGGAAATGCCCTCCGGAGAAGGAATACCTGCGAGAAATTTGTTGAAAGCCTCGTCGCGCTGGTCCATCAACTCGCCCATGGGTGGAACTATGATGGCATCGCCGGTGGCCACCTGCGGCGAGAAAATGTGGATGGCTTTCACTTCGGTCGCCCGGGTAAAGGCGGCAAAGTTTTCCGCGTAACGAAGTGCGGCAGCCGAGCAAGCACTGAAATCTACCGGCACAAGAATCTTCTTAATCATTGGGGATGTGTCTAAACGTTGATCGACAAAAACAGGAGTCTCACGCGAAGATAGAAAGTAGCCGGCGCTTTAATGCCTGATTTCTTCGGCAATTCCAATCCATTTTGTACTTCGGGCGTTACAATCAATGTCCTCTCTCGTCAGAAGCCCAACTATGTTGCTAGTTTTCCTGCCCATCCTCTGCCCTTCGCGTGCTACGAAGCCTGAAGAGCTGCTCTCCGTCAGGGGGCAGGAGCAGTGGTCGATCCGTCGTTTCCCTACCGGCGCTGCGTTGCGGGCCGCCTGGCCCGCCACCCACCGGGCGGATGACTTTTGGATCAGCTCCGCAACCCTGGCTTTCATGACGGACCACCCGCAGGGCCTGGATACCGAAGCCATCCTGCTGGAGAACCGCCAGGATGCTCGTCGGATATTGCTGACCACACAAACCTTCTCCTTCAGCGCCGCCGGTCAGGTAAGGGATGAACTGAAGGGAGAAACCTCCGGCTGGGACTTCCGCCGGCGCTTACTCGGCCCCTTTTCTTTTAAGGTACTGGCCATTGGGCAGCTGCTGACTTCAGGAGGTTTCTCTACCGACGGGCTCGATCAGTTGTCGGCCTCCGAAGCCAGTGCGCTGTTGCCCGCCGTAGGGGAGACCCTGATGAAGCTTCGGCCCGGTTACGCAGCGGTAATTATAAAAGATCTTTACCCCGTAGACCACCAGGCCACGCGTGAATTACAGGAAAAGGGCCACTACCTCCTGCCCGTAGATCCTGTGATGACCGTCAATATCCCCGCAAGCTGGCAAACTTTTGAGGATTACCTCGCGGCGCTGACCAGCAAATACCGCGTCCGCTACCGCCGCGCCCGAACTAAAATGGAAGGCGTTACCGCCAGGGTACTAACGGCTGCTGAGGTGATTCGCTATCAGGACCGTTTTTATGAACTTTACTGCTCAGTTAGTGGAGGGGCAGACTTCAACGCCGCCCGCCTGACACCCGACTACTTCCCCTGGCTCGCTTCCGTTAGAAGGCCAAGCCTTCAGCCCGTTTTGCCGGAGCAAGGATATATTATGGATCCTCTGCCCGACCACTCAGCTACCTGCTTTACCGGCTACTTCAATAAAGCAGGAGAGCTTATTGGGTTCACTACCTGTGTGCCCGACGGGGACATATTGCACGCCCATTTTCTCGGCTTGGTCGGTGAGTACAAGCACAGCCATCACCTCTACCACAATATGCTCTTCGATCTTCTTGAGCAGGCCATTACCGGCGGCTTTCGCAGTCTGGATTATGGCCGCACTGCTCTCGAAATCAAGAGTTCCGTTGGGGCACAGGCGACAGAGCTCGCCGTCTTGGTGAAGGCCCGTTACGGATGGCTTAACCGCCTTATTCCTTTGTTTACCCCCGCGGTTTATGCTGCACCGAAGTGGGTGGCGCGTAATCCGTTCCGTAAGCCCTGAAGGGGATAAAAAAAGGGTTAGACCTGATGCAAATACTGAATTTGAGGTCGCTTAGCTTGAAGTATAAAAGACGGCACTGTTCGGAACAGACAAAAAATTACTAAACGAAGTGCTTTGTAAACCAACCTTTTTTTGGTCTGTGTGGTTCTTTAGGTAGTAAACAGATGATGCAGTACCCTCTGAAAAGAGGCGACTTAATTATAACTTTTATGGCAATATTTTTTTAAATTGCATCGTCTTTTATCCGCCTGTATTTTTGATTGAAACCCAAGAGCAATGAGTACCAGAAGAAACGTTAAGTATCATTATTTGAAGACCAAGAAGGCGCTGAATGACACCATGCAGCGTATTCTGGATATCAACCGAAAACGACGATTTTTCGGAGAAGATGCCTCCCGAAAAGAAGCACTAAACGAAGAGCTGAAAGTGCTCAACGCGGTAGCCGAGAACCAGGCACTGCGCCTCCGAACCTTTGAGGTGCGGATGCGAAACAAACAAGAGGATGCCGCTTAGCGCATCAAAGCTTCGTGAGAAAGGCGCTTACCGCAATTGTGGTAAGCGCCTTTCTTATTATGGTGTACTTCCCTCCAGGAGATGGTTGGAGGACCTCGGAGAGTAGTTGGTGGGGGTTAGTCCTAAG
>CAYWMW010000454.1:0-3006 GCA_964458975.1 uncultured Lewinella sp. | reverse complement strand
CTAGTTCCCTAGTTCCTAGTTCCTAGTTCCCTAGTTCCCTAGTTCCCTAGTTCCTAGTTCCCTAGTTCCCTAGTTCCTAGTTCCCTAGTTCCTAGTTCCTAGTTCCTACCCCTTCGGCAACTCCTGCGTACCCAACCAGGCGGTATCGAAATTACCATCCCGAAAATCTTGCTGCTTCATCAGCCACTGGTGGAAGGGAACGGTAGTCTTGACGCCCTCGATGATGAACTCGTTCAGCGCGCGCTCCATTTTCGTGATGGCCTCTTCGCGCGTTGGCGCGCGGACGATCAGTTTGGCGATCATACTGTCGTAGTACGGGCTGATCGTGTAGCCGGCGTACACGTGGGTATCCACCCGGACGCCGTGGCCCTTAGAACTGTGAAAGCTACTGATCTTGCCGGGGCTGGGTCGGAAGTTGTTCCAGGGGTCTTCGGCGTTGATCCGGCACTCGATGGCGTGGCTTTTGGGGATGTAGTTTTGGCCGGAGAGTTTCTCGCCGTAGGCTACTTTAATCTGTTCTTTGATCAGGTCGATATCGATCACTTCCTCCGTCACCGGGTGCTCCACCTGGATGCGGGTGTTCATTTCCATGAAGTAGAAGTTGCGGTCGGCATCGACGAGGAATTCGACGGTGCCTACGCCCTCGTAGTTGATCGCCTCGCCGGCCTTGATGGCCGCTTCGCCCATACGTTCGCGCAGTTCGTCGGTCATGAACGGGCTCGGGCATTCTTCCACCAGTTTCTGGTGACGGCGCTGCACGGAGCAGTCGCGTTCCGAGAGGTGAATCACCTTGCCGTACTGATCGCCGATGATCTGAATCTCAATGTGGCGGGGTTCGGTGACGAATTTCTCCATGTACATGCCGTCGTTGCCGAAGGCGGCTTTGGCCTCGGCGCGGGCGCTGTCCCAGCCGCTGGTGAAACCTTCGGCGCTGTCGATCTTACGCATCCCCTTACCTCCGCCACCGGCGGTGGCTTTGATCATCACGGGGTAGCCGATTTCTTCGGCTTGTTCCAAACCATCCTGAACGTCTTTCAGTAGGCGACCATCACCAGGAACAACGGGCACCTTGGCCTTAATCATCGTATCCTTCGCCGTGATCTTGTCGCCCATCTGGCGGATATGCTCTGGCTTAGGCCCGATGAACTTGATGCCGTATTCGGTACAGATTTCGGCGAAGTCAGCGTTTTCGGAAAGAAAGCCGTAGCCGGGGTGAACGGCGTCGGCGTTGGTGATTTCCACGGCCGCCATGATCTTGGGGATGCTCAGGTAGCTTTCTGTTGAGGAGGCTGGCCCGATGCAGACGGCTTCGTCCGCAAAGCGGACGTGCAGGCTTTCGCGGTCGGCCGTAGAGTAGATGGCTACCGTTTTGATGCCCATCTCGCGGGCGGTGCGGATGATGCGCAGGGCAATTTCGCCCCGGTTGGCGATGAGGATTTTTTTGAACTTCTCAGCCATAAAGGAGTGGCTTTAAATCAATCGGTTGGGCTGGCTCCGTTCAGGAAAAAGACCATAACCATTGACGAATTACTTTAAGAGCATTTATAACTTAGCGCGTAGCCCGCAGGCCGAAAATGGAATGCGTGATCTAAAAGCTAACCGCTAAAAGCTAAATACTTAGGATGGGTCGACGAGGTAAAGGGGCTGATCGTACTCAATGGGCGAAGCGTCTTCTACCAGCATTTTTACGATTTTTCCACTTACTTCAGACTCAATTTCGTTGAACAGCTTCATCGCTTCCACGATGCAAACCGTATCACCTTTCTTGATCGTGTCTCCCACCTTTACGTAGGGGCCTTTGTCCGGAGAAGGAGAGCGGTAGAAGGTGCCGATCATGGGCGATTTTACTTCTACGTAGCGGCTTTCATCGTCCGTTTCGGGCGCGGCCGCAGGTGCAGGGGCCGTTGAAGCGGGAGCTGCTGCCGCAACGGGAGCCGGAGCTGCCGGAGCAGGACCGTAAGCCGGAGCCGCCGCCGGAACGTTAATAATGGAAGGCCCGGAGCCTACCTGATTGTTGTTGCCGCCTCCAACGTAAGATTTGCCACGAATGTGCAGCTTTACGTCGCCATCTTTATAGCGGAACTCGGATAATTCAGTTTTTGCAACGAGCTTGATCAACTCCTGGATTTCTTTCAGCGTCATGTACGGACGGGTTTAATTTGGTTCTCAATATAGTAAATTAGTAGTGTAGTCTTGTAGTTCGGTAGTAATGTAGTTGCTGCCGCACTTTGTAGTGTGGATGCTCGCTTCGCTCGTTGCGGAACGAGCGAAGCGAGCATTTGCTTGCGGCAGCGCCTACATTACTACCAGACTACACGACTACATTACTAGTCTTTCGCTCGGGATACGTAAGTGTTCGTCCGGGTATCAATCTTGATCCGGTCACCTTCGTTGATGAACAGAGGTACCCGAACCTCAGCCCCCGTCTCAACGGTAGCGGGCTTGAGGGTGTTCGTGGCGGTGTCGCCCTTTACGCCCGGTTCGGTGTAGGTGATCTCCATTTCGATGTACTGGGGTAGGTCTACTGTCAGTGGGCTGTCGTCTTCGGTATTGTAAAGAACCTCAACGGTATCACCCTCCCGCAGCATACCGGGGTTGTCGATCAGGTGATCGGCGATGGCGGCCTGCTCGTAGGTTTCGTTGTTCATGAAGTTGTACCCCATGTCGTCTTTATAGAGGTACTGCATCTTGTGGCGCTCTACGCGAACCTCCTCAATCTTGTGGCCAGAGGGGAAGGTCTCGCTGAGTACCCGCCCCGTAGAGAGGCTCTTGAACTTGGTGCGCACGAAAGCGGGCCCCTTGCCGGGCTTCACGTGCTGGAACTCCACGATGGTGTAGATGTCCTGATTGTGCTTGAACGTAAATCCGTTCTTGATGTCCGAGGTAGTAGCCATGTATAGCTTGTGTTTTAATTTGGTTCGGCCAGGCGCAGGGAAGACCTCATCCTGGAAGTTTGGCGCGAAGATAGGGTTTCCTAGATTGATAGGTGTGACAGTGTTTAGATGT
>CAYWMW010000453.1:0-3011 GCA_964458975.1 uncultured Lewinella sp. | reverse complement strand
TATTAATAATTAGTAATCCAATATCAGGTAATCTTCTTTTTTAAGTGTATTTTGAAGGCGGTCGGGAACGGGCAAATTTTTCCTTGGCTGATCTAAAAGAAATTTTTTTGTCCAAATAAGTGGCATATATCCAGGTTCGCCAGTTAATATATCGCCTTGTTCCTTCATCCATTTTTTTAATTCAGAAGCCAGTTCTTGTTTTATGGAAAGATGGGCTTCATCTTGTGCTAAATTGTTCTGCTCAAAAGGGTCGTTAATAATATCGTACAACTCCTCGTAAGGTTTACTTTTGTACTTATTGGCTCCTATGGTAATAAAGGCATTTACATACTCATTATCGCCCATATTTTGTTCGGATACTTCTACTGCGTTAAAATTACGAATGTATTTATACCGGTTACTACGGATCATGCGTGCAGGAAATACAGATGCGGCAAGAATCCCTTGATTGGTCTGTACACCATAAACATACTCATGTATTTCAGCATTTTTATCTTTTAACACAGGGAAAATACTCTTTCCATCCATATCGGAAATTGCTTCTCCACCTGCCATTTCAATAAAAGTAGGGACTACATCTGTGTAATGTACCAAAGCTTTACTACGAGTACCCGGCTTTATCACTTTTGGCCAACGTGCAACAAAAGGTACATTCAATCCACGGTCGTATACCGTAAATTTGCCCGACACCCCATGATCGGCACTATAAATAAATAAGGTGTTGTCATCCAACTCCTCGTCGACATACTGAAGCACCTTTGCCAAGTGAATATTGTCTTCTTCCACACTTCTGTAATAGCCACTCATTCTCTTAAGTGCAACAGGATCGTTTATCTTATCCTCGTTAAACGGATAAAATTGCAAACTATCGGCTGGTTTAGCAGGCACGTCAAAATATTCTGCGTGAGGATAATACGAAGTAATAAACATACAAAATGGCTTCTCGCTATTCTTGAAATAAGCTTGAATGCTATCAAATGGAATATCTTTACGCGGGCCTCGGCCTTTTACCGAATGCCACTCTTTATCCCATTCGTACACCGATGCGGGTTGCACATGACTTTTGCCTGCAAGGATCACCTCATAACCTAAATCTCCCAAATAAGTAGTAACAGATTTAATATCGGGTTTTGTTCTAAAATGATTGAGGAAACATCCATTTTTACAAGGATAACTACCTGTGTAAAGTTGCGAACGGCTAGGGGCACAGATAGACTGAGCCGTAAAGGCGTTCTCAAATGTCATACCTTCACGCGACAGGCGATCAACAGCAGGCGTGTTTATCTTTTCATTACCATAACAACCATAATCATATACATCCTGGTCGTCGGCTAAATAAAAAATGATATTGGGTTTTGTTGCTTGTTTTTCTGGACTACGTACACAGCAACTCATCAACAACAAAAGGAATAATAATATGCTTGTTTTAAATAGGTTCTTCATTATTGTATTATTTATTATTTGTAACTATTTGCAAGATTCATCTTCTTGTCTAGGGTACTTCGTAATTCTTTGAGCTTTTCGGTATAATCCGGGTCTGAAGCAAGGTTTGTGTTTTCTCCCGGATCAATTTCGAGATTGTACAGCATCTCTTCACCGTTTTCGTACAATGAATAATTGAATTTCTGCGTAATAACAGCGTCAGCCACTTTAAAACGTGCATAAACTGCCTCCTTAGTTGTTTCATTGGGATTATCAAGTACGGATGCAAAACTTTCCCCCATCACATAATCGGGCGGGGACAAGTCGGCCAAATCACAAAGCGTTGGATATATATCGACACTTTCAATTAAGGCTTGCGTTTGTTTGCCCCTTACTTTACCTGGCACCTTTACCAGCAACGGTATTTGAAGTGCATTGTGCATCGTATTATGTTTTCCCCAAAATTCGTGCTCGCCCAAATGCCAACCATGGTCGCCCCAAAGCACCACAATGGTATTCTCGGCTAGCCCCAGCGTTTCAAGTTCACTAATCACATCACCAACCAATTGATCTACATAGCTTACACATGCATAATAGCCATGGCGCATCATCTTATGGAATTCATCGGTTCCCGGGGTATATTCACCCCAGTCGTAGGTTTTAAATTCTCCACTTCCTCTTAACAACTTAGGAGCATTCTTGGGAAGGTAACGATTATCGGCTAGGTCAATAGAATCCCTATCGTATAAATCCCAATATTTTTTTGGCGCATAAAAAGGCATGTGAGGACGAAAAAAACCACAAGCCATAAAGAAAGGTTCTTGGGATTCTTTAAAACGACGCAAGTCATTAATAGTTTTTTGTGCAATCTTAAAATCGGGATATACACTATCGGGAATTTCGGGCGCTTCGTAAATACGACCATTCCCTGATTTCTTGATTACTTTGCTAGAAGCAGGGTCGAAACTAACCCTATGCGACATATTGGGCATCCAAGGAGAGTTACTCCAACTTTTGTCTTTAGTATCTTTGTTATAATGAAACACTTTTCCATTAGAAATACAAGTATAACCAGCATCCCGAAAAACTCCAGGTAAAGTCTTCGCGTTAGGGACTTCTTTTTCGGCTTTCGCCAAATAATCGATAAAACGAGTTTTGGTAGGCAAAATACCAGTTAGCAAACTGGCTCTTGAGGCACCACAAACTGGGACATTACAATAGGCACGTTTAAATACGATACCTTCTTTGGCTAATTGATCTATATTTGGTGACTTAACCTGTGGAGCACCATAGCAACCTAGCTCTGTCCTTAAATCATCGATAGCTATAAAAAGTACATTTGGATGTTTTTCTTGTGCTTTACAGCTAAATAGTAGCCACATTGCAAAAAACACTAAGTAATTTGTCTTGTTCATTATTAAAATATTGATAAATAATATACGACTTATATTTACATTTAATTATTATTGTTTTGTTCTTGTAACCCACACTCTATACCTGTTCTATTAATTTGATATCATGTTTCAAAGCAGTTATAATCCATTATTTATATCACTAGCAGAAAAGTCCAATTAGTCTTTTATGTCTTA
>CAYWMW010000452.1:0-3011 GCA_964458975.1 uncultured Lewinella sp. | reverse complement strand
GTTTAAAAAATGGCGCTCGCGGCCCTGATGGAGTTCGAGCCATCACAACCGTAGCGATGGCTATGCTTGCGCCGTCTCGAACTCCATCAGGACCACGATCACTCATTTTCACCAGAATAACTTATTATTCCGCAACCCCTTAGGGTTGCGCACGAGCGGAGCGAGCACCCACACTGCAGCGTGCGGTAGCGACTACATTACTACCGAACTACACTACTAAATCACTCAAACTCCCGGTCCACCTCTTCCAGCTCGTACTTCACGAAGCAGCGGCGCCCGCTGGGCGCGCGGCGGGGTTGCTCGCAGGCGAAGAGGCGGTTGATGAGGGAGCGCATTTCGGCTGCATCGAGCAACTGCCCGGCCTTGATGGCGGCGCTGCGGACGAGGGCTTTGGCCAGCCGCGCGTGCCCGTTGCTTTCCACCTCCACATCGTTGCGGTACTGCTCCAGGAGTTGTTCGAGGAGCTGAATTTCGTTCTGCCCGGCCAGCTCGGCGGGGATGCCCCGGATGATGAACGACTCACCACCGAAGTGTTCAAGGTCGAAGCCTAGTTGGCGCAAGTCCGGCAGAATGCTGTTCATCAGGCCCACGTCTACGTGCGGAAGCTCCAGCGTCTGCGGGAACAACGATTGCTGAGAGGCGGCGGGGGATTCCTGAAGCGTCTTCAGAAACTGTTCGTAGAGGATTCGTTGGTGGGCGGCGCGCTGATCGATGAGCAGCCAGCCGCTTTTGATCGGGGAGACGATGTAACGCTGGTGAAGCTGGTAGGGTGCGCGGTCTTGCGGCACGGTGGGGGTGCCGTCGGTCGGCCCGTCGTCCTGGCTCATGCGGCTGGGCAGGAGTTCACCCATTTCTGGGTTGGAGGCTTCGGCGTCGCCGAAGTCGATGAAGGGCGTTTCCGGGGCGGGCGTTGTGTCCTCGCCCATCCCTTCGTAGAGTTTTTGCCAGTTGCGCAGGTTGGAGGCGTGGCGCTCGGCTTCGGACTTTGGCATTCCGGTGGCAGCAGAAGACGATGAGCTTCCGGATGATCCGCTGCTGCCGCTGGCCGGGGCTGGCTTTTTGTAGTCGTCGTTCATCCGGCTGGGCAAGGCTTCGCCCTGCTCTTCCACCGGCCGGGTATTCGTGATGTTGGTACGGGAGGGCGAGAAGGGGTTATCGGTCTCAAAGTCAATCGAAGGCATGATGCTCGCCCGGCCGAGGCCCTGGCGGATCGTTGCCTTGAGGTAGTTGTAGATCAGCCGCTCGTCCTCAAACTTGATCTCCTGCTTGGTGGGGTGGACGTTGACGTCGATCCGCGCCGGATCAATCTCCAGGTAGATGACGTAGAAGGGGTAAGACTCCTTCGGCAGCAAATCATCGTAGGCCGAAGCTACCGCGTGGTGCAAATAGCTGCTCTTGATAAAACGATTGTTGATGAAGAAGAACTGCCCTACGCGGGATTTGCGGGCTGCCTCGGGCTTACCGACGAAGCCGCTGATGGAGAGCACGTCCGTATCCTCCCGGATCGGGACGAGCAACTTATCGTACTTGCGGCCGAAGACCTGGACGACGCGCTGGCGCAACTTGCCCGCAGGCAAGGCCAGGTCAAGCCGGTCGTTGACGTGCAAGTCAAAGCGGACTTCCGGATGCGCGAGGGCGATGCGGATGTATTCATCGCGGATGTGCCGCAGTTCTACCGTGTCACTCTTCAGGAAGTTCCTGCGGGCCGGGACGTTGAAAAACAGGTTGCGGACCGAGATGGTGGTACCGGGAGCGGAGGCTACCGGCTCCTGAATTTTGACTTCGCTTGCTTCCACGACCAGGCGAGTACCGAGTTCGTCGGGCGCACGGCGGGTTTTCATCTCCATCTGGGCTACGGCGACGATGCTGGCCAGGGCTTCCCCCCGGAAGCCCATGGTGCGCAGGGCGAAGAGATCGTCGGCGCTGCGCAGCTTACTCGTTGCGTGGCGTTCGAGGGACATGCGGGCGTCCGTTTCGGACATTCCGCAGCCGTTGTCGCGTACCTGAATGAGGGATTTACCACTGTCTTTCACCAGTAGCTCAATCTCCGAAGCGCCAGAATCAATGGCGTTTTCCACCAATTCCTTCACGACACTAGCTGGCCGCTGGATCACTTCACCGGCGGCAATCTGGTTGGCAATAGCGTCGGGCAGGAGGTGGACGAGGTTGTCCGTCATCGGAAGAAAATGGTTAAATCTGTGATAGTTTACGGTAGGAGGGCAAGGTACGGAAAATATAGTCCGGTGGAGGAGTTTGTACTCCGACTTAACTACGGTCGGAGTACAACTCTACGGTGAGCACACATCTTTACCCTGTGTAAAAACCCTCTCCCCCAGCCCCTCCCCAAATCGCCTTCGGCTGGGGAGGGGAGCAAAAACGCTGCGGGTGCGCTTCGCGGCTGCCTCCGGCGGTCGCCTTCACTTCATGAGTAGGTGCTACGGTTGTTCTCATTTATTGATAATGTTTGTTAGTGCTACTGACTTTTCTCTAAAAACGCATTGCGTTTTCACAAGCCCCTCCCCTGTGGGGTAGGGGTTGGGGAGGGGGTTTTAGCGAAAAACGTACGGCTATAAACTTGTGTGCTCACCGTAGAGTACAACTCCTCCACCGGAACACCTAACTCAGCCACGCCTCCAGCTCCGGAAAGTAAAGTTGGTAAATGATGTAAGCCAGCCCCATCAAGCAGATCAGCACAATCAGAAGCGTCGAGTTAGACCTTTTCACCCGGGCACTGCGGTAAGCCCCTGCGGCCTCGCCGCCTGCGCCTTTGCGGAAACCGCCCGAAATTCGGGTTTTCATCGCGTCAACGCCGCCGTTTTGGAGTTGCTCAACGCGTTGCCGCAGCTTCTCCGCTTCTTCCTTTTTGGGATCCCAATAGCGGGGTTTGTAGCTGAATTGCTGGTTCTTTGGTGGTTTGAAGAGGCGGAGGAAACCCATGATCGGTTGTGTTTTTAGTTCAACGGTTGAAGTTACGGAAAGATGCGGAAATGGCTTGAGATGGCGGTTAGAAC
>CAYWMW010000451.1:0-3032 GCA_964458975.1 uncultured Lewinella sp. | reverse complement strand
TCCATCAGGGCCGCGAGCGCCATTTTTTAAACGGATAACTTACTATTCCGCAACCCCTTACCGGCAAAAAAACTGGAATCGCGGATTTCACGGATCGACGCGGATGCTGGGTGTTACCAAGTACACAATTACTTGGCCTTAGATCCACTCATATTTTTCCACCGTCTTCTCGTCCACCACCTCCCCGGTGTGTTTGGTGCTTGCTGGCTCGATGAGCATCAGCCAGACTTCGTCGTCGCCCTTCGTCCACGGGCGGTGCTCAACGGTTTTGGGGACGATGTAGAACTCTCCGGGGTGAAGCTCAACGGTGGAGCCGTCGCGAAAGTCGAGGCAAAGAACCCCCTTGTAGACGAGGAATAGCTCATCTTCTTCGGCGTGGTCGTGCCAGACGAATTCGCCTTTGACCTTGGCCAGTTTTAATTGCTGCCCGTTGAGTTCACCGATTATCTTCGGCGTCCAAAGTTCGGTGAATAGCTGGAACTTATCGTTTATATTGACTTTATTCATGGGCACAAGTTAGCCCATAACCAGCTTTGCACCTGCGGCCGCGCCAAAAAAGAGGAATGCTGTAACTATGCTTCCTGCACAAGTTCGTCCTCATCTTTCTTACGGTTGCGCCACCACAAAAACGCAATGGTGCCGATAAGGATGTAAGGCATGCCGAGCATGTAAAGGATGCCGTTGTTCAGCCCGCGGCCTTCCGTACCGCCATTGGCAAGGTTAGATTCTGCCGTAGCGCGGCACATGGGGCACTGGGCCAGCAATTCACTATCCGTACCAACAAAGGCAAGAATAAGGATTACCGCAAGTACCAATATCAGCTTTTTCATAGCTCTGAATTTTAAATTAAAATAGAATTCAACCCAATTCACTCCGAATTCTGTGAACTCTGTGCTCTCTGTGTGAACTCTGTAAACTCTGTGCTCTGTGTGAACTCTGTGCTCTAAGGATAATAAGTACGCAGCATCAAATAAACCACCGGCCCAGTAACCGCCACATACAACCAAAGCGGCCAAACATAACGCGCCATCTTCCGGTGCATTTCGTATTTGCCGACCAAGGCCCTCAGTGTAGTTAACAAGATAAACGGCAAAAGGGTGGCAGCAAGAATGATATGTGAGAAAAGGATGACCAAGTAGACGGGGCGAATGCCCGCAACAGCCGCCGTTTCTGCGGCGGAGAGCAAACCGTCGTTATTACTATCGCCAAACTTCACCTCCGGCGTAGTGAAATGATACACCACATAGCAAAGCAAAAAGAGTACCGACAGGCCGAGCGCGGTGCCGTTCGCGTTCCGGTGCGCCACCACGTTTTTCTGTTTGATGAAGTATAAAGAAAAAACCAGTGCAACGGCCGTAAGTGCGTTCAGCGTAGCGTTTACGGCGGGCAAGAACCCAACATCCCAGCCATCCGGCACGGGCAGCTTGTACTGGCGCATAACACCAACCAACAGCAAGACAACGGCGGATACGACCCAGATTAGAATCTTCAGGCCGCGTTCTTTATCGGGGTAGGTTTTCAGTTCGGGGTAAGTCATATTTACAGTTCTTTAGCGCGGTTGAGGATCATATCGCGGCGGGCGGGCAGCGGGATGATGACGGAGATGAGCTGGACGAGGCCGATGGTTTCGTCGCGGCTGTTCAGGTCGTAGTGCTTGACGATGGTCAGGGAGCTGTCTACGAGGGCAACGATGGGGAGTTCTCCGGGGGTTTTGCTTCCGGTCAGGGGGAGTTGAAAATCTCTGGCGGACTTAGCGAAAGCAGCGTCGTCGGCAGCAACGAAGTTGACCATGCTGTTGTCTTCCAGGTTGTGCTGGTCGGCAAAGTCTTTGGCTGTTTGGGCGGGGTTCTCACCTTTAGTGATGGTGGTAAAGTAAAGGTTCGGGCTTGCGTTGAACTGGCTGTAGAGACTATCCAGCATAGTACCGTACTGTTTTACGGTGGCGGGCTTGGTGGGGTCCAGCCAGCCAACTACGGTCATTGCGCCCCGGTAAGCCTCGGGGTGTTCACCGCGCACGGTGGCCATGGCCCGCAGATCGGGCATTTTGCCGAAATCACCCTGGGTCTCGAACGCAGCCTTGCGGTAAGCAAAGCCTTGTTTGAGGTAGTAATAAGAAATTGCTGGTAAGCCAGCGAGCATGAACGTTACCACGATAACACTCAGGATTTGCTTTGTTTTAGCCATTATTCGGTTTGTTGCCGCAAAGGTAATAATGCTTTCCGCCCTTTGTTTAGCGTTTTGGGGGAATATGACTTTTTAGTGGTTATCTGGGTCGCGTTGAGGATTCGCACAAGTGTACGCACTGTTAGAACCATGCCTGAATCCTAGCATAGCGAAATTTCGTAACAGCTTTTGTAACTTGGCACTTAACCTGCTAAATATGATTAGATATTTTATTGCCTTACTACCACTGATCGCACTGATTAGCCTGGCCGCCAACCCGCCACCAGCTGATCCCTTCGATACGATGATGGACGTGCTCACCCACCAGCGGTGCATGAATTGCCACCCCTCCGGAGACCAACCCCGGCAGGGCGAAGACAGCCACCTCCACAACTTCAACGTACAGCGCGGCCCCGACGATCACGGGCTGCCCGCGATGCAGTGTGTATCCTGCCATCAGCAAGAGAACAACAACTACTCCGGCGTACCCGGCGCTCCGCACTGGGCCCTCGCCCCGAAAAGCATGGCCTGGGAAGGGCTCAGCCGCCCCGAAATTGCCCGCGCCATACTTGACCCCGCCCAGAACGGAGGCAAAAACCTCGAAGAGATCGTGAAGCATATGACCGAGGACGAACTCGTCCTCTGGGCCTTTGAGCCCGGAGTCGATAACGAAGGTGAACCAAGAGAAAAACCACCCGTTAGCGAAGCAGACTTCAAGGCCGCAGTAAAGGCCTGGGCGGCAGCCGGGGCGCCGGTGCCGGATGAGTAGTGAGCGATGGGCTGATAAAGAAAAGCGGCCTTCATGACTAGCCAATCACAGACCTCCAACACCTCCAACGTTAAGCCATCGCGTAGCGATTTAACCATAG
>CAYWMW010000450.1:0-3033 GCA_964458975.1 uncultured Lewinella sp. | reverse complement strand
ATCCGGGTCGGTTTGCATTAGGTAATCAGTAGTGTGTATGTGCCTTCTGAATTATGCTTCCACTCCGCCGGAGTTAGGACACTCACGGATGTCTGTTCACAACTATTGTGCAAACCCTTAGTTGAATACAGCGGAGACCGGTCATCGCGCTTCCATAAACGGACTTAAACGCTACGAGACCGGCCCACTAAAACATCACCCCGCACCTGCGACCGCGCCTGATCGGGGCACTTGAAAAGACCGAACCTACGCCAAAGGAGAAAGCCGAAAGGTGCCACTACCCCATTGCCCCGGTTCCGTGCCGGAGAGAAAGCCGAAAGGTGCCACTGCTCCGCTCTACTATTCAAGCATCCAACATCAAATTGCGTATTCTATTGGCTCTCCCATGCCGGGAAAGCCCGGATGCTGGCGAAGGGTAAAAAGGAGACCGATGGCTATTTTGCCAGGTTCTCCCTCCATTAAAATATATCATTATGACTTTGACACAAACGAATACCGAAATGAAGTTGCATCGCATCTTCATCAAAAACGAACTGCCCTCCGTACTGGCTCCACTCAACCGCCTGGCCAACAACATCTGGTGGTCCTGGAGTGCCGCCGCGCAGGAAATGTTCAGTTCCATCGACCCCGATAAATTCGTCGAGCTTAACTACAACCCCGTAGCACTGCTCGAAACCCTGGCCCCCTCCCGCGCTGAGGAGTTGACCAAAGACAAGGCCTTCCTCAAGCAGCTGAAAAGCGTTGAGAAAGACTTCGATGCCTACTTGGCCGAACCGATGAAGAAAGGGCCAAAGATCGCCTACTTCAGCATGGAATACGGCCTGCACATCAGCCTCAAACTGTACAGCGGTGGCCTCGGTGTTCTGGCCGGAGACTACCTCAAGGAAGCGTCCGACTCCAACGTGAACCTCTTCGGCGTAGGCCTGCTCTACCGCTTCGGCTACTTCAACCAGGGCCTGAGCATCAACGGTGATCAGATCCATAAGTACCCGGCGCAGAAGTTCACGCAGTTGCCCGTTGAGCCCGTCCGCAACGAAGATGGCTCGTGGAAGAAAATCAGCGTTCCGGTTCAAGGACGAATCGTAGTGGCTAAGATTTGGAAGCTCCCCATCGGGCGCATCAACCTCTACCTGCTAGACACGGACCACGAAGACAACCAGCAGGACGACCGCGCCCTGACGCACATGCTCTACGGCGGCGACAACGAGCACCGCCTGAAGCAGGAGATCCTGCTCGGCATCGGCGGCGTCCGCGCCATCGAAGCGATGGGCCTGGAGCCGGAAGTCTACCACCTCAACGAAGGGCACGCCGGTTTCCTGAGCATCGAGCGCCTGAAGAACCACGTGCAGCAAGACGGCATGAGCTTCAACGAGGCCGTCGAAGCCGTCCGCGCCAGCAGCCTCTACACTACGCACACGCCCGTACCCGCTGGCCACGACCACTTCCCCGAGCACATGCTGCGCAACTACCTGTATAACTACGCCGGAGAGCTTGGTATTGACTGGTACGACTTCGTTGCCCTCGGCCGTCTCAACCCCGATGATGCGGGCGAGGACTTCAACATGTCCAAGCTTTCCATCCGTCTGAGTCAGCGCGTTAACGGCGTATCCAAGCTGCACGGCGAGGTGAGCCAGGAGATGTTCACGGCCCTTTACCCCGGCTACACGGCCGAAGAAGTACACATCGGTTACGTGACCAACTCCGTCCACTACCCTACCTGGATTGCGAACGACATCCACAAGCTTTACTCAACTGAGTTCGGCAAAGACTGGGTTCGGGACCAGAGTAATAAGGACATCTGGCGGAAGATCCACAAGATTGACGATAAGAAGCTTTTCGACGTGCGCCACACCCTGAAGGTTCGCCTGCTGGAGTACGTACGCGAGAAGCTGGAGGTAGACATGCGCCGCCGTGGTGAGCGCCCGAAGGCGATCATCGACATCGTTAATAACATCGACGACAACGCACTGGTATTCGGCTTCGCCCGCAGGTTTGCGACCTACAAACGCGCTACCCTGCTCTTCAAGAACGAGGAGCGGCTGAAGCAGCTGGTCAACGATCCCGACCGCCCGGTCATCTTCCTCTTCGCCGGTAAGGCCCACCCGGCCGATCAGGGTGGTCAGGATTTGATCCGCCACATCATCCACGTGAGTAAGAAGCCGGAATTTGCCGGTAAGGTGATCTTCCTGGAAGACTACAATATGGAGATGGCCAAGCTGCTGACGCAGGGCGTCGACGTATGGCTGAACACCCCCACCCGCCCGCTGGAAGCCTCCGGCACCTCGGGCATGAAGGCTGCGCTGAACGGTTCGGTCAATTTCTCCGTCCTCGACGGCTGGTGGGCCGAAGGCTACCGCCCCGATGCCGGTTGGGCCCTCCCACTGGAGCGTACCTACGAGGAGCAACACCTCCAGGATGAGCTCGACGCCGAAACCATCTACGCCATTTTGGAAGACGAGATCATCCCGACTTTCTACCGCCGCGATAAGAACGGCATCAGCAAAGACTGGATGAGCTTCGTGAAGCAGATCATCGCCGAAGTCGCCCCCACCTTCACCATGAAACGGATGATGGACGACTACTACGACCGCTTCTACTTCCCCCTCGGCAAGAGCCAGAAGGCCGCCAGCAAAAGCAACTGGAAGCCCGCCCGTGAGCTTGCCGCCTGGAAAGATGATGTACTGCATAAGTGGTCTGGCATTAAGGTGGTGGAGAACAACTCGTTCGACACCGTCAACGAAGCCCTTCCGATGAGCGGTAAGTACGAAGCTGAAGTCGTGATCGATACCAACGGCATCGACGGCAAAGACCTTACGCTGGAACTCTGCGGCTACCGCCGCCTGAGTGAAGACAAGCTGGAGCTGATCCGCACCGAACCATTTAAACTCGCTGGCCAGAAGGACGGTAAGGCCACCTTTACCATATCGCTGGACCCCAAATTTTCCGGTGTCTTTGAGTACGGTTTCCGCCTGCGGCCCGTGCATAAGCTGATGCCGCATGCGCAGGATTTGAATTTGGTTTTTTGGGTTTAAG
>CAYWMW010000449.1:0-3037 GCA_964458975.1 uncultured Lewinella sp. | reverse complement strand
CAGCTGAGCCAGTCGCGGGATCGGTTCGACTTTGACTTTTACGAGGTGGTGTCCGACCTGCTACGGCAGTTGCTGGAGCGCCGGCCCTACGCCAACGAAGCCGATGTTTTGCGGATCGGGGAGGCTTTGTTTTTCCTCTCGCCTAATGGGTACGACGGTATTCTGTACTGGCCACTTTCGGCGTACCTGCGCAGCGTCCGGGCGTCTTACGGCGGCCGCCGGCCGGCGGAGAACCTTTGTGAAATCCTTGAGGTGATGGCGGCGGAACTGTGCGAGCACTTCACCTTCGGTTACGCTGCGGAGGTGGGGCGTTGCCAAGCCTTGATCGGTGAATTGCTGGCGGGAAATACCGCTCCGATTAGGGCGCAGCGGCCGGAGCGGGAGCTCTCTGCTGCGGAAGAGATTTATGCTTCTTACCAGGAATTAGCGCATAGCCTTTAGCGTTAGGCTGTCTAATCTGACAGTCTCAACCCTTAACGGGTTTTACCATCAAAACGCGAAGCGTTTTCTTCAGAATAGCCCCTCTCCGCTGAGCCTGAGGCGAAGCTTGTTGGAGAGGGGATGGGGTGAGGTTACTACGGGCTGAACGCGTCCCTATCTTTAGCGTACAGCATTCAGGCCCGTCGCGCAGGTACGGCGGGCCTGATCGCTAAAATTTGATGGCTAAATGCTAATCGCTGAACGCTAGGTCCTACCTTGCGAGCCAAACAAAGACCTATGCAATCAGTAGCTATTTTCTGTGGTTCCTCGTCCGGTTCCGATCCCGTTTATGCCGAAGCGGCGAAAGCGATGGCGGCGGCCATCGTGGAGCGAAATTTACGCCTCGTTTACGGCGCTGGCTCGGTGGGGCTGATGGGTACGGTGGCGGATGAAGTGCTGCGCCTGGGCGGTGAAGTTCTGGGCGTTATCCCCCAGTTTTTGGTGGATATGGAAGTTGGGCATACCGGGCTCACGGAGTTGATCGTCACCGAAACGATGCACGAGCGTAAGCTGGCGATGGCGGAAGCATCCGACGCCTTCATCGCTATGCCGGGTGGCATCGGTACGCTGGAGGAGATCATTGAGGTCTTTACCTGGACGCAGCTCGGCATTCACCAGAAACACTGCGGTTTGTACAACGTCAAAGGGTATTACGATCACCTGTCGGCGCTCCTCGGCCACATGGTCAACGAGCGTTTTCTGAAGGATGCGCACGCCAATCTTATGCATTCGGGCGCGGACGCAGGTGCATTGCTGGACTCGGTGATGCGCAAGGATGGGGCGGAGTTTCAGGGCAAATGGCTGGGGTAGGGGGGGAATTGAAAATTTTCAATTCCCCCCCACTCCAACCGTACTTTGCGGAAACCCCGCCAACCCTGCCCCGAGCCGGATGCTGGTCTGTTGCGCGATGAGGAAATTACTAATAAGCAGGAAAGTAGCTAGAACGAGGAGTCTCATAGAAGGTATGGAGTTATACCTGATTAGATGACGGTTGTGGATCGCGCGTTGGTGGTTTGATGATAAATTCACCTCAACCCACTCGGCGGACGAGCCACCGCCGAAGGCAGCAGCGCAGCTCACCTGTGCAATGCTCGGCCGACGAGTTAGCGCTAGCCTTACCCAATAGCCTGCTCTAAATCAGCAACAATATCCTCCACCGCCTCCACGCCGACGGAGAGCCGGATCAGCCCGTCCGGGATACCGTGCGCAGCGCGCACGGCGGGGTCAACACCCCGGTGGCTCATGGTGGCGGGGTGGAGGACGAGCGTATCCACATCCCCCAGGGTAGGGGTGAGGGTACAGAACTTGATCCGGTTCATGAAGTCCATGCCCGCCTGGGTACCTCCGGCGAGCTCGAAACTGAGCATCCCGCCCGTTTGCGCCATCTGCTCTTTGATGCTGGCCTCGTCCGGATGACCGGGCAGACCGGGGTAATTTACACGAACGACCTTAGGATTGGCGACCAACCATTCGGCCACCGCCTGGGCGTTCTGGCTGTGCCGCTCCATCCGGAGGGGCAAAGTCTTGAGGCCGTTCAGTACGAGCCACGCATCCCACGGGTTGCCGCTGCCGCCGTAGAGCCGGTAGACGGGGATCAGCTTTTCGGCCATCATTTCGGCATCGCGGCAGACGATGGCGCCAGCGATGCCCGTTCCGTGCCCGTTCAGGAACTTGGTGGTGGAGTGTACCACAATGTCCGCTCCGAAGGAGAGGGGCCGCTGGACGAAGGGCGTCGCAAACGTATTGTCCGCCACCAGCAGCGCACCGTGGGCGTGGGCCAGTTCGGCCAGTTTGCTCAGGTCCGTAACCCGGAGGGTGGGGTTGGAGGGGGTTTCTACGTAGACGATGCGAATGCTGGGGTTGGCGGCCAGGGCTTGCTCAACGGCAGCTGCGTCGCGCAGGTCCACAGTCTCCATCCCGATGCCGCGTTTGCCGAGTTGTTGCAGCAAGCCGGTGGTGCCGCCGTAGAGGTCGGCCTGGGTGAGCACAACTTCGCCTGCTTCGCAGACGCCGAGGAATACGGTAGCGATGGCACTCATGCCGCTGGAGCAGAACATCCCGGCGGCCTTATCGGCCAGTCCGAAGCCTTCCAGCGCAGCGATTTTATTGGCCGCCGCATCAATGGTTGGGTTACCGAAACGACCGTAGACGTGGCCCGGTTTTTCGCCACTAAAAATGGCCATCCCCTCCTCGATGGTGTCAAAAACGAAGCTGGAGGCGGCAACGAGGGGAACCTGGTGGGGTGGGTTGTGGGTGGGGACTTCGGGGTCGCGGATGGCGAGGGAGTGTAAGGTCACGGTTGTTGTTTTTGAATAGATTGGGGGAAGGGGCTTTGGGAGGGCCAAATATACCAAACTCGACAGGCGAACTTTTTTGTTTGCTGATTAGTCTGATGATCGCTAACAAGTTTGACGCTTACGAAAGAGGCTGATTATCTATATAAGTATTAACAAAAAAGAATGTGCTTCGCAGTACTTCGTGCTCGACTGGCGAGTTTAGTGGCGAACATTCTTATCACCTGGGGTGTGCAAACGTTTCATCCCGGCGAGGATTTCTA
>CAYWMW010000448.1:0-3065 GCA_964458975.1 uncultured Lewinella sp. | reverse complement strand
TTTTTGTTTAAAAAAAAAAATAAAAACCCCCCGTTCGGGCTCGGCCTATGGGTTTTTTTAAATTTTTTATAAAAAACGAAACTATCCCCCTAATCCACCTGAAAAACCGCATTACCAAACAACAACTTCCCCTGCTCCCAAAACCCACGGTACAGCGGATTATCCACCAGGTAAACCACCTGCCCCCGGCCCATATTCTGGACGCCGAAGACCAGGGTCTCCTCAATCTCCTGCTTCGCCTTTGAGCCCACAAAACCGGAGATGTACGGAGCGGTGCGAATGCGACCGGCGTTAACACCGTTTTTCAGGTAATCGTAGGTAGCGGAGCCCGTTTTCAGGCTGTGGTAGTAGTCTCCGATGCCGAAGCTGAGGGGGTAGGTGGCGTCCATCTCTACGCCGAAGATCGCGCCGGGGTTGAAGCCCGCGATGAAGCGGCGCTCGGAGCCGGCGTGCGGTAGTAGACGGGGATCGGCAGCGCCTTCCGCCTCTTCTTCCTCGTCGGAATCTTTGCGCTTCAGATCGAAGTCGTCCAGGCTGCTCAGGGAACGGTTGGCCCGCTCAATGGCAATGAGCTTACCGCCGTCCCGAACCCAGCTCTTCAGCGCATCCGCTGCGCCGCCGAGGTTATAGCGGCCGCTGGGCATGATCACGATATCGTAGTCGCCGTCGGCGATGCTGCCGATGTCGTCCGCAGCAAAGACGCTGATGGGGTACTTCAGGTCCTGCTCGAAGTAGTACCAAACCTGACCGAACTGGTTGGGGTTCACATTTTCACCGGAGAGGATGGCAATTTTAGGTGCCCGCTGTAAGGTATAGACACTACTGCCGAGGTCGCCACCGGAAGTACTGAAACCGGTATTCAGCACCTGCACGTCTACTTTGTGCTTATTCACGAGGCGGCGGACGGTACCGGTGAAGTCTTCCGTCTTCCGGTTGTCGCCTTTATTGATCACGATGGAGCCGGGGCCGAAGACCTTCTGGCCGAAGCGGAACTCGCCGGTAGCCGTGCGGGCGTTAACGCCGGCGGCGAGCAGCTCGCCCAGAAAAGCAACACTGCGGAGGTCTTCCCACGGGACAACGTAGGCGTAAGCTGCCGAAAGGTCCAGCTTTGCAAACGGGTCTTCAAATTCGTCGTAGTCCGCTGCGGAGCCGGGGGTGGTTTTGATCCCGATGCGCTGGGTACTGGCGTAAGCATCCAGGCCGTAGGCCAGGGGGACGGACCAGCCGGTGATGTCGTAGGTAACGGAGTCTTCCACGGCCGCTTCGGGGTCAAAGAGCACCTGCGTGAGTACGGAGCGAGGCTGGAAGGCGCTGATGACGAGGTCGCCAACGTTGATGCCGCCGCCGGGTTCATCCATACCCGTGCGGTAATTGTAGAGGCTGCCGGAGAAGCCTTCGGTGGCGTAGCCGTACGCGATGCCGTTGCGGTCCAGCAGTTGCAGCAGGTTTTTCATTTTCCCGCGGGGCGTTTCTGCGCGCACGATGTAGGTTCCGTATTTACCCTGTGGTTTGGTGATGGCCTGCTTGAAGTAGTCGCGGAAGTTTTGCGTCAGGCGGTCGCTTTCCTTGCTGGCGATTTCGATGGTACTCAACGAGGTGGTGCGGTGATGCGCAACGCGGTCGGCCAGCGTCAGGGTATCCCCGGTGGGCAGGTCGATGGCGCGGCCGGAGCGGCCGTGGCCCGCCTGTTCGTAGGTCATCCCGATGGAGCCGTTGAACGTCGGCCAGGTATCGCCGTAGCTGGGGTAGAGCAGGTCGAAGCGCTCGCGGGTGAAGTAGAGCCAGCCCTCGCGGTCGAAGTAGCGGGCGTGGTTTTTACCGATTTCGGTTTGGAAATCTCCCTGCCAGTCGGTGATGTATTCGTGGTAGGGCGCGGCCGCAGGTGCAAAGTAATACGGACTGGTATGGCCCTGTTCATGGAGATCAGCGTGAACGTGGGGCATCCACTGCTTGTACATCACCATCCGTTGCTGGCTTTCTACCTGGGTTTGCCAGGCCCAGTCTCGGTTGAGGTCGAAGAGGTAGTGGTTTACCCGTCCGCCGGGCCAGGGTTCCTGGTGTTCGCGTACGGCGGGGTTGGGGTCCAGGCCGAGGGTTGCGTTCTGGCGGTACCAGTTGGAGTAGCGGTTGTAGCCGTCCGGGTTTACGCTCGGATCGAGGATGACGACGGTATTTTTCAGCCAGTTGCTGATCCGGGTATCTTTCTTTACCAAGTCGTAGAGCACGCCCATACTCGCCTCAGAGCCACCGGCCTCGTTGCCGTGTACGCTGTAGGAGAGCCAGACGATGGCCATGTCGTTCAGGGCGGGGTCGGTGTCTCCCGGTAGCAGGCCAGCGCCGCGTAGGTTGTTCTCCCGGATGGCTTCCAGCTTAGCGATGTTCTCCGGCGTACTGACGAAGGCGAGTAGCAGGGGCCGGTCCTCGTTCGTCAGGCCGTACTGTTCCAGTTTTACCCGGGGGCTGGCTTCTGCGATCTGCTGGTAGTAATCCACCAGTAGGTGGTGGGGCGTGAAGGTTTCGCCGAGATTGTGGGGCAAAAACTCGCTCGGGGTAACGATCTGTGCGTAAAGGCCGCCGGTCAGTACCAGGCAGATGGAGAGAAGTAAACCGCGCATGTTTTTATATTTTCTTTTTGGAAGGCTAAAGCTACGGAATGCGGGGTGGATTTGGGGCAATAAGAATGTTGGTGTGTGTGTAACGAGATGCACGAATCCCCTCTCCCCCGGCCCCTCTCCTCGGGAGAGGGGAGACGTGGCAGGCGGCAAAATTGTAGCAATCGTGCATCTCGTTATACACACAATATTGGTAAAGTTATCACCAAACTCGACAGGCGAACTTTTTCGCGGCATAGCAGCAATGATTTATAGCACGCGTGAGGAAGGTCATTTCCTGTAAAATTATTCATCAGGGATACAAGCGAAAAAGGATTCGACTGGCGAGTTCAGCGCCAACTCCCCTGATAAGGAACGCCAAATCAATAACTGTCCGATTTGCCTATATCAGATCACTATTTAGGGCTCGCGCAACAATACCTTGCTCGAAAACCTTCATTGCACCTGCGGCCG
>CAYWMW010000447.1:1625-3067 GCA_964458975.1 uncultured Lewinella sp. | reverse complement strand
TTAGCCAAATTAAAAATGGCCTTATCCCTTTTCATCACCCAAAAAAGGCTTTTAAATTTCCACCAACTTAGCTTACTACGTAACTAACTTGAAATACCTGCGTCATAAGTGCGTCTTCCGGAAAGAAATGATTGCTCAATGGAGCTTTTCTACCGGTTTTAAAAGACGAAAAGACAGGTTTTCATGATATGAATATGGGTTTTAGGTGTTTTTCTAGGAGGGTTCGGACATTGTCCGGATCCTCTTTTTGGTTAAGGGGGGGAAGGGGGATGAAAAGTAAAGGGAGAAGGGCATTTACTCCCTTCTTCCCTTTACTCCCTTATCCCCTTACTCCCTTACTTCTTTAGTACGTCGACACAGTTCAGGTCCTCAAAAGCCTGCTTAAGGCGGGTTGAGAAGCTAACTTCAGCCTTACGGACCCAGTTGCGGGGGTCGTAGTTCTTCTTGTTGGGCTTGTCGTCTCCTTCGGGGTTACCGATCTGGGCCTGGAGGTAGTCTTTCTTTTCGGCTTCGAAGGCGCGGACGCCATCCCAGTAGGCCCACTGGAGGTCGGTATCGATGTTCATCTTGATGGCACCGTAGTCGATGGCCTCGCGGATTTCTTCCTGGCTGGAGCCGGAGCCGCCGTGGAAGACGAAGTTGATCGGGTTGCTGGTTTCGATGGAGAGCTTTTCCTTGAGGTATTCCTGGCTGTTCTTCAGGATTTTGGGGGTGAGCTCTACGTTACCGGGCTTGTATACGCCGTGGACGTTGCCGAAGGCAGCGGCGATGGTGAAGCGGTCACTGATCTTGCTCAGGGCCTGGTGGCTTTCGAAAACTTCTTCGGGCTGGGTGTAGAGCTTGCTGCTGTCTACACCGGTGTTGTCTACGCCGTCTTCTTCGCCGCCGGTGACGCCGAGTTCGATTTCGATGGTCATCCCGATCTTGTTCATCCGCTCGAAGTACTTGGAGCTAATCTCCAGGTTTTCCTCCAGGGGTTCTTCGCTCAGGTCCAGCATGTGGCTGGAGTAGAGGGGGAAGCCGCGTTTGGCGTAGAATTTTTCTCCGGCATCGAGGAGGCCGTCGATCCAGGGGAGGAGTTTTTTTGCACAGTGATCGGTGTGGAGCACTACGGGTACGCCGTACGCCTCGGCCATGGTGTGTACGTGCATGGCACCGGAAAGACCACCGGCGATGGCTGCTTTCTGGCCGTCGTTGCTCATGCCTTTACCGGCGAAGAAGGCCGCTCCTCCGTTGCTGAACTGGATGATGACCGGGCTGTTGAGGGCCTTGGCGGTTTCCAGCACGGCGTTTACGGTACTGCTGCTGGTACAGTTTACGGCGGGGATGGCAAATTTGTTTTCGTTGGCGTAACGGAAGAGTTCCGTCACTTCATCACCGTGCAGTACGCCGGCGCGGAAAGTTTTCTTAGACATTGTAGTACTTTTTGAGGTTAAGGGACG
>CAYWMW010000447.1:0-1525 GCA_964458975.1 uncultured Lewinella sp. | reverse complement strand
CGCGAAGATACATACAGCGGCAGAGGTAGACAACGCTAATTGATGTCTAAAACCGACCGGAAACCGTGATTGTTAAGGACCGGTTACTTCAGGAGCAGTTCTTCTACTTTTTAAAGTTCCCGGTAGTCATTGGTAATAAACGGGAGTCTGCGAGCGCAGCGCTGCGATAAAAGAGCGTCTTCTGGTACTCCTCATGTTGAGCAAAGTGGAGGAAATTTGCTTTTGATTTGTGGCGTCCTTCGGTCGGAGAGAAAGACTTGAAAACCTTTCTTTGCACCAGCGGCCGCGCCACATTGAACTGAGTTAAACGGGGTCAATCCACCCCTAAAAGGGCGTTCTCTTCTTCCTCCTCAGGGGTAAGGGGTTCGGGGCCGCCAAACTTACCCTGGGCCATAATGCCGAGGTAAACCACCAGCACCAAACTACCAACGCCCAGCCACCACGAAGGGGGCTCCGTAACCGCCTCGGGGTTAAACTCTCCGGTAAGGTAGGCAACGATAACCTGAAGGCCATTAAACAAAAGGTGCAAGCCGATGGGTACCCACAAAGACCGGGTCCAGTAGTAAGCGTAGCCCAGCAGAATACCCAGCACCATGCGGGGGGCAAAGCCGGCAAACTCCAGGTGCATGGCACTGAAAAGGATGGCGGAGAGCCAAATGGCCAGGTGCGGGTTGCCGAACCATGGCTGAAAAATACGGCGTTGCACCACCCCGCGCAGCAACAGTTCCTCGCCAATGGCGGGGGTGAGGCCCACCGTAAGGAAGGCCATAATGAACTCAGGAACCGTAGCCATATTAAGGATTCCTTTAAGTAAAAGGTCCGTGTTTTCCTCGTTTCGCTGCATCCAATCGGGCAGGGGAAGCTGTAAATTGAGATAGGCAAGCCAGGCGACAAGTGGGAGTGCTAAGACGAAAAAAAGGGTGGCCAACGGGATGGAATTTTGGGTAGGAGAACCCCGAAGCCCGGCCGCTGCTTTCCAGTGCCTGCGGAAAACGACAACCAAAGCGATAAGCGCAGTAGCCGCAAAGGGAAGCAAGTTGCTCAGCATCAGGTAGAAACGCAACCACTGGCGGCCACTTTCGGAGGCTGTTTGGCCCGGCAAATCATAGAGATTTATCAACCCGGAAGAAGTCAAAACTGCTCCGGTGATTCCGACCAGCGCAGCACATAAGAGAAAGGCACCGAGCATCACTAAAAAGACCTTAGCGGGAGCTTCCGGGACGGAGATAATTTTACGTTTGGCAGAGTGATGTTTCATAAATGTAAACTTATAACGTATTTTGCGAGCGATTAGCGGGGGAGATTAAAAATCTCCCTATTTTTATTTCTATCAATCGTTGCACTTTACGCTAAGTTAACTTTCGTACTCAGGTCCTAACAATCACGGTTTAACTCCACCACGATTTTCATTAACACCTAAACAGCACAACCCGTTCGACCCTGGCTCGAATGTTGATTTTGCTTTGTTGTGACAAAGTGTTTTGTTAATGAGATTTTCTACTTTTTTGTCCCTGTGTGTATTGTT
>CAYWMW010000446.1:0-3100 GCA_964458975.1 uncultured Lewinella sp. | reverse complement strand
CTAGTGGGTGAGTTCACAAGGATAAGATGCAGGTAAATAAGGTAACCTCTTCACAGAGAGCATTCCTTCAAAACCCATCTTTGCACCCGCGCACCGTCGCCCAAAATCTCATTTACCTTAGAAAGAACAAACCCGCCCACTTCCGAAGAAGCGAACGGGTTTGCACACGTAGTCTAGTTCCCTAGTTTCTAGTTCCCTAATTCCTAGTTCCCTAAACCTAAGGCTTCTTCACCTCCGCACGCGCAAAATCCCCCGCCCGCAGAATGAGCATCTTGTCCACATCAATGTACTTAGCGATGGCGGCGTTGATCTGCTCGGGGGTGAGCGACATCATCTTCTCCTCCAGCTCTTTCGACCATTTCATCGTCCGGTTCAGGTAAGCGTTGGAGCTCAGCGTGCTGGCCATTGAGCGGTCCTGGGCGCGGTTCATCTGCTGGCTCTGGACCCAACTTGATTTGGCGGACTCCACTTCTTCGGCCGTAAAGCCATCTTTGCGGGCCTTGTCGATTTCTTCGCGGAAGGCCTTTTCGAGGGCTTCCCGGTTTTCCGGGTTGTAGATGGCGTAGGCCATGAAGGATCCATTCTTATCGAGGTTAGAAGCGTTAAAGTTACTGCCTACACCGTAGCTCAGGCCGTCTTTCTGGCGGATGCGGGTAGCGAGGCGGCTGTTGAGGAATCCACCACCGAGGATGAAGTTGCCCATATTCAGCGCAGCGTAGTCCGGGTGGTCCTTACCGATTGGCATCGTCATGGTAGCTACGAACCAGGCGTTGGCCTTGTCCGGGGTTTCCATCTTCACCATCTCCGGCTTTACGGCGCGGAACGGGCGGGCGATGCGCTTGAACTCCACGGGGCTCTTCCAGTCACCAAAGTTCCGTTCCAGTGCCTTAATAACTTCGTCCTTGTCCATATCACCACTCGCGGCGAAGGTAGCGCTGGAGGCACCGTAGAAATCTTTGTAGAACTTCTTCACGTCGTCTAAAGTGAGGGCCTTGATGGTTTCCACGTCTTCATCGAACGAGCTGGCGTAGTAGGGGTGCCCCTTCTTGTAACGGTTCGTCCGGCGGCGCATTTCGTTGAAGACGATGGCGCGGGGGTCGGAGCGTTGCTCTTCGATGCCCGCCAAAGACTCCTTCTTCATCTTATCGAACTCTTCCTGCGGGAAGGTTGGGTTTTGGAGGATGTGGCCAACGAGGTCGATCACTTCCGGCAGTACGTCCCGCTCCGCTTCGATGGATACGAACGCTCCGGTGGAGCCACCACCGACGTAAACGCGTGCTTTCAGCGCGTCGAGTTTATCCTGGATTTCCTGCCGGTCCATGTCTTTAGCGCCCATCATGAGCATCCGGCCCGCCATGCTACCAGCATCGGCACGGCCCATCAGCTCGTCGAGGTTACCGAGGCGGAGGTTCATGGTTGCGTTCACGCTGTTGCCACGGGTTTCCTTCGGCAGCAGGCTGTACTCAATGTCGGTCTTGCCAACCTTACCGGTGAAGGTGCGGCTGTCGATGTTGTCGTAGCTGGGGTCAAATTCCTCGCCTTCGGCAATGGCTTCGCGGCCTTCGTAGCCGTCGAGGATGATGGAGAGGTCTTTCACTTCGGGGATTTCGGCGCGGTCGGGCTCGTCCGTTGGCCAGAAGCGGCCGGTGGTGCGGTTGCTGGGTTTGAAGTATTCCTTGGCTACACGGAGTACGTCTTCGGGGGTGACCTGCTCCACGCGGTCCCGGAAGATGTAGCCGAGCCGCCAGTCTCCCTGCGCGATGTAGGCACTGAGTTGCAGGCCAACCCGGTTCGTATTGCGCTGGGCCAGTTCAAAGTTTTTCAGAATACCGTCTTTGGCGCGCTTCACCTCCTCTTCGGTCGGGGCTTCGGTTTTCACTTTTTCCATTGCTTCCTGGAACGCTTTCTCTACGCTCATCAGGTCGTTTTCCTTGAGGACGTTGTAGTTGAACATCGCGAAGCCGGGCTCGGCCAGGGCGGGGGCAAAGCCCCAGATGTAGCTCGCGTTGTTGTTCTCCACGAGGGCCTTGTAGATACGTCCGCTCGGTTCATCGGTCAGTACGTTCATCAGTACGGCGATGGCGGGGTAGTCGGCGTGGGGGCCAGCGGGAATGTGGTAAGCGGCCTGGCCTACCTGCACGTCGCCCTTGCGGCGGAGTTCGGCAAAGCGCTCTCCGTCCTGCACCGGCTCACGGGTGTAGGTGTTGTACAGCTTGCGCTCTGGTTTCGGAATTTTGCCGAATTTTTCGTTGATGATTTCCAGCGTTTTCTCCGGATCAATCTTACCGGCCACTACGAGCACGGCGTTGTCTGGCTGGTAGTACTTGCGGTAGAAGCCCTGCAGGCGCTCAATCGGCACGTTTTCCAGATCGGCCTTGGAGCCGATGGTGGATTTGCCGTAGTTGTGCCAGAGGTAGGCCGTGCTCAAGACGCGCTCCATGAGTACGCCGCCGGGGTCGTTCTCGCCGGATTCAAACTCGTTGCGCACCACGGTCATCTCACTGTCGAGGTCTTTCTTGGCGATGAAGGAGTTGACCATCCGGTCGGCCTCCATATCGAGGGCCCAGTCGAGGTTTTCGTCGCTGGCCGCGAAGGTTTCGTAGTAGTTCGTCCGGTCGTACCAGGTGGTACCGTTGGGGCGGGCACCGTGCTCGGTGAGCTCGGCGGGGATGTCCGGATGGTCCGGCGTGCCTTTGAAGACGAGGTGCTCAAGGAGGTGGGCCATCCCGGTTTCTCCGTAAGCTTCGTGGCGGGAACCTACTTTATAGGTCACGTTGACGGTGATGTTGGGAACGGAGTTGTCCGGAAAGAGGAGGACCTTAAGGCCGTTCTCCAGTTTGTATTCCGTGATTCCCTCCACGGAGGTAATCTTTTCGGGGGCCTTCTGGGCCGTAAGCAAAGGGGTAAAGGCGCAAAGGACAAAGGCCAATGCAACGAATAATCTGAGTCTCATGAATGAATTGGTTAAAAGGTGATTTATGAATATAGTGTACAAAGTATTAAACGCCTCGACATAACAGGAGCGTGTATCGACCAATGACGGTAACATTTAGACGAGTGCATAGCTTCTCTCATCGACCTGACTTTGAACGCAGATAAT
>CAYWMW010000445.1:0-3111 GCA_964458975.1 uncultured Lewinella sp. | reverse complement strand
CTTAGGGGGTGTAGATTTCTCAAAGTTGCGCGAACTCAAAGACTACAGTACCCAACTTAGCCCAACGACGACGACTAAAACAGTAGTCCCCATAACGGCCGTAAGCGGCGTGTAAGCCCGGTAAGCATCCGCCACCTCTATCCCGGAAAAGCGCGTGACAACCCAGAAGTAGGAGTCGTTGGCGTGGCTCACCGTCATCGCACCGCCACCGATGGCCAGGGTCATCAACGCCAGGTCTGTCGCAGATTCAACGCCAGCAAGCGGTAGTAGCGGGGCGATGATGCCGGAGGCGATCACCAGTGCTCCGGTACTCGAGCCCTGGGCCGTTTTCATCAGTGCGGCCACCGCCCAGCCGAGGCAAAGCAGGGTGGTGGGGGAGAGGGCGGCATCTCCGGCCCAGAGCGCAACGTCTTCGGCCAAAGAAGAAGCCTTAAGGATGGCGCCGAAGGCACCGCCCAACCCGGTAATGATCAGAATTGGCCCAGCCAGCGCAAGCCCATCTCCGATCAAACCGGTCTTCGGCCCCTCCGTGGGCAGGCGCAACGCCGGGATGCAACCGAGGGCAAGCGCTACGGTAGGGGCACACAACCATAGTATATAGGTCTCAGCACCGATGCCGTCCGTTGTTAGTTTCAGCACCGAGCCAAGACCGATCAGAATGATGGGCACCAGTAGCGGTAGTAAGCTTTGCGTCAGTGATGGAAGGTTAGCAGCAGTTCCCTCCGCAGCAGTAGCGGGCAATACGGCGGTAATTCTGCTGCCCAGCCAGCCGCTGGCCTTCCAGGTGACAAAGATTACGGGTAGGCTGACGACCGCCCCGAGGAGCATAATGGTACCGACAAATTCATCGGCCCCCAAATTGGCCGCAGCGGCCAACGGGCCAGGTGTGGGGGGAATGAGGGTATGCGTAAGGTATAAACCTCCGGCCAGGCTAAGGGCCAGTGGGGCAACTTTGCCGCCGGTCCGGATGGCCAGCGCGGGCAGTAAGCCCGCCAGAATGATGAAGCCACTGTCGCAAAACACAGGTACAGAAATCACCGCCCCGAGTACCACCAGCCGCAGGCCGGGGTGGTGGCCGTTGCCGATGAGGAGATCCGCAATCCGGCGCGCAGCGCCGGAGCGCTCCAGGCTAACCCCGATGATGCTGCCCAGAACGATGAGTAAGCCCACCGCGCCAATGAGCCCCCCAAAGCCGTCCTTCAGTAAACCGACCACGGTAGGTAGATCCAAACCGATCACGAGCCCCAGCCCCGCTGCCGCGACCAACAAACCAAAAAACGGGTGCCACTTTAGCCAACTGCTGCTGATGATCAGGAAAACTACAGCAACGGTAATGGCGAGTAATAACGAAAGACCGGAAAGCATAACGGAGAGTTGTTGCGTAAATGTAAGGACAAGAGTCCCGAAGAACCGTTTCCCATACCTTGGGGGTGTGCATCACACAATGTACGTTTGTCACGGTTTTGCCGCCTGCCACGTCTCCCCTCTCCCGAGGAGAGGGGCCGGGGGGAGAGGGGGATTCATGCATATCGTGATACACACTAGCTTGGGGCCTATCTCCCCATAGTAGTTGTCGATTATGAACAGCACGCAACACGGTTTAAAACCGAACACCAGCCCGTTCAAAAACGGACAGGTAAGAAAATGTTAGTTGGTGTAAGTGGCTGTTGACCAGATCAAAAAGATTTTGGTACAGTACTGGCACGTCTGTTGTTGCCGTTCAACTAAACCTTGCACCTGCGGACAGCGCCCAAAAGCGCATTAGACGTAAGTAAAACAGAAAAGTAACGGCCATCCACCGAAAAAAATAAGCATTCGTCGATCCTGACTAGCATTCGTCGAACGAATTTTTTCCGGTGAGCGTCTCACCCGACATTTGATTTACCAAAGCGCAAAAGGAAAAATGATTCCTGATAATGTGCAACCATTTAATAAAACGAAAGTCTCTTTTACCAGACCCATAAATACAAAAAATCATGAAACGCTTCTTCCTCACTTCTCTTTACAGCCTTCTCATCAGCTGCGCTGTTTTTGCTTCCGGCACGGAGAAAATAGGTAGCAGCCTTTTTGACCACTGGATGTCGGACAACAACAACACCAACATTGAGCTTCACGTAAATTTTGATACCCTCGAAGCCTACCGTAAGAAGGTGGATTTCATGCCCGCCCAGGTTATTCAGGATGGTGAAGTTCTTGATCTTGAGGTAGCGGTTCGCGGAAGGTTCCGCCGTACCAATTGTGCGATGCCTCCGCTCAAGCTGAAGTTTAAAAAAGCTGGCCTTCGCGCCGCTGGTTTCAACACCCACAACGACTTCAAACTGGTGACGCACTGTACCAACGACGAGTCCGGCCAGGACGCCCTCCTGCGCGAGCAACTCGTCTACGAGCTCTACCGCACCATTAGCCCCCAAGCCAGCTTCCGCACCCAACTCCTGACCATCACTTACGTAAACACCGCCGATGGTAGCACGACCACCAGCTACGCCATACTCATCGAAGATGTTGATGAAATGAAAAACCGCATCGGCGCCAAAAGCTGCAACGACTGCTATAATATGCCGGTCAATAATGTAGCCAACGCCGAAACCGTCACCCTCTTTCAGTACATGATTGGCAACGTTGACTACAGCACCCGGATGGTTCGTAACCTCAAACTGGTCACCGATGCTGAAGGAGAGAACACCTTCATCCCTTATGATTTTGATTACACCGGCCTCGTAAACGCCAGTTATGCTAAAGGAATGAAGCACCTCGGCCAGCAAAAAGTTACCTGCCGGGCGCTGGTATGGGAATTCGCCGATGCCCCGGACTTTGACGAAGCTGCCGACTACCTCGTAGGCCTGAAAGACACCCTGCTCCGGCAAGTAGTTGATTTCGACGGTCTGGCCGCTGACAGCAAAAAAGAAATCTGCAAGTACCTGAAAAGCGGCCTGCGCCAGATCAAAAACGGCGCGCTGGAAATCATCAGTAAGTGATTCAAGAAACAGTAGCACCTCAAAACCCAGCAAAAGTATTTGATCCCTGAAATTTATTTGATTACTAGATTTTTTCGATGCCGGAACTTCTTAACTGAAGGGCCGGTATTTTCTTGCAACCGACAACCCACAACCG
>CAYWMW010000444.1:0-3120 GCA_964458975.1 uncultured Lewinella sp. | reverse complement strand
GATGCGAAGCATCGCACGCAGTACCGGGGATCATACAATCCTGGACGAAGTACAGTCCGGGAGCACAGACATACACAACCCCAACCATGTCCCAAAGCACCTACATAGCAATAATGGCCGGCGGCGTCGGCTCCCGCTTCTGGCCCGCCAGCCGCGAAGCCCGACCCAAGCAGTTCCTCGACATCATGGGCGACGGCCGCAGCCTCCTCCGGATGACCTTCGAGCGCTTCCTCAAAGTCACCACCGCCGATAAAATCTTCATCGTCACCAACGGCAAATACCAGGCCCAGGTGATGGAGCACCTGCCGGAGCTGACCGACAACCAGATCCTCTGCGAGCCCAGCCGGAACAACACCGCGCCCTGCGTCGCCTACACGGCCTTCAAACTCCGCGCGCTGGACCCCCAGGCCAACATCGTCATCGCCCCCAGCGATGCCCTGATCGTCAACGAAACCCTCTTCGCCGACAACATCAACAAAGCCCTGGCCTATACGGCCGAGAACGATGCCCTGGTCACCCTCGGCATCGCACCCGATAAGCCGCACACCGGCTACGGCTACATCCAGTTCCTGGGCGACGGCAGCAAAGACGGCGTCTACTCCGTAAAACGCTTCACCGAAAAGCCAGACCTGGAAACCGCCAAATCTTTCATCCGGGGCGGAGATTACCTCTGGAACGCGGGCATCTTCGTCTGGCGCGCCGAAACCGTGCTGAAGGCCTACGAACGCTACGCACCGGAAATTTTTGCGCTCCTGTCTCAGGGTATGAGCTGCTACAACACCGAAGAAGAACAGGCCTTCATCGACGAGTTCTACCCGCAAACACCAAAGATTTCTGTCGACTATGCCATCATGGAAAACGCCGACAATATCTTCACCATCCCCGCCCAGTTTGGTTGGTCAGACCTGGGGGCTTGGGGCGCTTTGTACCAGGAAAGCCCCAAAGACGAAAACGGCAACGTACTCACCGCTGGTAAAGTCATCACCGAAGACGTCCACAACTCCTACATCCGTGGCCCCGAAGGGAAGCTCATGGTCGTTGGTGGTGTAGACGACCTGTTGATCATCGACGAGGGGGACGTGCTCGTAGTTTACCCCAAAAGCCGGGAACAGGAAATTAAAGCCTTACGCGCCCGTGCAGAAGACAAGTTTGGGGAAGAATTCGTGTAAATACCTACGTCGCCTTCCCGAACATCTGGCAATTTTCTAACATTTAAAGGGTAAAGAGGACCAACTTTTGCGTTTGGCGACTTACTTTGTCCGCCAGTCTGATTTTACCCAGCTTATCTACGAAGAACTACCCACATTATGCTTTCAGCCGTCATTGCTTGTTTCGTCATCGGATACGTCGTTATTGTATTCGAACATCCTTTACGCCTTGATAAAACAGTTCCCGCACTGTTGATGGGCGCACTTTGCTGGGCTTTGCTCAGCCTGGGCTTCAATGCTGGAGCGCTCGACGTGGTTGATTCTTACGGCCAGTTGTTTTCTCTCGGTGGGCATGGTGTCGAAGGGCTCACCGGCGCTGCAATGGACGAGGCGCACCACGACGCCGAACACGGTTTCTCCGGAACTCTACTGCATCACCTGGGTAAGACGGCGGAGATCCTCATCTTCCTCATCGGCGCAATGACCATTGTTGAAATCGTGGATCTACACCGAGGGTTCGACATCATTAAAGGCTGGATCAGTACCCGCTCAAAGAAAAAGTTACTCTGGATCGTTGGCGTTCTTGGCTTCATCCTTTCCGCCATCATTGATAACCTGACGGCTACCATCGTTCTCGTTACGCTGCTGCGCAAGCTCGTTCCGGACCGCGACCAGCGGATCTGGTACATCGCCCTGATCGTAATTGCGGCTAACGCCGGTGGTGCATGGTCTCCGATTGGCGACGTTACCACCACTATGCTCTGGATCGGCAAGCGGGTCAGTACCGCTGGCCTGATTGAGTACCTCATCATTCCTTCACTTGTTTGTTTTGTCGTTCCGTTCATTTTTGCCAGTTTCATGAAGCCCTTCCAGGGTAACCTGGTTACGCCGGAGCTGGAATCAGAAGAAGGTGTACCCATGACCGAAGAGCGCCTGCTGAGCAGCAAAACCATGCTGTTCCTGGGCTTAGGTATGATCGTCTTCGTACCGATCTTCAAGACCGTTACCCACCTCCCCCCTTACATCGGTATGATGCTCAGCCTCGGTGTGGTTTGGCTCGTTTCCGAGTACATCCACCCCGAAGAAGACTTTAGCGAAGAGCGCAAAGCAGCGTACTCCGCGCACAAGGCCCTGAGCCGGATCGAGATGTCTTCCATCCTCTTCTTCCTCGGCATCCTGATGGCCGTTGCGGCCATCGAAACGGTGGCTGTTGGTGAAGTTGGCGCGTTGCGCGCCGTAGCCGAGGCGCTTGACTCCGTTATCCCAGATCAGGATATCGTCATCATGATTCTTGGTTTCCTCTCTGCCATCATCGACAACGTTCCGCTCGTTGCGGCCTCGATGGGGATGTACGACATCGCTCAGTACCCGATGGACAGTAAACTCTGGCACTTCATCGCCTTCTCCGCCGGTACGGGCGGCTCGATGCTCATCATCGGTTCCGCTGCGGGTGTGGCGGCCATGGGCATGGAGCGGATCGACTTCATCTGGTACTTCAAGAAGATCGCCTGGTTGGCCTTCATCGGTTTCGCCGCTGGTGCCGGGGTCTTCTTGCTTATTGAAAACGTTTTCAACGCAGGCGGTTGAGACTTTTAGCACTACCCCTTTTGCTGTGTCTTTTTTGTGCTTGCGGTGACCGCGAAGACAGACTCCTTCTGGGGGAATGGCAGGCTACGCAGGTACTCGAAGAGGGGGACAGCCTGAAACTGGATCCTACCCAGGTAGGTTTCCTCTTCCGCCCCGACAACCGCTACACTTTTCGCTCCACCCTCCGCTACGAAGAGGCGGGTACCTGGCGCTACACCGAGGGGTTCCTGATGGCGCAGGATACTACCCGAGCCGACAGCCCCGAGCGCGTAGTTGCGGTAGAAAAACTTACTCCGGATAGCCTCGAACTCCGCATGCTTTCCGAGGGGAAGGAGCGGTGGATTACGCTGTTGAGGGAGAAGTAGGTGGGCGCGGCCGCGGGTGC
>CAYWMW010000443.1:0-3170 GCA_964458975.1 uncultured Lewinella sp. | reverse complement strand
ACGCCCAAAATGCAAGCAGTAATTGCAGAGCTTAAAGTCTTTGGGGCGCGAGCGGTCTAAAAGCGTAGCGGACCATTATTATACACACGATTGCGCCCTGATTGATGTAAAATAGCGAATTTTCGCTAACTTCGCAGCAAACTAAGTAGCCATGAATTTTTCCCTCAACGAAGAACAGTTAGCCGTACAGGAAGCCGCCCGTGATTTCGCCCAGCGCGTCCTCAAGCCCGGCGTGATCGAACGTGATAAGCACATGACGTACCCGACCGATGAAGTCCGCCAGATGGGCGAGCTCGGGTTTATGGGCATGATGGTCAGCCCCGAGTACGGTGGCGGCGGCATGGACGCCCTCAGCTACGTAATTGCCATCGAGGAACTTTCCAAGGTAGACAACAGCTGCTCGGTCATCATGTCTGTCAACAACAGCCTCGTCTGTTACGGCCTGGAGGAATACGGTACGAAAATGCAGAAAGACAAATACCTCCGCAAGCTGGCCACCGGCGAGTGGATCGGAGCCTTCTGCCTCAGCGAGCCCGAAGCAGGCTCCGACGCCACCAGCCAGCGCACCACCGCCGTTGATATGGGCGATCACTACCTCCTCAACGGTACCAAAAACTGGATCACCAACGGCAGCAGCAGCAGCGTCCACATGGTGATGGCGCAGACCGATGCGGAAAAAGGCCACCGTGGCATCAACTGCCTCATCGTTGAGGCCGACTGGGAGGGCGTAACCGTCGGCGCAAAAGAAGACAAGCTCGGCATCCGCAGCTCAGATACCCACACCATCATGTATACCGACGTGAAGGTGCCCAAGGAAAACCGCATCGGAGAAGACGGCTTCGGCTTCAAGTTTGCGATGAAAACCCTGGCTGGTGGCCGCATCGGCATCGCCGCCCAGGCCCTCGGCATCGCGGGCGGAGCCTACGAACTGGCCACCGCCTACAGCCACGAACGCGAAGCGTTCGGTAAGCCCATCAGTAAGCACCAGGCCATCGCCTTCAAGCTGGCCGATATGGCGACCGACATCGAGGCCGCCAAAATGATGGTCTACCGCGCCGCCTGGCTCAAAGACGCGGGCAAAGACTACAACCAGGCCGGAGCAATGGCCAAACTCTTCGCCAGCTCCGTGGCCATGAAGCACACCGTTGAGGCCGTCCAGGTCCACGGCGGCTACGGCTTCGTGAAAGAATACCACGTAGAGCGCCTGATGCGGGACGCCAAGATCACCCAGATTTACGAGGGTACCAGTGAGGTGCAGAAGATCGTGATTAGCCGTACTTTGCTGAAGGGGGATCTTTATGTTCCGGTGGAGTAGAGCTTTTAGCAATTAGGATTTAGCATTTAGGCTACCGCTGTTATCTGCGGTAGCCTAAATGCTTTAAGCTAAAAGCTGAACGCTAACTCCTACCTTCGTGAAAATGCAAGCCTCCCCCCAAACCACTAAACCTCCCCCCTGGCACTGGCTCGCCATCGCCGCCGTGGCCCTGGCCCATACCTGGTTTTATTACCGGGAGATGTTGTCTGGCCCGTACGTGCTCAACGACGACATGGTACAGCATTACCTCTGGCTGTTCGTTGATCATTTTGAGCTGAACTGGAAGGATACTTTCTACGCCGATGCTTCGGCGGCCATCCAGCCGCGCGGCTTTTACTGGTTGCTTTGGGGGCTGGGTCGGGTGTTCGAGCCGCTCACCATTTCGCGGGGCGGGCCTTTCCTGATCTCGCTGCTCACGGTTGGGTACGGGGTGGCTTTGCTGCGCCGCTATACCCATGTTTTCATTGCCGTGGCGGGCAGCTTGCTGGCCGTACACCTGGGTTTTCATACGAGCGTTGGCTTCCTGGCGCGGTCCTTTTTGATGCCGCTGTTGCTGGCCTTTGGTTATTACCTTTTGCGGGGAGACCGGCCGTGGGGCGTGGCGGCGGTTGCGGTGGCCTCGGCCTTGTTTTATCCGCCCGCGCTCTTGCTGAACGGCGGTATTTTCGGGCTGTGGAAAGCGGGCGAATTGATACAATGGTTTTGGGGGCGCGGCCGCAGGATGCAGGGAAAGGTTGAAGGAGCAAAGTCTCCGCCTGATTTGGCTGTCGCTCCTGCCTCGTCTAAGTCTGGACCGGGGGAGAGAGAACGAGCAGAGCGAGCATCCACACAAAAAATCAAGAATCGAGAATTAAGAATCGAGAATCAAGAATCGAGAACCTCCCCCCTCCACCACTGGCACATCTACCTGTTAGGCTTCGCCCTCGCCCTAATGGTGGTACTGTCTCACGCCAACCGGGTAGAGACCCACCCAACCCTCGGCGGCTACCTGCCGACTACGGAGCTGATGAAGCTCCCCGAGTTCGGACGCGGCGGCCGGGTAGACATTGCGGGAGAGCTGCGCGCCGGCCCCGTCCGGAGGCTTTCGCACTATTTCTACAACGACGCCAAAACACCGCTGGGCCGCTGGTTCGGAAGCCTTACGCTGGTACTAGTCGTGGTTTTTACCGGTTTACGGTTCCGGAGGCTTGGTCGTTTGGGAGCGTGGCTGATCGTCTTCGGCCTGGCTTCTGTGGTGTTGTTTTTTTGCGCCCGCAGCGAGTTCCCTTTACTGTTTTTACCCAACCGCTATCTGGTGTATCCGTGGCGCTTGTGGGTACCGCTGCTCTTCACCTTTTCGTTGGCTGCGGTCTGGTCTTACCACCCGCGAACCTGGTTGGCGGCACTACTGGCCTGTTTGCTGCTCGGGCTTGGCTACTACCGGCAACCGCCCGAAAAAATCCCCCGCCACATCGCCTCCGGCCGGGCTTACCTCTTCGAGGCCATCGCGCAGTTGCCGGAGGAGGCAGTGGTCGCCCTGCCGCCGCACATGGCCAATCAGGTACCCGTATTTGCCCATCGCAACGTCTTCATCAGTTACGAATCGGCCCACGCGCTGTACTTCCGCAACTACCACAACTACGTCGTTCCCCGCTACAACGACTACATCACCGCCATGACCGCCACCGACGGTGACCTCACCACAACCGTCGCCTTCATGGATAAGTGGGACATCGACTACCTGCTGATTGACCGGGACCAACTGCGCGAGGCCAAGTTCAGTGCCTTCTCCCCCTTCCGCAAGCAGTTTGAGGACCGCTTAAAGGATACCGATGTTGCCGACCGCACGCTGCTGCACCTGCCGGATTCTGTTGGG
>CAYWMW010000442.1:0-3171 GCA_964458975.1 uncultured Lewinella sp. | reverse complement strand
AAATTATTCTCACCAGCGGGCCGCCACCAAAACACAAGATGATAGGGATTCACATTTGATATTGAATCTAAAATCGACAGAAGCAGGGAGTTTGCATTCTCTTCAGGCTTATGCTTATTAAGCGCGTACTCGACAACGGAAAAAGTTTTAAACTTACTTTCCACTGCTTCTGGCATTCTTGAGCCGATGCTACAAGAATAGTGTTCTAGAGAATCATTCATGACCTCTAGTCCTGAATGGTCTAGCCCTGTATCGTAGCATATAATCTGAGCATCAAGCGTTGAAATTGATGCAAAATAAAACACCAATAGTGACATTATAGTCTTAAATTCCATAGTTCTCGTGAAGATTTCTTTCTAGTAAAGTATTATCTGAAGTGTAATTCTCAAACGCAACAATTCAAATCTTTCTCTAAGGTAACTTGAGCCAGTCCTTAAATTGGGGACTACCACTTTCCCCAATATTTAACTTTTAGAAAAACAGTGTTAGCGGTCGCTAAAACTACCCCAAAGTAAAGAATCTACCTTCCCCCCCCTCTCTATTCAGCACCCCATCAAAAACTATTTAGACGCACCCACCGCCCGCCAAGCCTCCACCACCACCGCCAACAAAATAAGCCCCCCTCCAATCAAACTCGTCCATGCCGGATACTCCCGAAAAAAGAGCACCCCCAGCAGTATCCCGTAAATCGGCTGCACACAACTCAGCAAACTAGCCGTACTGATCGAGAAATGCTTGAAGGCCCCGAGAAAAAGGGTATGTCCAATGGCAGTTGTAACCAAGGCCAAACAAACGAGATAAGGCACCGCCTCCAGGCTCGGTACCGCCTCCGAAAAAAAGAGGAAGGGAAGCAGCAGCACCGCCGAGACCATTACCTGCCAGAGCATCACCACCGATCCGTTGAGGCGCTTCACCTGGGCCTTCATCATGATGTTGCGCAGGGAGTAGATCAGCGCGGAGAACAAGCCGAAAAGCATCCCGATGAACATATCGTTCTCCAAGCTGAAATCTCCGGGCGCAAGAAAGTAAACGCCCACGACCACCAATCCGGCCAGGCCAAGGTGGTGGGGTTCGAGCTTTTTATCGGTTAGCAACGGCTCCAGCAAGGTCGTCATGGCCGGATAGGTGAAGATGGCCAGCATCCCGACCGCAACGCTCGAAAGTTTGAGTGCGTAGAAGTAAGTGACCCAGTGTACAGCCATCAGTACGCCCGAAAGGAGCACCGCCCAAGACTCCTTCCCGCGTCCAATACCCAGGGTAAAGCCCCGGTAGCGGCAGTAAGCCCAAAGTAACAGGCCCGCCAGAAAGCAGCGCCACCAAATCGCCGGTCCGGGCTCCAGCGGAACGTAGCGCCCCAGCACGCCGGAGGAGCAAACGCAGAGCATGGCGATGTTGATTTCGAGAAGGTGTTTTGTATTATCGTTGATGGTTGGAGTGTTTAAGAATGAACTGGTTCAATAAAAGAATATGAATTAAACTCACGAAAAACGTTTGGCCCCGACCGCCGCAGGCCAAGATCAGCCCGTATCAAAAAGGCCACATCACAATACCAGCAACTTAGCCACCAGCAAAATCACAATTCCGACGGGAATAACGTATTTATAAGCCACCGTAAGCCGCCAGCACCAAGCATCGGATACGACGTGGCCACCGATGCTGAGTTCCTCGAAAAAGCCGTCCAGCGTCCAGCGGCGCAGGAGGTAGAGGCACAGCAGCAAGCCGCCAATCAGTAGCGAAACGCTACCGAACCATTCCAGCAGGAAATTGAAGTACCCCATGCTCGGGTCCGCTCCGCCCATACCGGCGAAGTCCGTCAGCCAGCCGGGGCCGGAAGGGGAACAGGACAGAACGACGGGAACTGCCAGGACAAAGACCAAAGCCCCCAGCGCTAAGCCCGCTACCCGGCGACTCCAGCCTTGCTGCGTAACCAGTGCCCGCAGCGCAGGCTCCACCAAAGACACCGCCGAAGTAAGAATTGCAACCCCAAGAAGGACGAAGAACAACAGCCCGATCCACTGCCCGGCCCCGCCGTAGGTTTTGAATATCTCCACCAGGTTGATGAATACCAACGGTGGGCCGTTGTAAATATCGCCTTCAATATTGGCCAGCAGCGGCACTACCAAAATCGCGCCGAGCATCGCCACCACGGTATCCAGGTGGACAATCATCGGCGCGTTCTTCATCACGTTGGCGTCGCGGTTCAGGTGGGTAGCAAAAGTCATCATGGAGGCGGCCCCAAGGCCGAGACTGAAAAATGCTTGCCCCAGTGCGTGCAGGATGCCCAGTTCTCCGGTTTCGGTCGGGACGAAAAACGCTTCCCAGTCTAACCGAAAGAGGTTGCCATAATCCACCGCCTCTGGTTGCAAGATCGGTAGAGAAACGACCAGAAAGATAATCAGCAACCCCAGCAAAGGCATCGCGAACTTACTCAGCCGCTCTACCCCACTCCGCAGCGGACCGGAGCAGATCACCGCCACCAAAGCCGTAAACAAACCGGTAAACAGCAACGCCCGGCTGGTGGTACTGATGGCCGCGCCGAAGGTTGGTCCGGCGTGATTGGCGGCGATGGCTTGGTAGTCGGTCAGGTAGTGCCAGACGTAGTCCAGCGTCCAGCCCGCAAGTACGAGGTAGAAGCTGGCGACCATAATGGCCGTCAGGATGCCCAGTCGCCCGATCCAGGCCCAGCCGCTACCGTCGCCTTCGCCCCGGAAGGCGTTGATCGCGTCCGTACCGCTGCGTTTGCCCAGGGCATTTTCCAGTACCATCAGCGGAATCCCCATCAGGAGGGTAAAGCCCACAAAGGCCAGCAAATAAGCACCGCCGCCAAAGAAATGAACCCGGTAAGGAAAGATAACCAGGTTAGCTACGCCGATGGCTGCTCCGGCGGAGGCTAGGATGTGGCCTGTTTTGGTGAATTTCATTTAACGATATTATTAGTGCAAAGGTAGCTGAATCCTACTGACGAAGCACCTTTTTACTGATCGATGCACACTCCGTGTGCGAGTTTACGAAGTGCTCTCCGAGCACGAGATTTTTGTCGTTGGCTCGCAGTCGGAGACTGCTTCGTAAACTCGCACACGAAGTTTGCATCAACCAGGTTCAGCGGGCGCGAAGCGACCAGAATAGCCCGACCGCCAGGAGCAAGCCCGCCACCAAGCCTAACGGCCACCA
>CAYWMW010000441.1:0-3178 GCA_964458975.1 uncultured Lewinella sp. | reverse complement strand
ACACTGCGGCTTCGCCTTGCTGTTTTTCTTGAAAAGGAAAATTTTTCTAATTACTTGGGTAAACTGCACCTCCGAGGGAAAGGATGCCTCCGTTAGGGGGAGATTATCTTCGTTTTGTGCATTTGGTTATACACATTACTCTAACAGCCCCAACTCGCGCTCCAGGGCTAATCCCCCTCTCTTTAAAACGCTCATTGCACCTGCGGCCGCGCCCCCAGCGACTTCCCACTTGGTTGAAATACGAGCTTCTACGCCCTAATAAGTCTCATTCCGACCTTACGCACTCAACCTACTTTGCCGCTATCCGTTTCCAGTCTGAGATTGCATACAACTTACCGTTGTACAATCATTACTTTTGCCCCCTCAAAAATATACAGACCATGAGCAAAGAACCATTAAAGACCGTCATTATCGGATCCGGCCCCGCCGGCTATACCGCCGCTATTTACGCTGCCCGCGCCAACCTCAACCCCGTACTCTATACGGGTAAAGAGCCCGGTGGCCAGCTGATGATCACTACCGAAGTAGAGAACTTCCCCGGTTACCCCGACGGCATCCGAGGTCCGGAAATGATGGAAGACCTCAAGAAACAAGCCGAACGCTTTGATACCGAGGTGAATTTTGAGCTGATCGAAAAGGTAGACTTCAGCGGCCCAATCCATAAAGTATGGACGGAGAGCGGCGAGGAGATCGAAGCCCACACCGTCATCATCTCCACCGGAGCAAGCGCCCGCTGGCTCGGCCTGGAAAGTGAGCAGCGCCTGATGAATAAAGGCGTAAGCGCCTGTGCCGTCTGTGATGGTTTCTTCTACCGGGGTAAAGAGACCGCCATCGTTGGTGCCGGAGACAGCGCCTGTGAAGAAGCACTCTACCTGAGCAATCTTTGCCCAACCGTACACATGTTTGTTCGCCGCGACGAGATGCGCGCCTCCAAGATCATGCAGGACCGCGTGAAGAAGAAGGAGAACATCAAAATCTACTGGAACACCGAAACAGAAGAAATTCTGGGCGACGACCAAGGCGTAACCGGTGCCCGCGTTTTCAACAACAAAACCGGCGAGAAGCAGGACATCCCCGTAGCAGGTTTCTTCGTGGCCATCGGCCACGTGCCCAACACCAGCATCTTTAAGGACTGGATAGATATGGAAGACACCGGTTACCTGATCCACCAGCCAAACTCCACCAAGACGAATCGCCCCGGTGTTTTTGTTTCCGGTGATGCCTCCGACCACGTTTACCGCCAGGCGATCACCGCCGCCGGTACCGGTTGTATGGCTGCGCTGGATGCGGAGCGGTATTTGGGTGATATTGGGGTTATTTAAAGCAATCCTGTTTTTTTGCAGTAGTCGCGGCTTCAGCCGCTGACTTAAAATTTAATTTTAAGTCAGCGGCTAAAGCCGCGACTACTTTATACACTAAAACGCCGCCTTCCGACTCCGACTCCCCCGTTCAAAAGCATACCCCAGCCCCAGCAAGTTTTCTTCCAAAAACGGCCGACCAATGAAGGTGAGCCCGAAAGGCTTTCCGTCTTCGTCGTAACCCATCGGCACCGTCAGCGCCGGATAGTGGGCCACGGCGGCGAAGCCAGCGGAGTAGTTGTTGATGGAAAGTACCGCGTCCAGGCGGTGCTTGGCCATCGGTTCGCTGAAGTAGCGGCTGCCTTCGGCCATGAGTCGTGCTTTAAGCTCCGTGAAGGATGCGCCCGCAACTTTTTCGTCTTCGATGCCGTAAAAACGGGCCATTCCGTAAGGTGCGCGCTTTGTGGTATCCGCCAGGTTATGTTGGATTACCGAAGCAACGTCTTTTATTCCCACCTTCGGTCCGGCGTGCGCTTTGAGGTAGGCGGGCAGGTCAACTTTCATGTCGGCGTTTAACAGTGAGAGGAAGCCACTGAGGTCTACTTCCGGTGGGTCGTACGCTACGGTATCTGCGCCCAATTCCACCAACTTTTCGACGGCGCGTACGTAGAGCTGATTGTCGAGGAAGCGACGGATCACGCCGAAGCGTTTGCCCGCCAGACGGGTACTCTCAAGGCTTTCGACGTAAGTTTTGGTGGGCAGGTCCATCACGGCGGCGGGGTCGTCCGGGTCCGCGCCGGTCATGGCGGAGAGCAGGATGGCGTTGTCGATCACCGAGCGGGTCATCGGTCCGGGTGTATCCAGGGTACTGGAGATGGGCACGATGCCGGTGCGGCTGAGCAAGCCAACGGTGGGTTTCAGGCCGACCAACGAACTCTGGCTGGAGGGGGAAAGGATGGAGCCGGAAGTTTCCGTCCCCACGGCCGCCACCGCGTAATTTGCCGCCATCGCTGCCCCACTGCCTGAGCTGGAGCCGCCGGTATCGAAGCGCTTACGTCCGTAGGCGTTCAGCGTTTGCCCGCCAACGGCGCTGTAGCCGTTCGGGCAGCCATCGCAGAGGAAGTTGGCCCATTCACTCAGGTTCGTTTTGCCTAAAATGATGGCACCGTTCGCCTTCAGGCGCGTGGTGATGTAGGCGTCTGCGGCTTCGTTTTCCCGCAGGGCATCCGCCCCGGCGGTGGTGGGCAGGCCAGCGAAGTTTACGTTGTCTTTCAGCAGCACCGGTAGGCCGAAAATCAGGTTGGGCAGTAAGCCTTTATGTACATCTTTTTGCCGCGCTTCCGCCACCGCGTTCGGGTTGATGGAGATTACTGCGTTGAGGTAAGTATCCTTACCGGACTCAAATTTAACGATCCGGTACAGGAACCACTTCGTGATCAACTCGTAGCTGAGGGTTCCTGAGGAGACTGCGGCCTGTAAGCTCGGGATGTTCTGTTCGTAGATCAATGGCTTGAGCCGCTCGTAGTCTGCGGCCGCAAAATCGCCGAGTTGCCCCTTGGCGGCGTTCAGCATCACGCTTCTGTCCGTCACGCGCGACTGGATGAGCCGGTAGCGCATCTTGCGGGATTCGTGGTTGGCGTTCTCAGCAATTTCCGACGATTGGTCGTAGGGTGCCCAGCTCAGGTCATCGTCCGGCTTGGAGGAAGTAGAGGGGGCGGGGCCGCAGGTGCAAAGGAGGAGTAGTAAGAGCAGGGGGAGGAACTTCATGGGGTAAATATAGTGAATGGAGGTAAGGGGTTGCGGAACAATAAGTTATCCGTTTAAAAAATGGCACTCGCGGCCCTGATTGCCTTCGAGCCGTCACAACCGTAGCTACGGCT
>CAYWMW010000440.1:0-3191 GCA_964458975.1 uncultured Lewinella sp. | reverse complement strand
ACTCCCGACTCTTTGGTGAGCAAGCGTAGCGTCGCAAACGGTGCTTGCGGTAGCGACTCCAAACTCCCGACTCCCGACTCCCGACTCCAAACTCTACAAAGCCTACTTTTGAGACCTAAGCCTTAAACCTTCCATTTCATTAGTAAACTTACTTATCTTAACGGAAAAGCTCAAACTCTCCTCCATGAAAAACTTATTACTCTTTCTATTCTGCGCGCTTGCCGCCAATGTATCCGCTCAAGAAGTGGTAGACGTGGAAGTGCAGGATATGCAAACCCGTTTCATCCTCTCCTTTGTGCTGCCGTTCACGCCTGATTACGACGTACAAAACTATAAGGTACAGTACACCACGACCGATGCGTTTGGTCAGCCAGACACGGCCAGTGGCCTGGTGACCATCCCGATCACTGCGGAAGACCTTAGCTTTCCCATCGCCGTATACAACCACGGAACGGTAAGTGAAGGTCGGGAAGCAGTACTCAGCCGGCAGGGTATTCAGGAACGTTTCCTTGTGGCAGCACTGGCTACCTCGGGCTACGTTGGTGTAGCTCCGGATTACCTGGGCCTTGGGGACAGCGACGGCCGCCATCCTTACGTACACGCGGAGACGCAAGCAAGCGCGGGCAGGGACATGATCATTGCCGTGAAGAAATGGCTCGCGGAAGACAACGTAGCTCAGTTCAACGACCAACTTTTCATCACGGGTTACAGCCAGGGCGGGCACGCTGCTGCTGCATTGCACCGCGACATTTCCACCAACCCGACTGACGACGGCCTCGTGGTTACCTCCGCCACGCACCTTTCCGGTCCGTACAGCATTTCCGAGGTGATGGTAGGTACAATTTTTCAGGATGGGAACGCTACCCTTCCCGGCTACATCGCCTACACGTACATCAGCTATAATTACGTCTACAACCTGTTCGACAGCCTGGCCCAGGCGTTCGTCCCGCCCTACCTGGGCCCCATCCAACGGTTCGCGGATGAAGAGATTACCCTCGCCGTCTTCGACGAAGAGCTCGACAATCTTTTGAGGGCGAACGGCGCACAGTTCAACGCAATCTTCCAGGATTCCATCCGCGACATTCTCCGCTCCGGAGACCCTACCCACCCCATCAACATGGCCCTCGCAGATAATGACACCTACGATTGGGCACCGGAGGAGCCCACCCTTATTTTTTACTGTACCCAAGATGAACAAGTGCCCTTCCGCAACGCCATCCTGGCGGATTCCGTTATGCGGGCCAACGGCTCCACCAGCGTGGTACTTGAATCTGGCGGCCCGCTAAACCACGGCGGGTGCGTCATCCCCGCCATGACGCGCACCATCCAGTTTTGGGATGAATACGCCGAAATCATCAGCAGCCTCGGGGAACCCGTTGAACGGTCGGCGTTCAGGCTCTCCCCCAACCCGGTACGCGCCGGAGGAGAACTACAGGTAGAGGGTTTAGACACGGCAGACTCACCCTTCGTACTTTACGATGCTTCCGGGCGGGTGGTCATAGAGGGCACCATTGATGCGACCGCGCGTATTCGCCTGCCCAATCGCTTACGTAATGGCCTCCATGTACTCCGGGTTGGTTTGGAGGATGGGACCTCGGTTGTTCGGCGGGTGGTGGTTAGGTAGGCGAGTTTGGAGTCGGGAGTCGGGAGTCGGGAGTCGCTGCCGCAAGTACCACTTATTCGCTACGCTCATTCGCCCTGGGTGAGCGAGCGTAGCGTCGCAAACGGTACCTGCGGCAGCGACTCCAGACTCCCGACTCCAAACTCCCGACTCTTAGGTGAGCAAGCGAAACGCAGCGAACGGCAAGTGCGGTAGCGACTCCAGACTCCCGACTCCCGACTCCAAACTCTCCTACCGCATCCCCTCATAAAACTCCACCACCGCCGGGTCCACCATCACGTCGCGCGGGGTGAGGGGGTTGCGCAGCACGATGCCCTGGAGGGTTCGGCAGCGGCTGAGGGCGACGTAGGTCTGGCCGTGCTCGAAGGCACCGCGGCCGAGGTCGATGATGATCTTATCGAAGGTTTTGCCCTGGGATTTATGAATGGTGACCGCCCAGGCCAGCCGGACGGGGATTTGTTTATAGGTGCCGAGGGTTTCGGTGCCGATTTTCGTCTCTTCTTCGGTGCCGGTGGCCGTGTAGCGGATGACGTCCCACTCTTCGTAGCCCACTTCAAATTCACGGGGTTTGCCGTCTTCGGCAACCAGAATAACGACGGACTCCGGCTTGCACTCCGTGATGGTACCGATGGTGCCGTTTACGTACTTTTTGTCGTTATCGTTACGGACGGTCATCACCTGCGCGCCCACCTTAAGTTTCAGCGCTGCGGGTACGGGGAAGAGTTTTTCGGAGAAACCGCCTTTTACTTTGCCGAGGTAGAGCATTTCCGGCGCATTCAGCTGGCTGAGTTTAGTGGCATTGATGCCGTTGACGGTTGCGTTACGGGCCGCCAGGGTGAGGTAGTTTTCGCCTTCTTCGGGGTGAAAATCGGGGACGTGGCGTTCGTTCAACGATTCCAGCTCGTCGTAGTCTACCGTAGCGTTGCGGATGGCTTCGAGGAGGCGCAGGAAGTGGCGGCTGTCTTGGCGGTAGACGATGCGGAGCTCGATCATCTCCAGGTCGATCATGTCAAAGCAGTCCGCAGAAAAGAAGTAAGCGCTGGCGTAGCGTTGGCTGAAGTAGAACTTCTCCTCCTGGGTACTCACGATCGGGGGCAGCTGGTAGAGGTCTCCGAAGAGGATCACCTGGACGCCGCCGAAGGGGCGGCTGCTGTTGCGGTTCATCCGCAGGGCGATATCGATGGCCTCCATCACATCGGCTCGAACCATACTGATCTCGTCGATGATGAGCGTGTCGAGGTTCTCGAACAGGCGGCGGTAACGGCGGTTGGGCTTCACGTTTTCGGGCAAAATGAGCCGGGGCGGGAAGCCGAACAGGCTGTGGATCGTCTGGCCCTGTACGTTAAGCGCCGCTACCCCCGTAGGCGCTAGCACCACCACATTCTTTGTGGTGCTCCGCCGGAATATTTGCAGCAGAGTAGACTTGCCCGTTCCCGCACGACCGGTGATGAAAAGGTGATCCCCAGACTCCATCCGCTCCAGGGCGTAGTTGAAATCATCGGATAGTTGTAGAGGCTCTAGCGGCATGGGGGCGAAGATAGGGCGTTTTGTGGTGCGGTGGTTTTGTGGT
>CAYWMW010000439.1:2022-3196 GCA_964458975.1 uncultured Lewinella sp. | reverse complement strand
GGGTGATCATCGTCAGGTTTAACAGCCTACTACTCAACCCATTCTACTTTCATAATCCCCATACCCAAACGCCCGCCGCACCGTCACCTCCCCGTGCGCATCCACCATACAAATATCCGGATGCGGAACGCCGTTGAACATCGTCGTTTTCACGGTGGTGTAGTGGGCCATGTCTTCGAAGATCAGTTTGTCGCCCACGCGGACGGGCTGGGCGAAGAAGTAGTTGTCTAAATAGTCTCCGGCGAGGCAGCTCATGCCGCCCAGGCGGTAGGCGTAGGGGAATTCTGTCTTTTCTTCCGTACTGGCTCCGGTGATCTGCGGCCGGTAGGGCATCTCCAACGTATCGGGCATATGGCAGGTGAAGGAGACGTCGAGCATCAGGGTGCGCTGACCGTAGTTCTCGACGATGTCCAGAACGGAGCAGCGGAGGTCACCCGCCTGCCAGAGGTGGGCGCTGCCGGGCTCCAGAATCACTTCGAGGTGGGGGTAGCGGCTTTTCAGGTCACGCAGGGTTTTGATCAATAGATCGGTATCGTAACCGGCCTTGGTCATTAAATGCCCGCCGCCAAGGTTGAGCCATTCTATTTGTTCGAGGTAGTGGCCGAACTGGGCTTTCACCCGGTCGATCAGCGTGGTGGTATTCGCCGCTGAGGATTCGCAGAGGGTGTGTACGTGGAGGCCTTTCAAACCTTTGGGCGGGGTGGTTGGCAGGTTGGGCAGGGTCTCCCCCAGCCTACCGTCTTTGGCGGCGGGGTTATAGAGGTCGGTTTCTACCGGGCTATACTCCGGGTTGACGCGCAGACCGATGCTTTTGCCTTTTGCTTCCCAGATATTCCGGTAGCGTTCCAACTCCGTGAGGGAATTGAAGGTCAGGTGGCCAGCGATGTCGCATACCTCCGCAAATTCGTGCGGGCGGTAGGCCGGGGCGTAGACGTGGGGCGGTTTACCAAAGTGCTTTTGTATCAGTAGTGCTTCGTTCAGGCTGCTGGCCGTTGCGCCCTTTAGGTACTCCGCGATGATGGGGAAAGCGGGGTAAAAGGCAAAGGCTTTCAGGGCCAGGATGATGGTTACGTCCGAGGCGCTGGCCACGTCGGCTACTACTTCGAGGTTTTTGCGGAGTTGGTCTTCGTAGAGGTTGAATTGGGGCATGGGTAAGGGAAGAAAGGGGTAAAGG
>CAYWMW010000439.1:0-1922 GCA_964458975.1 uncultured Lewinella sp. | reverse complement strand
AAAGGGGTAAAGGTAGGTCTTGCTACTTTATTCCTTTACCCTTATTTCCTCACCTCCCCAACCACCCCTTACAGTCCTTCACCCGCTGCCGGCTCACTATGTTTTCCAGTTCGGGGAAAGCTACAGTACAATCCGGTGATTGAAGTAGGGCTGGATCTTTTGCTCCGCGTCGATGATGGTATTTCGAGTCGGACGAAACATCGTATTTCCAAACTGAACCGAGCGGGAGGTGCGGAAACATGTTAAACAAATACAAATACACAGGGCGCGGCCGCAGGTGCAAGGGGAGGTAAGGGCCGGTGAATTGTCGTATCCGTAGGGTGAAGCGTCAAGCTCGTTACCTGGTTACCCCCGAAAGGTCACTGCTCTGCCCCGCAGCCGTTAAAATTCCGTGCATCAGCAAACCTAAAGCCCTCCCGCACGCTTTACCCTGTATGAAGAAAATATTTACCCTCTTATTCGCCAGCCTCTTCTCCTTCACCGTTTCCGCTCAGGAAATCGTTGACATTGAAGACCAGGGCGTGACCTTTGCGTTCATCCTCAACATTGCGCTGCCCGTCAGTGTCGAATACGACGTCCAGAATTACAAAGTCACCTACACCACCGAAGATGCCTTCGGCCAGCCGGATACCGCTACGGGGCTGCTTTGCGTTCCGGTTCAGAACGACCTTGTGCTACCCATCGGCCTGTACAACCACGGTACCATCGCTTCTGCGGAACTGGCGCCCAGCGTACCGGGCGTATTCGAGCGGTTCGCTATCCAGGGCTTTGCGGGTAGTGGCTTCATTGCGCTGGCACCAGACTACCTCGGCCTGGGCGGCAGCGACGGCATCCACCCCTACCTCCACGCGGATACGGAAGCGAGTGCGGGCCGGGACATGATCATCGCCGTAAAAAAATGGTTGGAGACCGAAGGTATTCGGGACAACGAGCAGATTTTCGTGACCGGATACAGCCAGGGCGGCCACGCCTCCATGGCCCTGGCGCGCAGCATCGAAGCCGATGGTGCGGAAGATGGTCTGGAACTCACCGCCGCCGCCCACCTCTCCGGGGTATACGACATCGATCCGCCCTCCCCCGCTATTCTGGCGCTCAGCCAGGTGAACCCTCAACTGCTGTCCTTCTTCCTCAATACCGTCATCAGCTACAACCACGTCTACAACCTCTACGGCGCTCCGGATCAGCTGTTCGTTGAGCCTTACCTCAGCGAAGTACAAAGCTTTATCAACCGGGAAACCGACCTGTTCGAAATGGGCATCGCCATCAATACCCTGATGCAGAGCAACAACGCGCTCGTTGGCGAAATCTTTGCCGACCAATTTGTAACGGACGTTCTGGACAGTGACCCCGAGCTCTTAGCGGCTTACAACGACAACGATTTGCTGGACTATGTTCCTACCGCCCCTACCCTTTTGTACTACTGCAACGCCGACATGACGGTGCTCCCGGAAAACTCCATCAACGCTGAGGCCATCCTGCGCGCCAACGGCGCAGACTCCCTGTTGATCGAAGACGGCGGCGAACTCAACCACGGCGACTGTGCCATCCCCGCCATCTTACGGGCACTCCGCTTTTTCCAAGGCTTTGAGAACACCTTCCCGGTTAGCCTCGGCGAGCCCGCCGAACGGCCAGACATCATGCTGATGCCCAACCCCGTTGCCGCTGGCACCCAACTTCAACTGACGGGCCTGCCCGCTGGTGAGCAAGACTTCATCATCTACGACTTCAGCGGCCGCAACGTTGCCGCTGGCGTTACCGCTAACGGACAAGGGATCACCCTGCCATCAACGCTTAAAACCGGCACCTTTGTGCTGCGGGTTGGCCTTGGGGACGGGACTTCGGTTGTGCGGCGGTTTCAGGTGAGGTAGGAGTCGGGAGTCGGGAGTCGGGAGTCGGGAGTCGGGAGTCGGGAGTCGGGAGTC
>CAYWMW010000438.1:0-3204 GCA_964458975.1 uncultured Lewinella sp. | reverse complement strand
CGCCAGCACGGTCGAATTCAACGGTAACGGCCGCCTCGATCTGGAGCTCACTACGGACACCCTACTCTTTGCTCCCGGCAAGTCTTACACCTTCAAGGCGGATGCGGACCAGACGATCAATAGCTACTGGCAGACGATCGGGAACAACTGTACGCCGATTGCATTGCAGTCCAGCATCAATGGTACGCAGGCGCGGGCGCAGGTGCCGGCAACGGGTAAAATCATTGCCGACTTCGTACAAATGCGGAACATCACCGGTGTCGGCGGGGCGGACTTCCTTGCCGGATCGCGGAGTACAGACATCGGTAATTCTAATGTGAACTGGCTGTTCGAGACCGCTCCCCAATTCCAAACCGTCGGCTTTCTGGGCCAGGACCGCGCGATCTGCGAAGACGAAGACGTCGTGCTCGATGCCTTCAACTTCAGCCCCGGCGAACAGTACCGCTGGCAAGATGGCTCTACGGACACCACCTTCACGACCGATCAGTCCGGTACGTACTCCGTAGAAGTCACCTTCCGGAACAATTGCGTGATTCGGGACACCATCGTTGTGCTTGATGCCCAGGCCTTCGAGGTCAACCTACCCGAAGGTCCGGTCATTTGCCAGGGCGACACCATTGTACTGGCCGCCGATGCGGGCCTGAACTCCGCCGAATACCTCTGGCAAGACGGCAGCACCGAGCCGTTCTTTAACGCCTTCACCTCCGGAGAATACAAAGTTACCGTTGACCTCGGTGGCTGCCTCAAGTCGGACAGCACCATGCTGACCGTACTCCCCTCCCCTACCGTAGACCTGGGGGACGACCGCGTAGTTGTTTGTGCGGATGAAGACTTCACCCTAACCGCAACCGTTGTGGCGGATAATTTTATGTGGCAAGACGGCAGCACGGGTACAACCTTTACCGGAGAACAACCGGGCATCTACTTTGTAGAAGCCAGCAACGGGCAATGTACCGTTCGGGACAGCGTGGAGGTTGTCTACGTAACCCCCAACCCTGTCGACCTCGGCAACGACTCGACCCTGTGCGTAGCCGACAATTTGGTGCTTGATGCTGGCAACCCAGGCCACGGTTATCGCTGGCAGGACGGGAGTACCAGCCGGACTTTCACCGCCGATGCTACGGGCCAATACATTGTTGCCATCGACAGTGCGGGCTGCACCTCCTCCGATACCATCAACCTCATCTTCCCCCGCTTCGATGACCTCGACGTGGTGGACGGCTACGAAGTCTGCGAAGGAGAAACCTTCCGCCTTACCACCACAGTACCCGCCGATGCCATCCGCTGGAGCAACGGGCAAACCGGTCCGAACTTCAGTACGCTCACCGGCGGAGCCTTCACGGCAGAGTTTGACTTCGGCCCGTGTACCCTGACCAAAGACTTTGTGGTAGACTTCCTTCCGCCCCCAGTTGTCGATCTCGGCCCCGACGTAACGGAGTGCGAAGGCATACCCGTTGTGCTTGACGCGGGCAGGAGTGGGGTCTGGCAAGACGGCACAACAGCTTCCACCTTCACGGCCCTCGAAGCTGGCCAGTTTAAAGTGATCGTCACCGACGGGCCCTGCGTGGTTGTGGACAGTGTAAACGTAAGCTTCCTCGCTGCGCCGGAGTTCTCTCTCGGCGACGACCAGGCAGCCTGTGAAGGAGGACAACTTCCCGTCTCCGTTTCTCCGGCGAACCTTGGCATCATCACCTGGGACGACGGAGCGATGGACGTGACCCGCACCTTCACCGAATCAAGCATCCGCTTCGTAGACGTAGAGGATGCTAACGGCTGTATCGCCCGTGACTCCGTAACCCTCACCTTCAACGCACCTCCTGTACTCGACCTCGGGCCGGACACTACAGTCTGTGACGACGAGCCCTTCACCCTCGTACCAATAGTTGCCCCCGGCACCATCACCTGGCCCGACGGCTCCAACGAGCCTACCTACCTCGTCCCCTCACCCGGAACCGTACGCGTTTCCTTACAGGACGACTTCTGCCGGGTGACCGATACCATCAACGTTGCCTTCCAGAGCTGTATCAGCTTCGAGGCTTACATGCCAACGGCTTTCTCCCCCAACTTCGACGGGATCAACGACGAGTTCGGCCTGATGTACAACGACCAGGTCGAGATTCTGGCGTACACCATGGAGGTCTTTGACCGCTGGGGCTCCCTCGTTTTCCGCTCTGAAAGCATCGGTGACCTTTGGGACGGGACGAAGAACGGCGAAGTGGTTGAGGTCGGGGTCTACGTCTACGCCATCGAGGTTACTTACCGGGATGACCGGGAGACGGGGAGCCGGGTGGTTGCTGGTGATGTGATGGTGGTGCGGTAGTTTTAGCGATACGCCATACTCTTCCGCACCATCTCCGTTTTCTCCGGCCCGACAAACTTCTCGCAGAGATAAAGGCCCAATGTGAGCGAAGAGGCGACTGCGCCGGCCGTAATCACCGCTCCGTCGTCCACCAGTTCTTTGCGGACGACTTCTTTGCAGTAGGGCGTTAACCCATCGTATTCGTTGAAGTGCGTAGTCGCCCGGTATCCTTGCAAAAAGCCCGCTGCTCCGAGGAGTAAAGCTCCGGTACACACGGAGGTTTTCAGCGGAACATCCGCAGCCGTTTGCAGCCAATTGACGAAGCCAGAATCTTTCTGTAAAGCTCGTGTACCGAAGCCGCCGGGGACGATGAGTAGGTCGTAGCCACTCAGATCGGGTCGGACCTTGTCAACTTTCATTTCCAGGCCGAAGGAGTCGGATACAGACGGAGTTATAGCACAAGTATCCCAGCTGAAGCCTGGTAAATGGCCTTGAGACTGCAGGCGGCTGAGTGGGTCGTAAACGCCGATGAAGTCTAAGAAGGTGATTCCGTTGAAGAGGATGTAGGCGGCTTTCACGGTTTGGTGGTTCGGTGGTTTGGTGGTTCGGTGGTTCGGTGGTTTAACCAAGGTAAAACATTAATGATTTAACCCGTCTGAGCAATAATTTGGTGAACGAGCCTAGTGGACCGTTTCAGAAGTTTGTTGAGTTAAGTCGAAGAGATCATGGTGCTGGTTCAATTTTAAATTGACAAGCATAGCCATCGCTACGTGAAGGCAATTTTAAGTTGAACCAGCGCCATGAGATCAAGACTTGGGCTTAACGAAACTTCTGAAACGATCCACTAGTGGGTTGCCGGAGCAAATCCCCCATCATTAAAACAGGACGAACGAGCACTTCAACCT
>CAYWMW010000437.1:0-3222 GCA_964458975.1 uncultured Lewinella sp. | reverse complement strand
CCGGTGGTTTTTACGCCCAGCTCAAGGTCAAAAATGCCGTACTCGTCGGCCAGTTCCCAGTGGGGTTTTGCGCCTTCGGGCAGGGTGGGGAGTTCGCCTTCGAAGGCTTGGAATACTTCGTTGTCTTCTTCGGTTACGCCTCCGGGGACGAGTTCGTGGGGTACGTTGGGTAGGCTCACCAGCAGCTCTTCCAGCTCCGCTTTTACGGCGCTCAGCTCCTCTTCTTTTTTGGCTACGTCCTCCTTTATCGCGTTCACTTTATCGCGCATCGCGTTGCCTTCTTCGCGCTTGCCTGCCTTCATTAGCTGGCCGATTTCGCCGCTCAATTGGTTGCGTTGCGCCAACAGAGCGTCGGTATCGGTTTGCACGGCCTTGCGGCGATCATCGAGGGTGATGATGCGGTCTACCGTTGCTTCGGCATCCCGTACCTGGCGCTTGGCCAGGCCAGCGAGTACGCGGTCTTTGTCGTTTCTCAGGGTGTTCAGCAGTAACATTATATGGTCTTTTGGTCTTTTGTTTTTTTGGGCGCGGCCGCAGGATGCAAGGAAAGTTTTTGGAGCGTCGGGATACCCCCCTGAGCATTTGCCCTTACGAACACGAACGCCGCCGCCGGGCAGGATAGTTGCCGAACGGCTCGCAAAGGTAATACAGCAACTACCACGCGTTCCTGATTTCTCTTTTTTCACCCTACTTTTTCAGGGCTCAGTCCTAAAAAAGTAGGGTGAAAAAAGAGAAATAAGGAACATCCCAAATAAAAACCCTACTTTTGTGGCGCTCGCAGCTCTGCGGCAAGGATCATTTCTGACAATTATTCTGTTGTCTCGGTCCAACTCTAACCACACGTTGCTACTTTTCAAGACGTAATCTACACGTTAAGCGATGTCCCTGTATCTCACGGAAGGGCGTGCTTGTAAAATACCAAAGTAAGTCGGCAGCATTCTCCCCTCCCAGCGCGCAACTGTTATTCTGCGCACCAACCATTTCCCCAATTCACATTTCATAGTATCAATTATTAATGTTTAGCATAGCGCAACTTAAGGCCATGGTGGTTCCTGAATTAAAGGACCTTGCCGGTAAAATGGGCCTCAAATCTTACCAAAAAATGAAGAAGATGGACCTCGTTCTGGCCATCCTCGATCAACAAGCCGTCACCGGTACCTCCTCCGCTGCCGAGCCGCCCGCAGCTTCGGATACGGACCGCGTACCCAACCGCCGTGCCGCCGCCATCGCCGCCGCCGCAACCGCAAAAAAGGAAGGCAAAGAAACCAAAAGCCGTTCTTCCCGCACCAAAACCGACGCGAAGAAAAAAGAAGACAAGCCAACCCGTGGCCGCGGTCGCAGCCGTGCCGCCAATAAGGAGGAAACTCCTGAAGAGAAACCAACCCGTGGCCGCAGTCGCAGTCGTGCCGCCAATAAAGAGGAAGCTCCCGAAGAGAAACCAACCCGTGGCCGCAGTCGCAGCCGTGCCGCCAATAAAGAGGAAGCTCCCGAAGAGAAACCAACCCGTAGCCGCGGTCGCAGTCGTGCCACTAGTAAGGAGGAAGCCACTGAAGAACAGCCAACCCGTAGCCGTGGCAGAAGCCGTGGAGACGACAGCGATAAAGAAACAAACGATGCCCGCCCCCGTGGCCGAGCACGTAACATCGAAACCATTGAAGCTGAAGCCGCAGCTGCTGCCGCTGCCGAGGGCCGTGGAAGAGGCCGTAACCAGGACAACGACGCTCCCGAAGAAGAAGGGCGCGGAAGAGGCCGGGGGCGAAGCCGCCAGCCTTCTGAAGAACAGGCAGAAGAGTCTCGCGGCCGAGGCCGACGTACCCCTCGTGAAGACCGCGACGGCAACAAAGGCGAGCAGCAGCAAGCCGAAGCTCCCGTACGCGGCCGTGGCCGCTCCGGAGGCGAACCCCTGGAACGCTACGAACGCCGAGGCCGCTACGAAGACCGTGACCAAAACGAACGCGGTAACCGTAGCGAACGAAACAACGAGCGCAACCAGAATGACCGGAGCAACCGCCAGGAGCGCAGCAACAACCGCCCCGAGCGCAAACAGGAGTACAAACTCGACGGCCTCGTTTCCTCCTCCGGAATCCTGGAGATGATGCCCGATGGTTACGGGTTCCTCCGCAGCCCGGACTACAACTACCTCACCAGCCCGGACGACGTTTACGTAAGCCCACAGCAGGTGAAGCAGTTCGGCCTGAGAACAGGAGACACCGTTCGCGGGCCAGTAAAGCCGCCGAAGGAAGGCGAAAAGTACTTCGCCCTCCTCGAAGTAGAGCTCATCAACGGTGTAGAGCCGAAGCGGATGCGCGATCGTGTTCCTTTTGATTACCTCACCGCCCAGTTCCCTACCGAGAAGTTCACCCTCAGTGGCCGTCCGGATGGGAAAGACTACGGCATGCGCCTCATTGACCTCTTCACCCCCATCGGTAAAGGCCAGCGTGGCCTCCTCGTTGCCCAGCCGAAGTCTGGTAAGACCTTCCTGCTCAAGGATGTCGCCAATGCCATCGCAGAAAACCACCCCGAGACCTACCTCATCGTTCTTCTCGTAGACGAGCGCCCCGAGGAAGTAACGGACATGAAGCGCAGCGTGAAGGCGGAAGTCGTCAGCTCTACCTTCGATGAGCCAGCCGAAAACCACGTTCGCGTGGCCAACGTTGTTCTTGAAAAGGCGAAGCGCATGGTCGAGTCTGGCCACGATGTTTGCATCCTGCTTGACTCCATCACCCGCCTGGCCCGTGCCTACAACACCGTTCAGCCCAGCTCCGGCAAGGTGCTCTCCGGTGGTGTGGAGGCCAACGCGCTTCAGAAGCCCAAGAAGTTCTTCGGTGCCGCTCGTAACATCGACGGTGGCGGCTCGCTGACCATCCTCGCTACGGCCCTCATCGATACTGGCTCCAAGATGGACCAGGTCATCTTCGAGGAATTCAAAGGTACCGGTAATATGGAGCTTCAATTAGACCGCTTCCTGGCCAATAAGCGCATGTACCCGAGCATCGACTTCACCAAGTCCAGTACCCGCCGCGACGACCTCCTGCTCGGCCGCGACGTGCTCCAGCGTATGTTCGTACTCCGCAATCACCTCGCCGACATGAAGCCGGAAGAAGCCTTCCAGTTCCTGATGCGCCACATGAAGTCTACCAATTCTAACGACGAGTTCATCGCTTCCATGAACAGCTAGTTGGATGGTCTGTGTTTCTGTTTTTTTACCAACAGTAAGTGCGC
>CAYWMW010000436.1:0-3228 GCA_964458975.1 uncultured Lewinella sp. | reverse complement strand
CCCCTTCAACCGCTCCCACAACCGCGAGAACAAGCCCCCCATATCCACCTCCTCCGAAGGGCCTGCGTTCTCCTGCCGAACGCGAACGGGATGCACGGTAGTATCCACCTCCCAGCTGAAGATGTAGCTGCTGCGGGCTGTTGGTTTATCCGTGTCGATTAGGCCGTAGCGGAGGTCGTTGACCTGGAGGCCGCCTGCTTTGCGGCCGGGCAAAACGCCGTAATACTCTTTAGTGAACCAACGGATGATGCGCACGTCGCGGTCTTCGGCGTAGGGGGCAAGCAGGTGGTGGTTACCGGGGATTTCGGTGAAGGGCTGGAAGCGGCGCTCTTCGTCGAAGAGGCTGTACTGGCTGAAGTAGTAGAGGTCTTTTTTGGCGTCTTTTGCGGTGCCGGACCAGAGGACGTTGTTGAGAATAGACGGAGAGACGACCTGCCCTTCGGCGGCAATGCCCTCTTGTTCCAGCGTCGATTTCATCACGCCTTCCACGTTGAAATAGTTCACCACCGTCAGGGCGAGGTAGACGGAAGACAGGAGGAGCCCGGCCTGGTTCAACCTTGCCCTCCAACTGCTTCCCTGCACCCGCGTCCGCGCCCAAACGAGCAGAATAAGGAACGGAATAGTGTAGATCGGATCGGCCACCGAAATGGTATTCCAGGCCACCCTGGTCTTCGCCAGCGGCTGCAACAACTGGGTACCGTAGGCCGTAAAACAGTCCAGCAAGGGGTGGGTAACGATGGCCCCGAAGGCGAGTAAAGACCAGCCCCGCCAGCTAGTATTCGCGATTTTTGTCGGGAAGCCCCGCCACCAACGCAAACCGCCGATTACCAGAAAGAAGCTGGCAAAAGCTACCGTGATGGCCAGCGTAATTTGCGGAATATTGTACACCTCAATCGGCATCAAATAACTACCGCCCGTGAGCAACAGGTAGAAAACGACCAGCAGGGCGGGCCAGACCAAACGGCCTTTCACCGGCCCTTCCCGGCCACCGTAAAAGCGGTGCAACGCCAAACCAACCAGCGGCGCGGCCAGCAACGCAAACGGCAAACTGTGCGTGAACGCCCGGTGGTACGCCAGGGCGCTCATCGGGTCGCTCACCGCGTTGGAAAGCACGTCGAGATCGGGCAATGTCCCACAAATTCCGCCCCAGAGCATGGCGCGGTTACCGACCTTGCGGCCGAGGACGGCTTCGCCTACTGCGGCACCTAGTACTATTTGGGTTAGTGAATCCATTTTGGTTCGGTGGTTTTGTGGTTCGGTGGTTGTTGAGTCCCTTACAGCAGGAAGACGACTGAAAGGTCAAAAGGTTGTTAGGCAGCTATCCCTGACCACCGTCCACAAAACCACATAACCACCCTCCACAAAACCACATGACCACCGAACTAAGCAACGCCCATCTGCTCGGCGTACATCGAGCGGAAACCGGTGCTTTTTTTCAGGAGTTCGTCCAGGGTTCCTTCGGCGGCGATGCGGCCGTTTTCCATGTAGTAGACGTAGTCGAAAAAACGGAGGAGGTGGAGACGGTGAAGCGTACTCACGATGGTCTTGTCCGGGTAAGCGGCGAAGATGCGTTCGTAGGCCAGAATTTCCGTTTTGGGGTCGAGGCTACTCGTGGGTTCGTCCAGCAAAAGAAGGGTGGAGGTATCGGCGGCGAGCAGGCCCCGGGCGATGCTGAGGCGTTGGCGCTGGCCGCCGCTCAGGTTCGCGCCGCCTTCGGCGAGGAAGGTGTCCAGGCCGTTTTCGGCTTGCTCCACTACGTCGTTGAGTACGGCTTTGTGGATGGCATTGTCCAGTTCTTCCGCAGAGCGGTCCAGGCCCATCGTGAGGTTGTTGCGCAGGGTATCTTCAAATATTTCCGGGGCTTGGGGGATGAGCGTTGTTTGCTCGAATAATTGTGCGGGCGCATTTTTGGGCGCGGCCGCAGGATGCAAAGCAGGTTCGTTGAAGCGCAGGGTAATTTGCTCCGGAGGGTAAAGCCCCCGCAGGGCGTAGAGCGTCGTCGTCTTACCGGAGCCACTCGGGCCGATGAGGGCGATGCGTTTGCCCCGGTCCAGGTTCAGGTCGACGTCGAAGATGCCCGCTCCGTCTTCTTCGTAACTGAAGTTGAGCCCTTCGATGCGGAGCTTCTCCCAGGCCCGGTTAACGGCTCCGTCGGCAGACGGAACGGCCAGTTCGGCGTAGGCCGTTTCGATGGGGTCGATGGCCGCCAGGTCCGACCGGTAGCGGACAATCTGCCCATACTGCATCGTGAAACTGCTGAGCATACTGGCGAACTGGTTCACGTAGCCGATCAGCGTTACCAGCCCACCCACCAGGAAAACTTCTCCGGGCACATAGTTTTCGTACACGTAGCCGCCCACCATAGCGATGTACATCAGGCCCGAGAGTACAGATATGGAAAACCACTTCTGTTCGTTGATGCGCGTTCCCCGTAAAAAGGGCGGCCAGATTTTGTTGACCCGCTCGTTGATGTCTTTCGCCGTCCGTTTGCCCAGGCGGAGAGTAGTTACGGTGATGATGTTGGTCAGCTTATCCGAGAAGCCCGCCATCAGTTCGTTCTCCCGGTCGTTGGTTTCCGTGATAGCGGCAATCATCGGTTTATCGAAGGCGAGCACCACCGCAAAGATGATGATGGCCGCCACCACCGCAATGGCCCCGAAGAGCGGGCTGAACCACAGTAAAGCCATCAGCGCAATCACCATCCGGGCGATGGTCTGAAAGTAAGCGAAGCCGTTGTCGAAAAAATTCTTGAGCGCCTCGTAGCCTTTGCGGGCGCGGTTGATGGTGTCTCCGCTGTGGTGCTCGCGGTGCCAGGCCAGGGGCAGGTGGATGATCTTATCGTAGACTTCCATCAACAGGCGTTTGCTGATGTCGAAGGCCATCCGCCGCTCCCACAAACGGGCCGGCCACTGCAAAGACCAGTAGGAAAAGATGATGGCCATGTGCAGGCCGAGGTAGATGAAAGTACCCCGCAGCAGATCATCTCCGCCCTCCTGTAAATGATTGATGAATAAACCGAAGATGACCGGTTGCAGGCTAATCAAGAGGTTCACGCCCGTAAAGAAGAGGTAGATCAGAACGTACCTGCCGCGCATGCCCTCCGCGTAGCCCCAGGCGATACCGAGAAGTTTTTTATATGGGTTGTCGGTGATGAGGGAGAGCATGGGGAAGATGAGATTAACGTGAGGTTCGGCTGGAGACCACTAGATATGCTCTCATTGTTTAACC
>CAYWMW010000435.1:0-3263 GCA_964458975.1 uncultured Lewinella sp. | reverse complement strand
GGGATGGGGTGAGGTTACCACGGGCTGAACGCGTCAGATTAGACAGCCTACGTATAATCGCTACGCGATAGCTCGTGTTGGATGCTCTCGGATACTGTCTAGCGTTACTCATGTGTTACCGCTATGTGGTAGCCAATATCAATTTTACTACTCATTGGTTGAACTGTTAGTGGTGCATACTGGTTTTGGCTAAAATCTGATCTGTTATGAAGCTTGTCCGTTGGTTCCTAATGCTTTCTTTGGTGGCTGCGCTTATCGTGGGAGGCGTTGGCTTTTGGTTGTACCAGGCGGTGTACACTGAAGTGAGCCATGACCACACCGCTGAATACATTACGATCAGCCAGGGCCAGGGCGCGAACCAGATCCTGAGGACGCTTACGGAGCGAGGCATTGTCCAGAATGAATTGGCCACGAAGCTGTACCTACGCTATTACGACCAGGGGACGCTGCAAGCTGGAGATTATCAATTCCCCTCACCCATCAGCCCTAAGGCCGTAATCGCACGCTTAAAGGACGGGAAGAAGCGTACTAAGACCCTCGTTATACCTGAAGGCTGGACGCGCTTTGAAATCGCTAAGCGTCTGGTCGCCCAGTTTCCCGCCTCTCCTCCGGTAACGGAGCAGGAGGTCCTGGACATGATGGAAGACATTAGCCTAATCAAAGACATTGCACCCGGAGCAGAAAACCTGGAGGGCTATCTGTACCCAACCACCTACGAGGTTGAACTGGGCACCCACCCGGAGGCAATCATCCGCAGAATGGTTGGCCAGTTTAAATCTGTATGGGAGCCGGAGTGGGATGCCCTCGCCCAGAAGCTTGGCAAATCCCGGCAAGAGATCGTGACCATAGCTAGTCTGATCGAAAACGAATCCAAAATAGATGCTGAAAGGGTTTTAGTATCTTCCGTTATCTACAACCGGCTCCGACAGCGCATTCCGCTGGGAATTGACGCTACGAACGTGTACATCGCTAAACTCCTCGGCCGGTGGGACGGTATCATCCACAAGAGCGACGTTGAAGTGGAGCACCCCTATAATACCAGAAAGATTACCGGCTTACCGCCAGGGCCGATCAGCTCGGCGAGCAAATCTGCTATTGAAGCAGCCCTCAAGCCAGCTACGACAAACTTCCTTTACTACGTACTCAACGTAGAGAAAGGAGACGGTTCGCATCACTTTTACGCTACAGGGGCTGGTTTTTCAGAAGGGAAGCGGGCGTATCAGCGGTGGCTGGCCAAGCAGCGGTAGGCCTGGAGCGAGCGGCCTCCGGCCGCGAGACCGGAACGATTTGCTTCCGGCAAAGAGAAGCTTCATCGCCGGAGGCGACTCACGCCAGTCTCACTGCCGGAGGCAGCTCGCTCCCATCAAAAAAGCCTCCAACACCAGATGGTGAAGGAGGCTTAATTTTCGTGATCCCTCTGGGGTTCGAACCCAGGACCCTCTCATTAAAAGTGAGATGCTCTAACCAGCTGAGCTAAAGGATCAACGTGCTTTTGTTCTAAAGCGACGCAAAGGTAATAAGAGTCGATTAACATTTGCAAGGTAGTAACAAAGAATTTTTACAAAAGGTTCCCCTTTTTGGGTTGGCAGCTTTATTCCTCTTCGTCGAAGGGCAATAATAGCTGGACTCCGCCTTCGCCCTCCCGCTCAAGATTCGAGACGGATAGCCCCAGAAGGCGGACGACGGGGACTTCGTCGATGTTTTCATCAAGCAGGGCGTAGGCGGTTTCGCGCAGGGTGGTCAGGCTACGAATTTCACCGGCGAAGCTGCGGGAGCGGGTGTGGATGACGAACTCCGGCGACTTCATTTTTAGGGTGACGGTACGGCCAAAGTTGTTCTGGTCTTTCAGGTAGCTGAATACTTTCTCCGCCAGGAAGTCTAGTTTTTCGCGCATGGCGTGGCGGGTGTCCAGGTTTTCGCTGAAGGTACGTTCAGCGCCGACGCTTTTGCGGTTGCGGGTGGGGTTGACGGGCCGATCATCGAGGGCGTTGACGATGCTGTAGAGCCGCCGGCCCATCTTGCCGAAGCGGAGGGCCATTTCGAGCTCGGTGAGGGGCATCAGGTCCGCGCCGGTGCGGAAGCCCATCTTTTCCAGGCGGGCGGCGGTTACTTTGCCCACGCCGTGGAAGTCTTTGACGGGGAGTGCGGAAAGGAAGGCAGGCGCTTCTTCCCGGGTGATCACCTTCATGCCGTTGGGCTTGTTGATGTCTGAGGCCACCTTGGCCAGGAACTTATTGAAGCTCACGCCAGCAGAGGCCGTGAGCTGGGTAGTTTCAAGAATTTCCCGACGGATGGCCTTCGCGATCAGGGTGGCGCTGGCGGGGCCGCGCTTGGGCTCGGTAACGTCGAGGTAGGCCTCGTCTAGGCTAAGGGGCTCGACCAGGTCCGTATAGGATAGGAAGATTTCACGGATCTGTTCGGAGACCTTGCGGTACTTCTCGAAGCTTCCCCGGACGAAGATGAGGTGCGGGCACAACCGTTTGGCCGTAACGCTGGGCATGGCGGAACGGACGCCGAATACCCGGGCTTCGTAGCTGGCTGCGGCGACGACGCCCCGCATTTTAGAGCCGCCTACGGCTACGGGCTTGCCGCGCAGTTCGGGATCATCCCGCTGCTCTACGCTGGCGAAGAAGGCATCCATGTCTACATGGATGATCTTACGCTCCTTAGTTGGGTACGGACGTGCCTTTCGTTTCCATTTCATTCATCAGTTCCTCGGTTTCGGCGGTGAGGTCATCGAGTTTACGTTTCCCCTCGCCGGAGAGTTCACCGCCGGCATCTTTGAGGGCCTTTTCTAGCTCGTCCCGGCGTTGGGTGAGTTCGCTGATGCGGTCCAGTGCGTCGGAGTCGGCCAGTTCGCCGGCGCGGGCTTTGAGGCTTCCGTAGAGGCCTTCCAGTTTTTCGAGGGCACCGTCGTACTTGCCTTCCTTCATTTTGGTGCGTTCGCTTTTCAGTAAGTCCCAGGCATCCTTTCCGAGGTCTTTTGCCTTGCCGACTATTTCGCGGCTTTGGGCTTTTTCCGTAGCATCTCCGAAGAAGTAGTTGTAGCCCAGCAGACCAAGTAATATTACAACGCCGAGTTTGATGATCGTTTTTATCATGGGTTGGTTGTTTTTGCTAAGGTAATGGTTTTTGGCGCGGTCGCAGGTGCAGTGGGAGGTTGAGTGTGTATAACAATGGTCCGCTACGATTTTAGGCGGCTCGGGCACCAAAGACTTTAAGCTCTGCAATTACTGCTTGCATTTTGGGCGTGTGTGGGTTTA
>CAYWMW010000434.1:0-3279 GCA_964458975.1 uncultured Lewinella sp. | reverse complement strand
GCGCCGTAGCCGAAAAACTAAGCCTGCGCGCCGACCTCGTCGAGCTGGACCTGGATCGGCTGACCGAACTCCTGGAAGCCCACCGCGAAACCATCCGCACCGCAACCAAACGGGAGGAAACGACCAAAATAGCCGTAAACGGAGCCGACCGCAAACGCTGCCTGGATTTCCTCAAAGCTCCAAATCTGCTGGGAAGAATCAACGAACTGATCGAACGCGCGGGCATCGTAGGCGAGGAAAACAACCGGCTGCTGCTGTTCGTCGTGGCGAGCTCGTTTGCGATGCCGAACACGCTGCACGCGCTGATCCAGGGCGCAAGCGGCAGCGGCAAAACGCGGTTGCTGCGGGTGGTATCGGAACTGATCCCCGAGGAAGTCGTCAAGCGGTACACGCGGGTGACGGACGGCAGTTTTTACAATCAGGGCGAGCATTACTTTAGCCATAAGTTGCTGTGCTTCGAGGACATCGACGGGCTGAAGGAGGAGGCACTTTTAGCGGTGCGCGAACTGCAGTCGAGCGAAATCCTGATCACGTCGACGAGCTTCAAGGACGAGCACGGCAATATCCGGGGCGCGGAGCGGATCGTGCGCGGTCCGATTGCGTCGATGAGCTGCACGACGAAGGCCGAACTTTACGAGGATAATATCAGCCGCTGCTTTGTCGTGGCCGTGGATGAGAGCCGGGAGCAGAGTCTGCGGATCATCGAGTACCAGAACCAAAAGAGTGCGGGTAAGATCGACGGTCGGGAAGAAAAGGGAGTACGGCTTTTCGTCCAAAACTGCTTGCGGTTACTGGACAAACTAGAGGTGGTAAATCCGTTTGCGGACAAGATCAAGTTGCCGGAAGATGCCCACAAAATCAGACGACTAAATGAGTTGTACCAAAGCTTCGTGCGGCAGATTACATTGCTCAATCAGCACCAGCGAGAGCGCGACGCACGAGGCCGGGTGATCACGTCGCCGGACGACCTGCGGGTGGCGTGTGAGATCCTTTTTGAGAGTATTGTTTTGAAGGTGGATGAGTTGGATGGGAGCTTGCGGCAGTTCTTTGAGAACGTCAAAAAGCACGTCGGTAAGCTGGGCAAAGACTACGCCTTCAACCGCTTCGAGCTGCGCAAGATCACGGGTGTGAGCAAGACGCAGCAGCACCGTTATTTATCAAAGCTGGTCGAGCTGGAGTACGTTCGGCAAAACGGCTTTGCCAATCGCGGCTACCACTACAAAATCGCGCATTGGGACGACCAAAGTGCGCTGCGTGCACGCATCAAAACAGAGTTGAACCGGCAAATAGAGGCATTAGCAGTGTAAAAGTGGAACACCAGGGAACGCCAGCTGGAACGCCAGAGTACGCCTAAACACTGGCTTTAGGGGCCAAAATGGGGCTGGCGTTCCGCGTTCCAGAAAAGTGTTAAGGGGAATAATGAGGCGCGAACGCGGGATGCAATGAAAGTTAGATGAGCAAGCAATACCAACCCAAGTCGGAATACTACCAAGCGCTGCTGCAGTCCTGCCGGGTGGAGTTGTTGCTGCTCGGTTACGCCGCCGGCACGGCCGAGTTGGGTGGAGCGGGGGAGTTGCTGCAGCGTCTGGAAGCCAGCGGCAAAACCCGCCTCGACCAGGTCGACCGCGCCGACCTCGAAGCGCACCTGAGCTACCTGCAAACCCGACCCAGTCGCACGGGTGGCGCGCTGAGCGGACACACCATCGGTGGCTACGTTTTTAGTCTGCGTTTGCTGTTCGACTACGCCGAGCGGAACGGGCTGCGGGGCGGCAGTCCGCTGGCCGGACTGCGCTTGCCGACACCGCCGAAGTCGGAACGCTACGTGGCGACCCGGGCCGAGATCGACGCCCTCTACCTAACGGCTAAAGACGACGCCCGGCTCACCGCGCTGCTGCACCTGCTCTACGGCTGCGGTCTGCGCCGCATGGAAGCCGAGCGGTTGAACGTGGCCGACGTCGATCATCGGTCGGCGTTGCTCTACGTCCGGCGCGGCAAGGGCAAAAAGCGGCGGGTGATCCCCCTGAGCGAACGGGTAGCGGCGGGCCTTAAACACTACCAGAAGCGGGAGCGGTGGCGCTGGGCCAACGACTACACCGGCAAAGCCTACTTGCTCAACGATCGCGGTCGGCGGATGTTGGGCGGGACGATCAGTCGGCGGTTGGCCGCGCTGGTCCTGGAGGCGAAGGTGAACCAGCGGATCACGCCGCACGGACTGCGCCACGCCGTAGCCACCCACCTGCTCGAACGCGGCATGGAACTGGAGCGGGTGCGGGACTTTTTGGGACACGGTCACCTGGAGACAACCCAGCTGTACACGCGGGTGAAAACGGAAGAGCTATGAATCTGGAGGACTACCTGAGCGAGCATTACAGCGACGGAACGGCGAAGATCTACGCCTTTGAGATCGGGCATTACCTGGAGCGGATCGGCGGGGAAGCCGTGGCTTTGACTACGGGGTACGGGGAGCTGGTCGGTTACCTCTCGGCATTGCGCAAGCGGTACGACAATCCGGCGACGGTGCGGCGGATATTGTTTGCGGTCAAGAGTTACTACCGGTTCCTGGTGCTTAGTGGTCGGCGGGCGGATCATCCGGGGAGTCGACTGCGGTTGCGCGACGTGGTCAGGGACCAGGTGCAGACGCAGGATCTGCTTGCTCCCAACGAACTTGCCTTGCTCCTGCGGCCGCGCCCAGAACGTTATCCAATGCTGATGAATCGTAACCGGGTGATCATTGGGCTACTGGTGCATCAGGGCTTGTCGGTGCGGGAAATCGGTGCGTTGAAAGTAGCCGATATCGACCTGCAAACGGCCACCGTCCGCATCCTGGCGACGAGTAAAACCGACGCCCGCAAACTGCGCCTCGATGCCGCCCAGGTGATGGCCTTACACGCCTACCTGAACGAGGACCGTCCCCAACTTCTACGCGACGAAACCGAGCACCTCTTGCTGACCCAGCGTGGCACTCCGGAACGCGGCGAGGGCGTCCACTACCTCGTCGAAACCCTCCGCCCGCTGCTGCCAAACAAACGCCTGACCCCGACGACGATCCGGCAAAGCGTGATCGCCGGCCGCTTGAAATCCGGTCAAGGACTGCGCCAAGTCCAGGCCTTCGCCGGCCACAAAAAAATCTCCACGACGGAGACCTACCGCGAGAACAACCTCGCTGCCCTGCGGCTAGCCGTGGAACGGTTCCACCCGCTGGGCAACTCATTAAATCACTAAACCGTTATCTTTATGCTTAGACATTATCAACCTCCAAACCTTACCATCATGGACGCC
>CAYWMW010000433.1:1522-3286 GCA_964458975.1 uncultured Lewinella sp. | reverse complement strand
GGCAGGCGGCAAAATTGCAGCAATCGTGCATCTCGTTATACAATGGTCCGCTACGCTTTTAGGCCGCTCGCGCCCCAAAGACTTTAAGCTCTGCAATTACTGCTTGCATTTTGGGCGTGTGTGGGTTTATACTACACTTGCCAAATTGCTGTTAGGCCACGTTGAGCGCATGCAGCGCAATTGTTACGCACGCCAACTACGCTATGGGTGGCTCAACCCCTCCAAATCGCGATGGGCTGATCTCAGCCTTCGGCTTTCGATCAACCCATCGCTAGACGACGTACCCTTTCAGGGCACTGAGGTGCTAAACGGCAATACTTAACGGCCCTGAAAGGGTCGGTCCGCTAGCGAGGGGTTAAACGTGTGCCCAACGGGCACCGTTTAGCCCCTCGCGCATAACTGAGCTTGAAACAAAATCAGTTCCTTTCTCAAAACCGTAGCGGACCATTGTTATACACACGTACGAAAGAGGCACCAGTATAGCCAATCCCTTAAACCGTACCTTTGGCCCGTGAAATTTATTGACTACCCTCTCGCCCCCGAAATCAAGCGCAGCATCGGCAAGCTCGGCTGGAAACGCCCTACGGACATCCAGTATAAAGCCATCCCCAACATCCTGAAGGGAGAAGATGTGATGGGTATTGCGCAGACCGGCACCGGTAAGACCGCTGCTTTCGCGATCCCCGTGTTGCAGATCATCCACACCGGAAAGGAGAACGCACGGCGTAGAGACGGCATCAAATGCCTCATCATGGTTCCGACGCGGGAGCTGGCGATGCAGCTGGACAGCGTTTTTTCAAGCCTGGCGAAGGGGACGCGCGTAAAGGTTTTCGCTCTGACGGGTGGGGTAGAGCAGGACCCGCAAATCCAGCAACTACAGGACGGCGTAGACATCCTTATTGCTACTCCGGGCCGGATGTTCGACCTGCTGAACCAGCAAGTCCTCCGTCTGGAGCGGGTGAACATCCTGGTGCTCGACGAGGCGGATTTGATGCTGGACCTGGGTTTCATCGAAGACATCCGGGGCATCCTGGGGCATTTGAAGATGCGGCGGCAGACCTTGTTCTTCTCCGCCACCATCAATGAGCAGATCAAGAAGTTGGCGTATACGCTGGTGAAGAAGCCGATCCGCATCCAGATCAGCCCGAAGGATCCGATCTCTAAGAACGTAGAACACTCGGTCGTATTTATTGAGATGGATGATAAGCGCTTCTTCCTTGAGCGGTTCTATAAGGAGCATCCTGAGGCCAAGATTCTAGCCTTTGTTCGCACCCGCGTCCGCGCCGAAAGGGTCGCAAAAGCCATGAACCGGGCCAGCATCAGCAGTTTGATTCTGCACGGCGAAATGAGCCAGGAAGACCGCAACGCGGCGCTGGAATCTTTTCGCAATAACGAAAAACGACTCATGATCGCGACCGACGTGAGCGCCCGCGGCATCGACATCCCTGACGTGACCCACGTGATTAACTACGACCTGCCGGACCAGGCGGATAACTACGTTCACCGCGTAGGCCGCACCGGCCGGGGTGCAAATAAAGGCATCGCCTATACTTTTTGCTCGCCGGAAGAGCACGATAAGCTCCGCGCGGTAGAGAACTACACCGGTACGGAAATCAAGGTAGTTGAAGTAGACCGCGCCGTTTACCGCCAAACCAAGGAATTCAACCGGATCGATAATATGGACCTTGACGCGCTGATGGCAGAAGTGGAGGAGACGATGAAGCGGAAGAAGAAAAAGAAGAAATAGTCTTGTGGTTTGGTGGT
>CAYWMW010000433.1:0-1422 GCA_964458975.1 uncultured Lewinella sp. | reverse complement strand
AACCACCGAACCAAATCACCTTCTCCGAATCAGACCTAAGTTTCCGCTTCCCCGACGACTGGATCGTTAGGAAGTACGACGATACCGCAGCGTACCAGTCGTTGAGCGGGCACGGGCTGAAGGGCGTAGACTTCATTGCGCTGTCTCCCAACGGAGAGCTCTGGTTGGTTGAGGTGAAAAACTATCGTCCGCGCATCAGTGACCGAAACGGCCGGGAATACCGGGCTAAACGTAAGACGCCCACTCTTTTGGCTGAGGATATTGCGACTAAATTTAACGATAGCCAGCGGTTGATTCGCATCGTAGACACTTACCTGAAGCGGCACTGGTGGCGGAGGTTGCAGCTTTGGTGGTACGCGTTTCGGGGTAAGCCGAATGTTGACTCAAACTACTGGTTTTGGTCTGAAGCTCGTCGTCGTTGTACAGATGGAGCTAAGGTCGTTTTTGTTCTTTGGATGGAGACTCCGGAGCGAAAAACGGGGTATGATGATGAGGTGGAAGTACTGCTGAATGAACGAATGCCTGCGGGCAGTAAGGTGATTGTTGCTGAAGGGGAGCGGGAGAATGGGTTGGAGTTTGGGGTGGTTGGGTGAGTTTTAGGCTTGGTAGGACTATTAGACCAGTATATTCGAACTGGCCCGGACCATTAGACCAGTATGTTCGAACTGACTCGGACCATTAGACCAGTATGTTCGAACTGACCCGGACGATTAGACCAGTATGTTCGGTCTGGCCGTGGAATCATTAGACTAATCTATTCGAACTGACCAAGGACAAAAAAGAATTTGACTAGCTAATTTGGCGGTAGACCCAACCTCAACAACTATCTTCCCCGCCACAAAGCGAAGCAACATGAAGAAAACGTACGAACTGGATGACCTGGACCGCAAGATTCTCGCCTTGCTGATGGAAAATGCTAAGCGGCCGTACACCGAAATGGGCGCTAAACTGTTTGTCTCCGGCGGAACCATCCACGTGCGGATGAATAAGTTGATTGCCGCCGGTGTGGTAAAAGGTACTTCTTTGCAGGTAGATCCGACTCGAATTGGTTACGACATCACCGCCTTTCTCGGCGTATTCCTGAAGAGTAGCGGACAGTACGGGAACGCAACGGATTACCTGACGAATATCCCCGAAATCGTCTCGGCGCACTACCTTACGGGGAATTACAGTATCTTTCTGAAGGTCGTTTGCCGGGATACCGATCATCTGCGGGACACCCTGGCGCGAATTCAGGCCTACGAAGGCATCCAACGTACGGAGACTTTTATTTCCCTGGAAGAGTCCATCAATCGACCAGTGCAGGTGGTTTCTACGGAGGAACTTAAGGAACTGCTGGAGTAGGCCAACAGAACAACCATTCCCGTAGGGATTTAACATAAGTAACCCAGGACGGAGCGTAGCGTAGTCCTGGGGTAAACC
>CAYWMW010000432.1:1859-3311 GCA_964458975.1 uncultured Lewinella sp. | reverse complement strand
TCTAGTTCCTAGTTCCTAGTTCCTAGCTTCTAGTTCCTAGTTCCTAGCTTCTAACCTAAAGCCAAGACTGATGATAATCCCCCGTATCAATCTTAAGCGCTTCCTCGGTAATGGAAAGCGGCGCAAAGGTATCGATCATCACGGCCAGTTCTTCGGTGCCTTTGTGGCCGATGGAGCCTTCGTAGGTGCCGGGGTGCGGACCGTGCGGGATGCCGCCGGGGTGCAGCGAAATGTAGCCGGGGCCGATGCCGGTGCGGCTCATGAAGTCGCCGTCCACGTAGTACAGCATCTCGTCGGAGTCGATGTTGGAGTGGTTGTAGGGCGCGGGGATGGAGAGCGGGTGGTAGTCGTAGAGCCGGGGCACGAAGGAGCAGACGACGAAAGACTTGGTCTCGAAAGTCTGGTGAACGGGCGGCGGCTGGTGGACGCGCCCGGTGATGGGCTCGAAGTTGTGGATGCTGAAGCCGTAGGGGAAGTTGTAGCCGTCCCAGCCAACGACGTCGAAGGGGTGGGAGGCGTAAACGACCTCATGCAGCATGCCCTGCTTTTTGATCTTGATGGTGAACTCCCCGGTTTCGTCGTGGGTCTCCAGGTCTTGCGGCAGTTTGAGGTCGCGTTCACAGTAGGGGCTGTGCTCCAGCAGCTGACCGAAGTGGTTGCGGTAGCGCTTCGGCGTATAGATCGGATCGGTGGACTCGCAGTAGAGGAGGCGGTTGTCTTCGCCGTCGAACGCGATCTGGTAGATCATGCCGCGGGGGATGATGAGGTAATCTCCGTACTCAAAGGGGATGTTGCCGACTAAGGTCCGCAGCGTCCCCGTTCCCCGGTGGACGAAGAGCAGCTCGTCCGAATCCGCGTTTTTGTAGAAATAGTCCGTCAGAGATTTGCGCGGTGCGGCGACGCCGATTTGCACCGTTTTGTTGACGAGCAGCGCTTTCCGGCTATCCAGAAAGTCATCCTCCGGCGCAACGTTGAAGCCGACCAGTTTCCTGGATTTGATATGTTTCGCTTCGGCGATCTTTGGGCTAACGTCGGTGCTGGAAACGATGTCCCGCACCTGCGTCGGCCGACGCAGGTGGTAGAGCAGGGAGGACATACCGTCGAAACCGATCGTGCCGAAGAGCTGCTCGTGGTAAAGGCTCCCGTCTGGCTGGCGGAACTGGGTGTGCCGCTTGGGGGGGATTTGGCCTTGGTGGTGGTAGAGGGGCATGGGTAAGGGGGGAAGGGGAGTAAGGGGAAAAGGGAGTAAGGGAAGAAAGGCAGTCCGGACAAATGTAACAGTTGTCTTGCTAACTAAACGATATGCCGGGATAATGGTTTGGCAAGCACGACAAATCCCGTAGGGATTAGACACTAGTAACCCCGGACGGAGGGTAGATGCGTTAGCATCGCCCGCAGTCCGGGGGTACACAAGCACAGACTTCAGTAACCCCGGACGGAGGGTAGATGCGT
>CAYWMW010000432.1:0-1759 GCA_964458975.1 uncultured Lewinella sp. | reverse complement strand
CCCGGACGGAGGGTAGATGCGTCAGCATCGCCCGCAGTCCGGGGGTACACAAGCAGGACGAATCCCGTAGGGATTAGACACTAGTAACCCCGGACGGAGGGTAGATGCGTCAGCATCGCCCGCAGTCCGGGGGTACACAAGCAGGACGAATCCCGTAGGGATTAGACACTAGTAACCCCGGACGGAGGAAGATGCGTCAGCATCGCCCGCAGTCCGGGGTGCCCAACCCCCCAACCATGAACCTAACCAACCGCAATCTACTTCCCAACTCCACCGCCGGAGCCTCCTTCCCCGTAACCAACCCCGCCACCGGAGCCACCATAGCAACTGTACCGGATGTAGGAAAAGAGGAAACCGAAAGAGCCATCGCCGCCGCCGAAGCCGCCTTCCCGGCCTGGAGCCGAAAGACGGCCGGGGAGCGGTCCGCGATTCTCCGCCGCTGGCACGACCTGATCCTGGAGAACGTGGACGACCTGGCCATGATCCTGACCACCGAGCAGGGCAAGCCGCTGGCCGAGGCCGCTGGTGAGATCCGCTACGGCGCGTCCTTCATCGAGTGGTTTGCGGAAGAGGGGAAACGGGCTTACGGCGATGTGATCCCTGGCCACGGGGCGGACAAGCGCATCACGGTCATCAAGCAGCCCGTCGGGGTGGTGGCGGCGATCACGCCCTGGAATTTCCCGAACGCGATGATCACGCGCAAGGTCGCTCCGGCGCTGGCGGTAGGTTGTACGGTGGTGATCAAACCGGCGGAGGCGACGCCGCTGTCCGCCCTGGCGCTGGGGGTTCTGGCTCAGGAAGCGGGCTTTCCGGACGGGGTGCTGAACATCATCACTACCAACCAGCCCAAGGAGGTGGGCGCTGCCCTGACGGCAAGTTCGGTGGTGAAAAAACTCAGCTTCACCGGCTCTACGGCGGTGGGCAAGGAGTTGATGCGGCAGTGTGCGGGAACGGTGAAGAAGCTGTCGCTCGAACTTGGTGGCAACGCCCCCTTCATCGTTTTTGACGATGCGGATATTGAGGGCGCGGTCGCAGGTGCAGTGGCCAGTAAGTACCGGAACGCGGGCCAAACCTGTGTCTGTTCTAACCGAATTTACGTTCAGGCTGGAGTGTACGACAGGTTCGTTAAAGATTTAAAGACGGCCGTCGAAGAACTCAAGGTGGGAGACGGCCGCGAGGGTGGGGTAGAGGTTGGTCCGCTCATCAACCAGGCCGGACTGGACAAGGTCGAAGCCCTCGTCGCCGACGCCAGGCAAAAAGGAGCCGAGGTCATCACCGGCGGCCAACGCTCCGCAGCGGGAGACCTCTTCTACCAACCCACCATCCTGGCGGGCGCACAAGCTGATATGGACGTTGCCTCGACGGAAATCTTCGGCCCCGTAGCGCCCATCTTCCGGTTCGAGACGGAGGAAGAAGTCATCCGCCTGGCCAACGACACGCCCTTCGGCCTGGCCGCCTACTTCTACGGCCGCGACTACGCCCTGATCTGGCGCGTCGCCGAAGCGCTGGAGTACGGCATGGTGGGCATCAACACCGGCATGATCTCCACGGCCGTCGCCCCCTTCGGCGGCGTAAAAGAGTCTGGCTTCGGGCGGGAGGGGAGCAAGTACGGGCTGGAGGATTACCTGGTTACCAAGTATATGTGTTGGGGTGGGGTGGTCAAGTAGTCAAAATAGTCGTTACCCAAAGTAGTGTTTGGGGGCTCCAACACAAACTATCGCGTAGCGATTACACCCCAGTAAGCTCGGACGTAGTCCGG
>CAYWMW010000431.1:0-3357 GCA_964458975.1 uncultured Lewinella sp. | reverse complement strand
AACCTTGAACGCAGGGTTTAAACACCAAACTTACATACACGGGCGTAGCTCAATTGGTAGAGCACTGGTCTCCAAAACCAGGGGCTGGGAGTTCGAGTCTCTCCGCCCGTGCAAAATAAAGGAGTAAAGGAAAGAAAAGGAAAAAGAAGCTAACCGCTCTGGCTCTATTTCTGACTTTTCGCCTTGACATAGGTAAACTGGCACAAATGTTGTAGTTCTCTTTCCTGAGATTTACCTCATTTCTTCTTTTTACCCTTAATCCTTTACAAATGGACAAAATAGGACTATACCTGCGGGAAAGCTACAACGAGCTGGTGCACAACGTGACCTGGCCGAGCTACTCTACCCTGCAGACCAACACCATTCTGGTACTCATCGGGTCCGCGATTTTTGCGTTCACGATCATGGCTATGGATTTCGTCTGGAGAAACCTTGTAGAATTCATTTACAGTCTAGGTTAACCGACAAACACAATGGCAGTAACGAAATGGTACTCTCTCCGCGTCATTAGCGGCAAAGAGAAAAAAATCAAGGAACGGATCGAAAAAGAGATCGCGATCAATGGCTGGGAAAACCACGTCATGAAGATCATCGTGCCTACCGAGAAGGTTTACAAAATCCGCGGTGGCAAGAAGGTTATCTCTGATCGTAACATTCTTCCGGGCTACATCCTGGTAGAAGCTGATCCTTACGCCCTGAACGGTAACGTACTTGATGGAATTACCGGACTGCCCAACGTGATTCATTTCCTCGGTAAGAGCGAACCCATCCCCATGCGGGATTCCGAAGCCAACCGCTTACTCGGTAAAGTGGACGAAAGCCTCGAAGCTGGTGATACAATGATCGAGCCCTTCATCGAAGGTGAAACGGTAAAAATTATTGACGGCCCGTTCAACGAGTTTGTCGGAGATATCCAGGAAGTGAACGAAGAAAAGAAGAAACTGAAGGTTATCGTTAAGATTTTCGGCCGTGGTACGGAAGTTGAGCTTAACTTCATGCAGGTCGAAAAACAAAGCTAGACTTAAGCGTCTGCGGTAGAAAGCAGCAGGATAATTTCCTGCTGCTTTTTATTTTCTGTAAGTGAAAATATTTACTTACCTTTGCAGGCCGAAAATAGCATCTGCCCGTTCCGACGGGCTTGCTTTTTACAATAAAATATTCCCCACGTCGGAGAGCGGTAAAAATTGATTGCCCTCGTCAGCACGACACAAATAAGCTATCATGGCTAAGGAAGTAGACGTACAGATTAAACTTCAGGTCCGCGGTGGCGGAGCTAACCCAGCTCCTCCGGTCGGTCCTGCACTTGGTGCGAAAGGTGTGAACATCATGGAATTCTGTAAGCGCTTCAACGCGCAGACGCAGGACCAGCAGGGCAAAGTCCTCCCGGTGATCATTTCCGTTTACAAAGACAAGTCTTTCGACTTTATCATCAAGACTCCACCGGCAGCGATTCAGTTGTTGGAGGCAGCTAAGATCAAGAGTGGCTCCAAGGAGTCTAACCGGATCAAGGTGGCTAAAGTGAGCTGGGATCAGGTTCGTGCCATCGCTGAAAGCAAAATGGTTGACCTCAACTGCTTCACCGTAGAAAGCGGCATGAAGATGGTTGCTGGCACGGCTCGCTCTATGGGCATCACCATCGAAGGTGGTCAGTCTCCATACGACGCGTAAGCAAGTCCTGATTCAGGCGCGGCCGCAGGATGCAAGGAACGGTTTACAGTTTTAGTCTCGAACTGAAACGTTGATCCAGACGCTTCCAACAAACATTGCACCCGCGTTCAGCGCCCACTAACACAAATTATCTCGCAGGGAGCACGCCATTAACCTGGTGTGCGTCATTTACCTCAAACATTTTTTTATTATGGCTAAACTTAGCAAAGCGCGGAAAGCCGCCGAAGGTAAGGTCGACGCCGAAAAGCAGTACGCACTCAACGAGGCCATGGCCCTCGTCAAGCAAGTGAATACCGCTAAATTCGACGCATCCGTAGACGTACACGTACGCCTTGGTATCGACCCCCGTAAGGCCGACCAGGCGCTCCGCGGTACCGTAACCCTGCCCCACGGCACGGGTAAAACCAAGCGTGTACTCGCATTCGTAACCCCAGATAAAGAGCAGGAAGCTCTTGACGCCGGTGCCGACTTCGTCGGTCTCGACGACATGGTGTCAAAAGTAACCGATGGCTGGACCGACTTCGACGTCGTTGTCGCTATGCCACAAACGATGGCCAAGGTTGGTCGTCTCGGTCGTGTACTCGGCCCCCGTGGCCTGATGCCTAACCCTAAGACCGGTACGGTAACCATGGATGTTGCTCAGGCAATCTCCGACGTAAAGGGTGGTAAGATCGCTTTCCGTGTGGACAAGTTCGGTATCATCCACTCCAGCATCGGTCGTGTAGGTTTCACGCCTGAGCAGTTGTTGGACAACGCCAACGAACTCCTCGGCACCCTGGTTCGCATGAAGCCTTCCAGCGCTAAAGGAATCTACATGAAGTCCGTCGTCGTAGCTTCTACGATGAGCCCGGGCATCAAGATCGACCCGAAAACCATTGCTTAACCGTCCCTCAAACTAACTTATAATGACTAAGACAGATAAAGCGGCGGCTATCGAGCAACTGAAGGAGAAGTTTGAGAACAATGAGTTCTTCTACATCACCGATGCTTCGACCCTTACTGCCGAAAAAACAACCGAACTGCGTGGTAAATTCTTTGAGAAAGGAATCTCCATGCAGGTCGTTAAGAATACCCTTGCCATCAAGGCCCTTGAGCAGTTGCCCGAGGAAGGCAACTACAAAGCCGTATTCGACGCACTGAAAGGCCCAACGGCCCTTCTTTTTACCGAGGTAGCGAACGCTCCCGCCAAAGTCATCAAGGAATTCCGTGGTGAAGACGGCGAACGTCCTATCCTCAAAGCAGCCTACATCGCAAGTTCCGTTTACTCGGGAGACGACCAGCTCAACGCACTCGCTAAGCTGAAGTCCCGCGAAGAACTCCTTGCCGATACCCTTACCCTTCTCCAGAGCCCAATGCAGAACCTGCTCAGTGGCCTCAAGAGCGGTGGTTCTCAGGTGGCCGGGCTGCTTAAGACGCTCGAAGAGCGCGAGGCATAGCTTCACTTTTAGAAACTAGAAGCTAGAAACCAGGTGAACTCCACTAGTTTCTAGTTTCTAGTTCCTAGTTCCTAACATAGCTTCCAAGCTGATATACGCGATCTACTCGTAAATCACTATTTAAATACTTTTCTATTATGGCTGATGTAAAAACAATCGCCGAATCTCTCGTTAACCTGACCATCAAGGAGGTAACCGAGCTCGTAACTATTATGAAGGATGAGTACGGCATCGAGCCCGCTGCTGCAGCTGT
>CAYWMW010000430.1:0-3373 GCA_964458975.1 uncultured Lewinella sp. | reverse complement strand
CTGGTGAAAATGAGCGATCGTGGTCCTGATGGAGTTCGAGACGGCGCAAGCATAGCCGTAGCTACGGTTGTGACGGCTCGAACTCCATCAGGGCCGCGAGCGCCATTTTTTAAACGGATAACTTATTGTTCCGCAACCCCTTAGCTCCATACCCCCCTCCCCAACCCCTGCCCACGGGGGAGGGGCTTATGAAAACGCTCCGCGTTTTAGTAGGAATATGAACTTGCAAATTGGTCAGATTACACATTCTTCCTGATGTGTCCAGTCGGGCAACAAATACGTGGGGGACAGGCCCCCACGCTACGAAAAGCGGACCCCCAGCCCTAACTTCTTGCATTCAGTGGCCATGTTTGGCAACCTTCTCGTAACTGAGGTTGTTGGTGCCTTTTCCCTCCTGTTAGTAGCGGAGGAGGACCGAATCTAGTCAACTACAATCAATGTCTTTACTAAGCTTTTTTCTGGCCACCCTGGGGTCGCTCTTTTCGGTGGTTAATCCGCTGGGCGCGGTACCGATTTACCTCACGCTTACCGCGTCGAGTACGCGCAGCCACCGGGAGGTGACGGCGCGCAAGACGGCGATGTGGTTCATGCTCATCCTGGTGGTGTTCTTCCTGGCGGGCACCTACATCCTCAACTTCTTCGGCATCAGCCTCAACGCCCTGCGGATTGCGGGCGGCCTCATCATCGTCAACAGCGGCTACGGCCTCCTGAACAGCAAGTTTGAGGAGCGCCGCATCAGCGAGGAGGTTGAGGAAGAGGCCATGGACGCCGAAGACGTCAGCTTCACGCCGATGGCCATGCCGATGCTTTCCGGGCCGGGCAGCATCTCCCTGCTCATCAGCCTGTTCGTGGAGCAGAGCGAGTGGGTCAGCCGGGGCCTCATCATCGGGGTCATCATCACGATGGCCGCGCTCATTTGGGTGGTGCTGCACTTTGCACCCGCACTGTTCAAACTGCTCGGCCGGGGCGGCCTGGCAGCACTCAGCCGAATCATGGGCTTTCTGGTGATGGCGATCGGCATCGAGATGCTGATTGCTGGGATTGTTTCTTTGGTAGCCAGCATGATTTAAGGGGGGCGAGGACGCAGGTGCCGGGTGAGGTTGTGGGAGTGGATACAAAAAAAGCCCAGTCGCAAAGCGACCAGGCTAATTCACCCACAAAGTGAGTTGGCGGAGGAAGAGGGATTCGAACCCCCGGTAGCTTTCACTACGTCGGTTTTCAAGACCGGTGCATTAAACCGCTCTGCCATTCCTCCAGATTGCGGTTGCAATAAAAGTTATTCCCGAAAAACAAACCCGGAACTCCGCTAAGAGTACCGGGAATGTGTTTATCTAGGAAGATAAGTGCCGAAGGCGGGAGTCGAACCCGCACGCCCGAAAGCACACGTCCCTGAAACGTGCATGTCTACCAGTTTCATCACTTCGGCGGTTCTGTGAAAGATTTAATTGGTTTTACCCAATTTTGGAAGTCAATACTGTAATAGTAAACCCTTTCAGGACTAGTAGGTACTATCGGTTGGCTGACCATTAAATCTTTTACAACGTGATGGTAAAAACGCCGTTGCGTTTTCTTGGGCCGCAAAGGTAATGCGGCTGTTTGATTTTCCAAGTAGAGTAGTGATTTTTTTGTCATCCTCTTTCTTGTGAAGTCTTGGCTCGTGGTTCTTGTTTAGTTGGTACGCAGTACTGAGCGAAGCGAAGTCTGCGTACCAACTAAACAAGAACCACGAGCTGAAGCTCGTACCGACGGTGGGGATCGAACCCACACTTCCGAAGAAACTGGATTTTGAATCCAGCGCGTCTACCAATTCCGCCACATCGGCATGTGTAACTTAACCCTTAAACTACAGGAGATTGGGGAAAAGTTGCGGCACTTCCCGTCGGAAGCGCGGCAAAGGTAAGCAAGCCACGATAAATCACAAGAAGAATTTTTGATTAAAGCAAAATCCTTGCTTTCTAATTGGTCAGCTCGCCCTCCAGGTCATACTCCGTGGCGGCGTTGACTTGCACGTTGACCATGTCTCCGGTGCGGAGGTAAACGTCTTTGGCGGAGATGTGTACTTCGTTGTCTACGTCCGGGCTGTCGAATTCGGTGCGGCCCACGTAGACGTCGTTGTCTTTGCGGTCGATGATGACGCGGAGGGTCTGGCCTACTTTCTCTTCGTTGAGTTCCAGGCTGATGTCTTGCTGGATGGCCATCAGGCGGTTGGCGCGGTCGGCTTTGACTTCCGCCGGCACGTCGTCCGGGTAATCGTGCGCGATGGTGTCTTCTTCGTGGCTGTACTGGAAAACGCCCAGGCGCTCGAAGCGCATCTCGCGGACGAAGTCGCACAGTTCCTCAAACTCTTCCTCCGTCTCTCCGGGGTGGCCGACGAGGAAGGTCGTCCGGATGGCGATGCCAGGCACCACTTCGCGGGCGTAGCTGATGAGGTCCGTCGTTTCGGCACGGGTCACCTGACGGCGCATCCGCTTAAGGACGGCGTCGGAGGCGTGCTGCAGCGGAATGTCGAGGTAGTTGCAAACCTTGGGCTGGGCGGCCATCACGTCCAGAATATCCCTGGGGAATTTACTGGGGTAGGCGTAGTGCAGGCGAATCCACTGAAGGCCTTCTACTTCGCAGAGGGCATCAAGTAGTTTGGGCAGGGCACGTTTTTTGTAAATGTCGAGACCATAATAGGTTAGTTCCTGTGCGATCAGCATGATTTCCTTCACGCCGTTCTTGACCAGGTGCTCGGCGGAGGCAACGAGGTCTTCGATGGTACGGCTGACGTGGTCTCCGCGCATGAGCGGGATGGCGCAGAAGGAACAGGTCCGGTTACAGCCTTCGCTAATCTTCAGGTAGGCGTAGTGCGCAGGCGTGGTGATGAAGCGCTCACCGATCAACTCGTGCTTATAGTCGGCTTCCAGGCGAGCTAGCAGGCCGGGAAGCTCCATGGTGCCGAAGAAGTCGTCTACTTCGGGGATGCCGTCTTCGAGGTTGTCTTTGTACCGCTGGCTCAGGCAACCGGTGACGTAGAGCTTATCAATGTCTCCCTTATTCTTCTTGTCGGCATAGAGCAGGATGGTGTTGATGCTCTCCTCCTTCGCCAGGTCGATGAATCCGCAGGTATTGACGATCACCACGTTGGCATCGTCTTCTCCGTCGTGTTTACCGTCGTGCTCAACCTCGTAATCGTTGGCCATCAGCTGGGTGATGATGTTCTCAGAATCAACGAGGTTCTTCGAGCAACCGAGGGTTACTACGTTCACTTTATCCTGACGGAGCGTTTTGGTTTTCATAGGCTTGCGCTTAGCGGCCGCAAAGGTAGAAACTAGGAATTAGAAACTAGGAACTAGGAACTAGAGAACTAGGAACTAGAGAACTAGAAACTAGG
>CAYWMW010000429.1:0-3412 GCA_964458975.1 uncultured Lewinella sp. | reverse complement strand
AGCGCGAGGGGCTGATCGCGGCCTACGGCCCCGATCAACCCCTCGCTAGAAGACGTACCCCTTCGGGGCACTCGGGTGTGTATTTATCCCCATTCTACATCTTTACTTGTACTTCTCTGCGTACAATTTCGCGTGGTGGTAAACGTGGCCACTAATGATGAAGCCCAGCGCACGCACAGAAACCCCGCCACCACTCATCGTTCCGGTACGGACCATGTCTTCTTTGGTGAAGCTTTTGAAAAGTGCGATCGTACTCTCCCGGACCACCCGAAACTCGTCGATCATGTCCCGAAACTGGCGCTCGCTGAGGTTGGCCACGTCGGCGTAGTCGTTTTGCTCGAAACCCGGCAAGGGCGTTTTGTCTCCCCGCGCAATGCAGAGGGCGCGGTAGCTGAAAATGCGTTCAGTATCGATGATGTGCTGCAACGACTGGGCGATGGTCCACTTGCCCGGCGCGTAGGCATAATCGGCCCGCTCTTCGGTAACGTGGGTCAGGTAATCCGTCAGCTGCGCCGCACTCTCGTTCAGGGCGGCGGGGATGCCGATTTCGCCTACGTAGTTGATGTAGTTGGCGTAGTATTCGTTGTACTCGTCGGGGCGAAGGTCGGTTATTCTGGACATGGTCTTGGGGTTTTGGGCGAAGTTACGTTTTCCGCTCTGAACTACCCAGGCACCGGACGCCACCCGCCCAGACCCCGCGCACCCCGGACCCCCGGACCCCGCGCACCCCGGACCCCCGGACCCCGGACCCCCGGACTTCGCTGCGCTGCGTCCGGGGCCACTTTGGTTCAGTCGCTACGCGACTACGCATGTAGCTAGTCGCGTAGCGACTTGAGGATAGTAACCCCGGACGCAGCGCAGCAAAGTCCGGGGGGATACACACCCGCTCAGAATACCTATCTTAGCCCAAATATAAAATACAACCAACCGACAATGACCAACATCAAAGGCCCCGCCATCTTCCTGGCCCAGTTCATGGGCGACGAAGCCCCCTTCAACTCTCTCGACGGTATCTGCAAGTACATGGCTGACCTCGGCTACAAAGGCGTCCAGATCCCGACCTGGGACAGCCGCCTGATCGACCTCGAAAAGTGCGCCACCTCCAAGACTTACGCCGACGAGTTCAAAGGCCGGGTCGGGGAGCACGGCCTGGAAGTCACCGAACTGGCCAGCCACCTGCAGGGCCAGCTCGTAGCCACCCACCCCGCTTACCAGAAGATGTACGAAGGCTTCGCCCCCGCCGAAGTTGCCGGCAACCCGAAAGCCACCCAGGAATGGGCCGTGCAGCAGATGAAGTGGAACGCCAAGGCCAGCAAAAACCTCGGCATCACCGCCCACCCCACCTTCCCCGGTGCCCTGCTCTGGCCCTACATGTACCCCTGGCCGCAGCGCCCCGCCGGCCTCGTCGAAGAAGCCTTCGGCGAGCTCGCCAAGCGCTGGAAACCCATCCTCGACGTATTCGATGAGTGCGGCGTAGACTGCGCCTACGAGCTCCACCCCGGCGAAGACCTCTTCGACGGCACCAGCTTCGAGCGCTTCCTGGAAGCCACCGACAACCACGCCCGCGTAACGATCAACTACGACCCGAGCCACTTCGTACTCCAGTGCCTGGATTACCTGGAGTTCATCGACATTTACCACGAGCGCATCTCCGCCTACCACGTCAAAGACGCCGAGTTCAACCCCAACGGCCGCCAGGGCGTCTACTCCGGCTACGCGGGTTGGGCGGACCGCGCGGGCCGCTTCCGCTCCCTCGGCGACGGACAGGTGGACTTCAAGGGCATCTTCTCCAAGCTGAGCCAGTACGGCTACGACGGCTGGGCGGTGCTGGAGTGGGAATGCGCCATAAAATCCAGCGCCCAGGGCGCGGCCGAAGGCGCGCCCTTCATCACCGATCACCTCATTCAGGTTACCGAGCGGGCGTTTGATGACTTTGCTGATGCGGGGTTTGATGCTCAGACTAATCGGGAGATTTTGGGGTTGGGGTAGCGCAATGATCCGCCCGGAGTTATCAATAACTTTTGCTTGGCTCCGGGCGTTTAATCTTCAATAAACGATTGATTATGACTGTTCAAACAATCAGTATTCCGCCGGTACCCGTCGTTAAAAACGGTACTGACAAACCACAGGAAGGTCGGTCTGATCTTGCGCTTTTCACATGGACCCTTGAGCAATATCAAAACTTATACCGCCAAGGGATAATCTCTGACGAAGACGACGTGGAATTAATTTTTGGCCATATCATAAAACAAGCTCCAATCAACAGTCCACACGCCAGCTCCATACGTCGTTTAATTAAGTTTTTTCGGACAAAATTCCCTAATGACCAGTACGAAATCACTTCTGAGTTACCCGTTATTCTGCCTAACGATTCACAGCCTAAGCCAGATTGCTTCGTCGCTATTTACGACGAAAAAATGTACGAAGATCGCCACCCAACAGCTGCAGAAATATTTGTTGTTATTGAAGTCTCTGACACCACCCTGCAAAAAGACCGAAGCTTAAAGATGAATATGTACGGGTTGGCTGGCATCAAAGAATACTGGATCGTCAATCTTGTTAATCGTCAGGTTGAAGTCCACCTGAACCCCAATACGGAACAAGGTATTTACACCAGTGTAAACACTTACAGCGAGGATACCAGTTTTGAAAGTCCTTTTGTTGGTGAAGTGATGGTTAGTGACTTCTTGCCAAGTAAGGCGGCTTAATCGCTAAATAAAAAAGGGCTAGGATTACTAGGATTCAAAGGATTCAACAGGATAGCGAGACAATATTCCTCCTATAATCCTAAAACATCCTCAAAATATGAATAATCCTAAACCCCTTTTCACCACCACAACATAAAAGTGCAAAAACCAGCCCTTCTACTCCCCCTCCTGCTCCTCTTCGCCTGCGAGCAAAACCCCGTACCTGTCCCCGAAACCGAATGCTATCAGCTAGGGGCGGGGACGCATTTGCCCAGGTTAGGTGTGGCCCCAGAAGGCATCTATCTTTCTTACGTCAGGTCTCAAGGAACACATAACACCCTCTTAAAAAAGAGTCTTAATCGATTAGATATTCCTTCATCTGGCGTTGTATACCAAAGAGGTCGAAACTGGTTCAATAATTGGGCAGACTTCCCATCTGTCGTTTATGTAGGTCAAAGAAATAATAGTTCGATTTACTTCTCTCATTTTCTGGAATACAGTGGTGAAGGCACCTACGATTACGACATAAAATATTCACTTTCGAGCGGCATTGTTCCTGACTTGCCCCCCAGCAAACTCCACCAAGACACCATAGCCGCCGAACATGGTTTCCTCTCCTCCGCCCCACTTCCCGGTGGAGGCTTGCAGGTGAGCTGGCTGGATGGGCGGTACACGAAAGCCCCCAAGCCCCCAAAGGAGGAGTTAGTGGGCGCGGCCGCAGGTGC
>CAYWMW010000428.1:2344-3413 GCA_964458975.1 uncultured Lewinella sp. | reverse complement strand
GGTTAAGGGGACTTATCGGTTGGTGAGGTAGAGGAGTTTGGAGTTTGGAGTCGGGAGTCGGGAGTCGGCTGCCGCAAGTACCATTCGCAGCGCTACGCTTGCTCACCAAAGGCGAATGAGCGGTGCTCGCGGTAGCGACTCCCGACTCCCGACTCAATTCATCTTCCGCCGCGTTTTCTTGTCGAACAGACCAGAGGAAGCCTTCTTGCGTGGCTTACCGTTCTTCTTCAGGGCCGTTTTCGTAGTCTTTTCGATGGCGAGACAGCCTGATTTTCTTGCACACCCGGTAGAAACCAGGGTAAAAGAACAGGAGATAAGAATGACTAAGTAGTAAACCCGGAGCTGTTTCATACGTTATAGCGATTGTGCATTTGCCTTTGAGAACGCCAAAATTGGGCATTTCGGCACATAAACCCATCATTAAATCAAATTTTAGGCGGAAAATGTTGCAAGGGGCTTTCTCCCGACCAATCTTTGCCGTTCTTAATCCATATCCAAAATCCTGAACCAATGAATAAAGGAGAACTCGTGGCGTCTATCGCCGACAATGCCGGACTAACCCAAAGCCAAGCAGAAGCTGCACTCAGCGCTACTCTCGACGCCATCCAAGGCGCCCTCAAGAGTGGAGACAGCGTAGGCCTCATAGGCTTCGGTACTTTCTCAGCCAACGAGCGCCCAGCGCGCGAAGGCCGTAACCCACGCACCGGCGAAACCATTCAGATCAAAGCTAAGACCGTCGCTAAATTCAAGCCCGGTAAGAAACTCAGCGACTCCCTGAACTAGTACAGTGTAAACTAAGTTTGTTGACTTTTGTGCTGGTGGATTTTATTGGCTGGCAAGGCGGTAAAACCGGAGTTTAGCCGTAGCTAAATGAGGATTTTACCAACGCAGCCAGCCGATAAAAGACACCGCAGAAAAGGCAATGAAATTTAGTTTACACTGTACTTGTCTTAACCGACAAGTTTAATCTGAAAAGATTTACGGCCTGCTCTCCTTCGTGAGGGTGGGTCGTTTTTTTATCCCCAGGACTGCGCCCGGGCTTACTCCAGGGTAATCGCTACGCGATAGC
>CAYWMW010000428.1:0-2244 GCA_964458975.1 uncultured Lewinella sp. | reverse complement strand
AAAAGACTTAGCTTTGCATTTAAACTTATCCCTTTAGCAAGACCTTCCTTAAGGGAAACAACCAAAACTTATATGGCAGACATCAAAGAACTAGAACGCATCGCCAGCCAGGTGAGGCGCGACATTATTCGCCAGGTATACCTTTGCCAGAGCGGCCACCCCGGTGGCTCCCTTGGCAACGCCGACCTGCTCACCGCACTGTATTTTGAAGTGATGGAGAACGACCCGAGCTTCAATATGGAAGGTAAGGGCGAAGATATTTTCCTCCTTTCCAACGGTCACATCAGCCCGGTATTTTACTCCGTACTCGCGCACCGGGGGTACTTCCCGGTGAAAGAGCTGGCGACCTTCCGCCAGATCAACTCCCGCGTTCAGGGCCACCCGACTACCCACGAGGGGCTGCCCGGCATCCGCATCGCCTCCGGTTCTTTAGGGCAAGGCCCTTCCGTAGCCTGCGGTATGGCATTGGCCAAGCGCATGGACGGTGACGACAAGACGATCTTCGTACTCACCGGAGACGGCGAGCAGCAGGAAGGTCAGATTTGGGAAGCAGCCCTTTTTGCGCCCCACAATAAGCTCGACAACCTGGTGCTTATCATTGACGACAACGGCCAGCAGATTGACGGCCCGACCGACGACGTACTACGCCTCGGCAGCTTCGAAGACAAGTACAAAGCCTTCGGCTGGGACATCATGCACATGGACGGCAACGACATGGCCGAAACCGTGAAGGTCCTCAAAGAAGCCCAGGCCAAGCGCAACGGCAAACCCACCTGCATCGTGATGAAAACGGCAATGGGTAAAGGAGTAGACTTCATGGAAGGTACCCACCACTGGCACGGCAAGGCTCCAAGCGAGGAGCAGACGAAAGTCGCCCTAGCCCAACTGGAGGAGACGCTTGGAGATTTCCCCGCCTGAGTAAAGGGAAAAAGGGTAAGGGAATAAAGGGGGCTTTGCCTTCTTTGCTCCTTTAATCCTTTTCCCTGCACCTGCGTTCGCGCCTCCTTTCTCTTCTTCCCCCTTTCTCCCCTTCCCCCTTTACCCCCTTACTATGCTATCCTTAGATAAACTACAACAAACCGGCAAAAAAGCCACCCGCGACGGCTTCGGCGCTGGCCTCAAAGCCGCTGGCGACAAGCACGACAACGTGATCATGCTGACCGCCGACCTGCGCGGCTCCATGAAGTCGGAAGACTTCATCACTACCTACCCCGATCGTTTCATCCAGTGCGGAATTTCCGAAGCCAACATGATGGGCGTTGCCGCCGGTTTGGCCACCTCGGGTAAGATTCCGATGACGACGACCTTCGCCAACTTCAGTACCGGCCGCGTCTACGATCAGATTCGCCAGAGCATCGCCTACAGCGATAAGAACGTGAAGATTTGCGCCAGCCACGCCGGTCTTACGCTGGGCGAAGACGGTGCCACGCACCAGATCCTGGAAGACATCGGCATGATGCGGATGCTGCCCGGCATGACGGTCATCAACCCCTGCGATTACAACCAGACCAAAGCCGCTGTGCAGGCCATCGCCGAGCACCATGGCCCGGTGTACCTCCGCTTCGGCCGGCCCGGCTGGCCGATCTTCATCCCCGAAGATCAGGAGTTTGTGATCGGTAAAGCACTGCACCTCAACGAAGGCTCCGACGTGTCCATCTTCGCTACCGGCCACCTCGTGTGGCACGCCGTCGAAGCCGCCCGCGAGCTGGAGGCCGAAGGCATCAGCGTTGACCTCATCAACATCCACACGATCAAGCCACTCGACGAAGCTGCCGTGATCGCCAGCGCCAAGAAAACCGGCGCCGTTGTCTCCTGCGAAGAGCACAATAAATACGGCGGCCTCGGCAGTGCCATCGCTGAATGCCTGAGCAAGAGCCAGCCTACTTTCCAGGAATTCGTCGCTACCGACGATACCTTCGGAGAGTCCGGAAAAGCAACCGAACTGCTCGACAAGTACGGCCTCGGCGTGAAAGACATCGTTGCTGCAGCTAAGCGGGCGGTGGCTAAGAAGTAGCGCTAGCAGCCTGTAAACCCAAAGGGTTGGGATGATTAGGATTTAGAGGATTAGTTAAGATGTCTACGCGGAAATCTTATCCAAGCCTCTAAATCCTAATCATCCTAACCCTTTTTTTTGGCGCGCACGCAGGATGCAAAGAAGGTTAAAAGAGCAATGTTTCTCCCGCCACGAACCATCGCGTAGCGATCCAACCAAAGTAACCCCGGACGAAAAGAGAGGCGGTAGCC
>CAYWMW010000427.1:2809-3451 GCA_964458975.1 uncultured Lewinella sp. | reverse complement strand
AACCACCGAACCACAAAACCACAAAACCACCGAACCACAAAACCACCGAACCAAATGAAGTACTACCTAATCTCCGGCGAGCCCAGCGGCGACCTCCACGGCGCCCACCTCATCCGTGCCATCCGGGCGGAGGATCCGGCGGCGGAGTTCCGGGCCTGGGGCGGAGATTTGATGGCGGAGGCCGGAGCGACGATCGTGAAGCACTACCGCGAGTTGGCCTTCATGGGCGTGGTGCAGATCGTGAAGAACCTGCCGACCATCCTGCGCAACGAAAAAATGTGTCGGGAAGACATTGCGGCTTACGAACCGGACCGGCTGGTGCTGATTGACTATTCCGGTTTCAACCTTCGCATTGCGAAGTGGGCGCGGCCGGCGGGCTATGACATCAGCTACTACATCAGCCCGCAGGTGTGGGCCTCGCGGTCGGGTAGGGTGAAGCAGATCAAGGCTAATGTGGACCGCATGCTGGTCATCCTCCCCTTCGAGGAGGCGTGGTATGCGGAGCGGGGCGTGAAGGCTACTTTCGTTGGCCACCCACTACTTGATGTGGTGAAGGAAGCAGAAGATTTGGCGCGCACGCAGGATGCAGGGAAGGGTTTAGAGTCGGGAGTCGGGAGTCGGGAGTCAGGAGCTGCTCACGCT
>CAYWMW010000427.1:0-2799 GCA_964458975.1 uncultured Lewinella sp. | reverse complement strand
TGGGTGTGGGGGGGGGGGGGGCGGGGGCCCCGCCGCCCGCCCCCGCCCCCCCCCCCCCCCCCCCCCCCCCGACTCCAAACTCCCGGCTCAAAATCGCCCTGCTTCCCGGTTCCCGCAAGCAGGAAATATCCGTCGGCCTGCCCCTGATGCTGGCCGCTGCGGCCCGGCATCCGGAGCACGACTACGCCATCGCCGGAGCGCCGGCCCAAAACCCTGCTTTTTACGAACAAATCATTGCATCCTGCGGCCGCGCCCCGAAAAACCTCCGGATAGTGATGAACGACACCTACGGCCTGCTCCAAACCGCCCACGCTGCCGTAGTGACCAGTGGAACGGCTACGCTGGAAACGGCCCTTTTCTGCGTTCCGCAGGTGGTCGTGTACAAAGGGAACTGGCTGGCCTACCGCATCGCCAAGTGGATGATCGCTAACCGGATCAAGTACATCAGCCTCGTCAACCTGGTCATGGATGCCCCTGTCGTCCCCGAGCTGATTCAGCACGACTTCAACGCGGAAAACCTGGCCGATCACCTGCAAAGAACAATTGCTGGCCCCGTGCGGGACCAGCAATTGACCGACCTCCAGCGCTTGCGGGAGCGCCTGGGGTCGGGTGGGGCGGCGAAGCGCGCCGCGCGGGCGATTGTACTGGCGGAGTAGTTATTTCTTAGCATTACCGGTCACCACCAGGACGGCGTAAATGATGCCCGGTACCCAAACCAGTAGCGTAAGCAGCAGGCTAATCCAGAACTTACTGTTGGTTTCTCCCTGGTGCAGGTAAACGGCCAGCGGAGGGATGAGGCAAAGAATTATGAGTGCGGTCTGATCGATTTCCGCCCCGCGCTCGCCAGACGCTGCATCTTTTTTATACTGGCTGATTATTTTCTTTAACTCCCGCTTCTGGTTGCGCTTGTAAGCCCGCCGCTCGGCCGGCGTCATGGCCTTGAGCATGGCTTTGTGCTCGGCTTTGGCCGCCGCAACGTCAGCTTTTGTGGGGGTGCCTGCCTCGGTGGCGGCGGGTGGTACTACGATGACGGCCTTCAGCGGCGTGGCTAAAGCTATGGTAAGGGTAAGCATCAGACAAAATGTAGAGGTGCGCATACTTGAGTTGGTTGTTTTTGTAAGCATCATTGCTCGCCTGCCGTAAGCGCATTGAGCGGTGAATTTGTTCGTAGCCGTAGATTACTTTTTTGTCAGTGTCTTTGTTTGTTCTATCCGGTTAATCTTTTTTAAAGTGTTTTAATTTCGTTAAAACGATACCGAAATACTGAGGTGCACTTGTAAAGTTATACTTTTAACCAGGTTTTAATAGCATTGCTTTTATTGCCTTACCTATTCACACTAACCCATACCCTAATCATGATTCGTATTATCCTATTTTCCCTATTTCTCGCGCTGAGTATTTCTACAGATGTAGCCGCCGCAGTGGCAGCTCCTCCACCCGCGATGACCGAAACTGTTGTGCCTACCCGTGCTGACCTGGAAGCAGAGCTGGGCCGTAAACTCACGTTTCGCGAACGGCTTGCCGTGAAGGCATTAAAACGCCAACACAAAAAGCAGGCCCGTAAAGCTGCCGCCGCTGGCAACGAAAATGGTAACGGTATGGCCGTCGCCGGTTTCGTCTGTGGCGTGGTGAGCCTGTTCCTACTTGGAGTTGTTCTTGGCCCTCTGGGAATCGTTTTCAGCGCCATCGGTATGAGGAAATCGAAGAGAGAAGGGCGTCCGCTTAAAGGTTTGGCCATTGCCGGGCTCGTTTGCGGTATCGTTGGCCTTGTTGGTGCAATAGCCATTATTGCTGCGCTCTCCTAGATTTTATTCATAGAAATCATCTTTGTCTACCGCCGCAAGGTCAATAAAAAGCTGCCCGAATTTTTTCGTTACTGCTTCGAAGAAGCGGGCACCTTTTTTGGCCGTTGCTTTACTTGGGTCGCCCGTTCCAGTGCTGGCCGTTACGTGAGACCATGGCCGCTCACGCCAAACCCAAGGCTCGGTAAAGGCTTTTATCCTCGGCTGCTTTTCTGAACCATCGTCTGCTTCGGAGAGCGGGAGTACGAGTTCAGGGCGAAGGTGGAGCACCAGGCTGGTCTCCAGCTCGCAGGCGTGGTCTCCGCCTTCTTCTACGTAGTCGTAGCGGTCAAAGGTTTTGAACCAGTTGGTCTCTACCAGTAGCATTTCGGGAAACTCGACGCCCAGCTCCCGCAGCATGGTCCGGAAGTTGTTGCCGCCGTGGCTGTTGAATACCACCAGCTTTTTGATGCCTTGCCGGTTCAGGACAGTTATCAGGTCACGCAAGATGGCAAGTTGGGTACTGGGCATCAGGTTCATGTCCAGGGTAATGTCCGTTTGCCCGGTATTTACTCCGAAAGGGATGCAGGGCAGGACGATCACCTTTGCCCCGGCTTCCCAGGCGATGCGGCCCGCTTCGGCGGCGATGGCTTCGCCCTCGATGATGTCCGTAGCGTAGGGCAAGTGATAATTGTGCGCCTCAGTGGCCGCCCAGGGAAGAACGGCTACTTCGTAGTTGGTGGCCTTTACGGCTTTCCAGTTGGTTTCGGCGAGGAGGTAGGGGCGCATATGAGTAGGGAGTTTGGAGTCTGGAGTCGCTACCGCAAATCCAAGATCTTCGCGCTTCGCTTTTGCATCTTGCGAGAGATGTTTTCTAAGATTAATATTATTCTTAATCGTAGCCACAAATTTATTGAAAAAAAAGTAGGCAAAATTTGGATGCTTAGCCCGATTTGCAAAATTTCCCGACTCCCGACTCCCGACTCCCGACTCCCGACTCCCGACTCCCGACTCCCGA
>CAYWMW010000426.1:0-3466 GCA_964458975.1 uncultured Lewinella sp. | reverse complement strand
TCGAGCACAAAGTCACCTTGTAGCTAGCTCCTAGCTCCTAGTTCCTAGTTCCTAGCTCCTAGCTCCTAGTTCCTAGTTCCTAGTTCCTAGCTCCTAGCTCCTAGCTCCTAGTTCCTAGCTCCTAGCTCCTAGTTCCTAGTTCCTAGCTCCTAGTTCCTAACCCCGCACCCGCGCCCCGTCGCCCCAAAACTGCCAAAATGACGCAACCCACATCCAAACCAGCCAACCCCGTCAGTTCTGCCAACAGCCGACGGTAAAACTGGCACCCATCCCCAAAAACTGGCACACGGCACGGGACTTGCTTTAGATAGCCGACAAAATTTCCAACTTACAACCATTAAATAAAATCCACATGAGTAAGATAATTGGTATCGACTTAGGTACAACCAACTCGTGCGTTTCGGTGATGGAGGGCAACGAGCCCACCGTGATCTATAACGAAGAAGGTCGCAATACTACGCCTTCCATCGTAGCATTTCTGGACGGCGGCGAACGTAAAATTGGTGAGCCAGCCAAACGCCAGGCCATCACGAACCCGACGCGTACCGTAGCCTCCATTAAGCGTTTTATGGGTATGCGTTTCGATGAAGCCAAGAACGACGTAGGCCGCGTAGCCTACAAAGTGGTGAAGGGAGACAACGGCGTTGCCCGTGTCGACATCGACGGCCGCCTGTACACGCCCCAGGAGATCAGCGCAATGGTGCTCCAGAAAATGAAGAAAACCGCCGAAGATTTCCTCGGCAGCGAAGTGACCGAAGCCGTAGTAACAGTACCGGCCTACTTCAACGACTCTCAGCGTCAGGCGACGAAGGAAGCCGGTGAAATCGCCGGTCTCAAAGTCCGCCGGATCATCAACGAGCCAACCGCCGCCGCCCTCGCCTACGGCCTGGACAAGCGCGCTAAAGACATGACCATCGTCGTCTATGACCTCGGTGGTGGTACGTTCGACGTTTCCATCCTCGACCTCGGCGACGGTGTCTTCGAAGTGAAGTCTACCAACGGTGATACCCACCTCGGTGGTGACGACTTCGACCGCGTACTGATCGACTTCCTCGCCGCTGAATTCAAAAGCCAGGAAAACATCGACCTGACGAAGGACCCAATGGCCCTCCAGCGCCTCAAAGAAGCCGCAGAGAAAGCGAAAATTGAACTCTCCTCCAGCACGGAAACGGAAGTGAACCTGCCTTACATCACGGCCGTAGACGGTGTGCCGAAGCACCTCGTTGTAAAGATCAGCCGCGCCAAGTTCGAGCAGCTCGCCGACGAACTCGTACAGCGCACCCTCAAGCCCTGCGAAGAGGCGATGAAGGACGCCGGCCTGAGTAACTCTGACATCGACGAAGTGATCCTCGTAGGTGGCTCTACCCGTATCCCGCGCATCCAGGAAGCCGTTGAGAAATTCTTCGGTAAGAAGCCCAACAAGGGCGTGAACCCGGACGAAGTCGTAGCCATCGGTGCTGCCATCCAGGGTGGTGTGCTTTCCGGCGACGTGAAAGACGTGCTCCTCCTCGACGTAACCCCACTGAGCCTCGGTATCGAAGTGATGGGCGGTATGTTCGATAAGGTGATCGAAGCCAACACGACCATTCCTTCCAAGAAATCTAAGGTCTACTCTACGGCTGCCGATAACCAGCCGAGCGTGGAAATCCACGTACTACAGGGTGAGCGTTCACTGAGTAAAGATAACCGACCAATCGGTCGTTTCGTCCTCGGAGACATCCCACCCGCGCCTCGTGGCACACCTCAGATCGAAGTAACCTTCAACCTGAACGCCGACGGTCTTCTGGAAGTATCCGCCAAAGACAAAGGCACCGGCAAGGAAACCAGCATCAAGATCGAAGCCGGTACCGGACTCAGCGAAGAAGACATCGCTCGCATGAAGGCCGAGGCCGAAGCCAACGCCGACGCGGACGCAGAAGCTAAGGAGCGCATCGAAAAACTCAACGCTGCCGATCAACTCGTCTTCCAGACCGAGAAGCAGGTGAAGGAGTACGGTGAAAAGATTCCGGCAGACAAGAAGGAGGCCATCGAAACGGCCCTTGTTGCCCTGAAGGAAGCCCACAAATCCGAAGACCTCGCCCAGGTGGAAAGCGCTACCGAAACGCTGACCGCAGCGTGGAACGCCGCCAGCCAGGACATCTACCAGGCCCAGCAGGAAGCCGGTGGCGACGCCGGAGCTGCGGGTGATGCAACCGCCGACGCCGGTGGTGCATCCAACGGAGCCGACGACGTCCAGGACGTAGAGTTCGAGGAAGTGGAGGAAACCAAGTAAATCCGGTTCCCCGCTTACCGCACGAATGTGTGAACAAAATAAGCCCGCTGATCTTCATTGATCGGCGGGCTTTTTTTCTTGGAGCGATGCTGCCTCCGGCAGCGAGGCTGAACTGATTTACCACCGGAGAATAGCTGTTCCTCTTTGCGCTTCGCGCATGTGTGGTAGCTTTCACGGAGGAGGCGCACACCTGTTTCGTTGCCGGAGGCGGTCTCGTAAACTCGCACACGGAGTGTGCATCGACCAGAAATTCTACTAAAAAGGCCCCTCCGGATAAACTCCGGAGGGGCAATACAAACTTGTTTTAAATATACTAATTGCGTCTTGATCAGAAGCGGGAGAACCGTTCCGTAACCACCTGGCCGTTGTTTACTACCCGAAGGAAGTAAGTTCCTGCGGGGCCAATCGGTAGGTGAATTGTGGTAGTACTGCTGCTTACGGGCATAAGGGTAGACATGAGTTGCGTGCCGTTAATGTTATACACCTGTACTTGCATAAATTCACCGATCATACCTTCAACTTCGATGTTGAGCTCATCGCCCTGAATCGGATTCGGGAAAACGCTAAGGCTTACTGATACATCGTCATTATCGGTTGTAGTTGTAAAGCTGTTTACCTCACAAAGGCTGGGCGCGGCCATGGTCCATTCGATTTCATTGTCGTCATTTGTGCCGAACTGAAGCGACTGGCCTGTGGTCGGTGCATTGAGGAAGAAGTCTGCTTCCCAGATGCCCGCCTCAATGGCAACACCTGCGCGTCCGTGTCCGGCAGAGCCCCATTCGAGGTAGCCTACAATTGCATCTGAACTTCCGAAGCTGCTGCTGCTGTAGAGGCCGAGTTCGGCATCGGTAGCGTCAAAACCGCTAAAGCCGCTCACTACCACCACCTCGCCGGGCTGAAGGAGGAGATCTCCACACTCAAGCGTCATTGCGCTGAGGCGTTGGTACGTCGGGCGGTTACACAGCCAGTAGTTGGATACGTCGATTGCAGCGGCGGTGCCGTTGAAGATCTCAATCATGCCGTCGCTGGCAACTTCACTGATTACTACGTCGGTAAAGTTGAAACCTGCGTCACAGTCAGCACCCACGTTGCGGGTAACGACGATGGGGTTAGAGAGGTCAAAACAGCCAGCGATGTCGTCGATGTTGCCGCCTACGCTCAGGCCAGTCACGTCGCCGAAGGCGGAGAGGTACC
>CAYWMW010000425.1:0-3481 GCA_964458975.1 uncultured Lewinella sp. | reverse complement strand
AACAGCCTACCTTTAGGGGCTAGGGGGCCAAAAAGCGACAACTTGGTTTGCGCCCTATTGATTTGGCGTTCCTAAAACATTCTGCTTTACGGATGAATTGTTTTTAAAATGATGGAGTAGGATGTCCGGGGTTTAATTACTATATTGGACCTGATAATTAATCCGTTCACATTTTTCGATTAGTAATGTGTTGTAACGAACAATAAGGCATGAAGTTCCTACTGAGTTTAATCTTAACCTTAAGCTTCCTCACCCTACAAGCACAAGCAAATTACGACAACAACTGGATTTTTTCGGATATTAACGGAGCGGTAAGGGTGAACTTCTCCTCCGGGAGCCCGGAAATTATTCTTGATACTTTACCCGTAACGTTTCATTATGCTTCGGCTACGATCTCGGATGCGCAAGGAGACTTGCTGCTGTACACGAATGGCTGTTCGATATTCAATGCTGATGATCAGATTATTGAGAACGGACATGAAATAAACCCCGGCCGTGTTCACGATACTTATTGTGAAGATTATGATGAGCCATATTTTAGCGTGCCGCAGAGTCACGTTTTTTTACCCTGGCCTAAAAATGAAGATAAATACGTTCTGCTTCATAAAGCTAGTGAATTACGCGATACCGCTGTAAACGGAGAGTTTACGGATGTGTACAGGTCATATTATTCGGTGATTGATATGAGCCTAAATGATGGCGCTGGTGAAGTAACGGAGAAAAGTATATTGTTTGACGACCAGCGGATTGAAGCTGCTTATACCGTAAATAAACACGCTAACGGTACGGACTGGTGGATTATTAGTGGGGCAAGAGATACGATACAACTGAAAGTTTATTTGTTCGATGAGAATGGTGTAAGTCTACATCACGTGGAAGAAATGGGGTTGCTCTACACCAAATGGATGCGAGGTGCAGATCAAAACATCTTCAGTCCACAGGGAGATAAATTTTACCGCTATTCCTCCAAGCTGGGCATACAGATTTTTGACTTTGACCGAGAAACCGGTGCGTTGAGTAATTTTGATTTTATCCCGATGCCGCTTGCGGACCAACCGGAGACGAATAATGGAACGGGAGGCTTGGGCATTTCACCCAGCGGGCAGTATGCGTACGCTAGTACGAGATGGACGATATACCAATACGACCTGTGGGCGGATGACATTGCTGGCAGCAGGCGCTTCATCGCGGAGGTCGGCAACCCGGACGATCTTTGGGAGGGGGTGCATCCGGCTGCGTTACATTTTCAACTGGGGCCGGATTGTAAGCTCTATAATTTCGTTGGGTCAGGAATAGAGCACCACGTGATCCATAATCCGGACGAAAGGGGTTTGGCCTGTGAATGGGAGCAAGGAGGGATGCAGCTACCGTTTTTTGTGTTTCGGGACCAGAGCTATTTTCCTAATTTCCGGCTCGGCCCGGTGGGAGACGAGGGCAGCCCGTGCGCGGAGCCGATCGTTAGTACTACTGGCGGCTACGTAAACCCTGCTCCGGTAATTGAGGTATACCCGAATCCGGCGGGCGGCTTCGTAAACATCCGGCTGGACGGCGGAGGGGAAGGCCTGAACGAAGGGCGGTGGGCGTTGTACACCGCCAGCGGGCGTAAGGTAGCTGGGGTTCGGGTTCGTGCTGGCAGCAGTGCCGTCTTCCAAAGAAACGGTTTGCCCGCTGGGATGTATTACTGGAGGCTGTCTGGTGCCGGGCGGCTTGTTCGTTCGGGTAAGTTGGTGTTTGAGTAGCTTGCGAAGTGGAAGAGCCCCTGTTGACCTTGGTCAAGCAAGGTGCCTGACCCGCTTCTCCCTGAAAAGCGAAGAGGTATACGCACAATTGATCGTCATTAAACAATAATAAGGCATGAAGTTCCTACTGAGTCTAATCCTAACCTTAAACTTCTTCACCCTACAAGCTCAAGCAAATTACGACAACAACTGGATTTTTTCGGATATTAACGGAGCGGTAAGGGTGAACTTCTCCTCCGGGAGCCCGGAAATTATTCTTGATACTTTACCCGTAACGTTTCATTATGCTTCGGCTACGATCTCGGATGCGCAAGGAGACTTGCTGCTGTACACGAATGGCTGTTCGATATTCAATGCTGATGATCAGATTATTGAGAACGGACATGAAATAAACCCCGGCCGTGTTCACGATACTTATTGTGAAGATTATGATGAGCCATATTTTAGCGTGCCGCAGAGTCACGTTTTTTTACCCTGGCCTAAAAATGAAGATAAATACGTTCTGCTTCATAAAGCTAGTGAATTACGCGATACCGCTGTAAACGGAGAGTTTACGGATGTGTACAGGTCATATTATTCGGTGATTGATATGAGCCTAAATGATGGCGCTGGTGAAGTAACGGAGAAAAGTATATTGTTTGACGACCAGCGGATTGAAGCTGCTTATACCGTAAATAAACACGCTAACGGTACGGACTGGTGGATTATTAGTGGGGCAAGAGATACGATACAACTGAAAGTTTATTTGTTCGATGAGAATGGTGTAAGTCTACATCACGTGGAAGAAATGGGGTTGCTCTACACCAAATGGATGCGAGGTGCAGATCAAAACATCTTCAGTCCACAGGGAGATAAATTTTACCGCTATTCCTCCAAGCTGGGCATACAGATTTTTGACTTTGACCGAGAAACCGGTGCGTTGAGTAATTTTGATTTTATCCCGATGCCGCTTGCGGACCAACCGGAGACGAATAATGGAACGGGAGGCTTGGGCATTTCACCCAGCGGGCAGTATGCGTACGCTAGTACGAGATGGACGATATACCAATACGACCTGTGGGCGGATGACATTGCTGGCAGCAGGCGCTTCATCGCGGAGGTCGGCAACCCGGACGATCTTTGGGAGGGGGTGCATCCGGCTGCGTTACATTTTCAACTGGGGCCGGATTGTAAGCTCTATAATTTCGTTGGGTCAGGAATAGAGCACCACGTGATCCATAATCCGGACGAAAGGGGTTTGGCCTGTGAATGGGAGCAAGGAGGGATGCAGCTACCGTTTTTTGTGTTTCGGGACCAGAGCTATTTTCCTAATTTCCGGCTCGGCCCGGTGGGAGACGAGGGCAGCCCGTGCGCGGAGCCGATCGTTAGTACTACTGGCGGCTACGTAAACCCTGCTCCGGTAATTGAGGTATACCCGAATCCGGCGGGCGGCTTCGTAAACATCCGGCTGGACGGCGGAGGGGAAGGCCTGAACGAAGGGCGGTGGGCGTTGTACACCGCCAGCGGGCGTAAGGTAGCTGGGGTTCGGGTTCGTGCTGGCAGCAGTGCCGTCTTCCAAAGAAACGGTTTGCCCGCTGGGATGTATTACTGGAGGCTGTCTGGTGCCGGGCGGCTTGTTCGTTCGGGTAAGTTGGTGTTTGAGTAGCTTGCGAAGTGGAAGAGCCCCTGTTGACCTTGCTTTTAAACCTATGCTGTTAAACCTGACGATGACCTCCCGTAGCCACCTCACCCCAACCCCTCTC
>CAYWMW010000424.1:0-3513 GCA_964458975.1 uncultured Lewinella sp. | reverse complement strand
CTAGTTCCCTAGCTTCTAGTTCCTAGTTTCCAGTCCGTACTCACCAAGGCACTATTCTCCGGCATCCGACGGGCATTCATCAGTTCACCGATCATGGCGACATCTGCATCGCGCTTTACGCCGAGGGCTGCCTGGCAGTGATCTCCTTTGAGGTAAAAAGCGATGAAGGGGCCTTCACCTGGCGTACCGTCGTATACGATTTCGTCGTAGTCCGTTGCGTGGCCGACGTAGCGAATGTTTGTGCCCTGCTGGTTGCTCCAGAAGAAGGGAACCATCGTGTAGGGTTCATTGGCTCCGGCCATATTTCGGCCCGCAATTTTTCCTTGCTGGGCGGCAACTTTCCAGTGCTCGATACGGACGGAGCCTTCGCGGTCCGGGTACTGAGCGATGTCTCCGGCGGCCCAGACACCGTCCACATTTGCGGCGAGGTGATTGTCCACCTTCACACCGCCGTCGTTGGTAGCCGCCAGCCCCATCAAGTAGCTGGTTTCCGGGACTACGCCGATACCTATTACTACAATCTCTGCCGCCAATTCGTCTCCGTTGTCTAGTACGACACCGCTAACTCTACCGTCTCCGCTAATCTCCTTCACTGTCCGGCCGAGACGAAACTTAACGCCCTTTGCCTCGTGCAGCCCCTGAATCCAGTCACCGATGCGCTTACCGAAGGGGCCGGCAAAGAGGGTTTCCTCCGGAGCAACAACAGTAATATCCCCGCCCTGTTTGCCGAGGCTCATGGCCGCTTCCAAACCAATAAAACTTCCGCCGATCACTACTACTTTGGAGCCCTGACTGACCTTTTCCCGGATGGTTTCCGCATCACTGGCCCGGCGCACCAAATGCACCTGGTGCAGGGCACTTCCGGGCAGGTCAAGCTGGCGGGGCGTACCCCCGGTTGCTAATAAAACCTTTTTATACGTCAGTACGTCTCCGCCAAGAATGGAGATGGTTTTCTTTTCTACGTTTACTTCAGATACGACCGTTTTTTCGCGTAAGTCTACCCCTTGCCCCGCGTAATAATCCTCAGAACGAACGGGTAGATCGGCGGCGTCTTTGCCTCCGTCAAGGAGGGCTTTGCTTACGTGGGTCCGGTCGTAGGGCGGCAGGTCTTCGCGGGTCAACAGCACGATGGAGCCGTCCTTGTCCAGTTCCCGGATACCGTCTACGGCGTTGGCTGCGGCAATTCCTCCGCCGACGATGGCGTAGTCATAATAGGTTTGGTATTCGGGCGCGGCCGCAGGTTCCGGGGAAGGTTCCGGGCTTGGGGTAGCCGCATCAGAGAGGTGGATTGCGCCGTCTTTGATGGTTACCGCAAAGGTAGCCAGCCCGTCCATACCCGGAGCTTCCAGTTGTTTGCCGTCGCGGACATCAAAGCAGGCGTGGTGGAAGGGGCAACGCAGGCGGTGACCGCACAGGGCCGCGTTTTCCAGAGGCAGCCCGAAGTGGCTGCACTTGGATTCCACAGCGTAAACGGTGCCTTCAACGTTGGTGAGCAACACCTTTGTTCCAGCGTGGTCCAGCTGGTGGGTGTGGCCGGAAGGGAGTTGAGAGAGGGAGAGGACGTTCGTCATTTGGGCTATAGCTGTTTGATGTACTGCTATAAGTCGCGCTCCCCAAAAATGGTTCACTGTTAGGGTATGGTAGCGGCCCTTTTCAGGATACTTAGGGGTTGCGGAATAAAGTTTGGCAAGTACACTTGATCGCAGGCGAAATGGCTAAAGTCCAGCTAAGGGACGCCGTGTAAATAAATCACCCCCCAATAACCTCCTGCACGAACGGGCTGAGCCCTACCCCTTTCACCTGCGCCTCGGCCTCTACCCGGTATTCAGACTCCGCGTTGCGGGTTTTGCGCGCTACCCAGGCCAGGCCTTTGAAGAGGAAGTTCTTATTGGCGAACTCGTCTACTTCAGACTCCATCGGCTCAAAGGGTAGGGAAAAGGGAACTTCCACAATTTCCCCTTCGGCGGGTACGAGAATTTCGTCCCGGATGATGAGCTCGCCCAGCATGTATTCGTCCACCAGTTGGTCTTCGTCGCGGCCACGGGTGTACTTCTCGATCAGTACGAGCCGCAGGCCGGAGACCGTTTGCGCGTTCTTGCTGTACATCCGGACTTTGCCTTCAAGTGTCCCCTGATTTACGGAGAAGCTTTGGGGCAGTTCCAGTTCTAATTTAATGCCCTCAATACCGAGCCATTGTTTCATTTTTCCTAACATAGGGCGAAAGTTAATACCTTGTGCGTTTTAGCACCGTTATACTCGACGAACAGTTGAAGGCCTTCGATGGTTGGTCCCATAAATCTCCAAATGCAACTAATAGACAACGAACAAGTACGCAACCTCGGTAATTTTGACCTCCTCGCCCGCCAGGTCGTAGAAGGCTTCATCATCGGCCTCCACAAAAGCCCCTTCCACGGCTTTAGTGTGGAATTTGCGGAGCACCGCATCTACAACCCCGGGGAACCCACCAAGAACATCGACTGGAAGGTATTTGCCCGAACGGACAAGATGTACACCAAGCGCTACGAGGAAGAAACCAACCTCCGCTGCCAGATCGTGATTGACACCAGCTCCTCTATGTTCTTCCCGGAGGTAACCAAAACCTCGGAAGACTTCGTCAATAAGATCCGTTTCAGTGCCCTGGCCGCCGCCAGCCTGATGAACCTGCTCATGAAGCAGCGCGATGCCTTCGGCCTCAGCTTCTTCGACGAGGCGGTCACGCTCCACACCCGACCGAAATCAAGTACTACGCACTACCGCCTGCTGCTCACCCACCTGCAAAACCTGGCCGACAACCCTACGCGCGACGTAAAAACGGGCACGGCCAACTCCCTGCACCAGATTGCGGACAGCATCCACCGCCGCTCAATGGTGATGATCTTCAGCGATATGTTCGACGATGCGGAGAAAGAGGAAGACCTCTTCAGCGCCCTCCAGCACCTGAAGCACGCTAAGCACGAGGTGGTCCTTTTCCATACGGTAGACAAGAAGAGAGAAATCGATTTTGAGTTCGAGAACCGCCCCTATGAGTTCATCGATATGGAATCCGGTGAACGGGTAAAACTCCAGCCGAACCAGGTAAAGGAGTATTACGTAGAGCAGGTAGCTGCTTATAAAGAGCGCCTGCGCCTGAAGTGCCTTCAGTACAATATCGACTACGTGGAGGCCGACATCAACAACGGCTTCCGTTCCGTTTTACAGGCTTATTTGGTGAAACGGAACCGGATGGGGTAAGTATTTACGCTTCAGTATCTAGCTTTTAGACTACAGATATGAAAAAATACTAATCCATTATTTTGGGCGCGGCCGCGGGTGCGAAGAACGTTTCCCGCCCCGCTCCTTTCGGAAAGGAACACGGCCCTCCTTCGGAGACTAAGGGGTTGCGGAACAATAAGTTATCCGTTTAAAAAATGGCGCTCGCGGCCCTGATGGAGTTCGAGCCGTCACAACCGTAGCTATGGCTATGCTTGTGCCGTCTCGAACTCCATCAGGACCACAATCACTCATTTTCACCAG
>CAYWMW010000423.1:0-3518 GCA_964458975.1 uncultured Lewinella sp. | reverse complement strand
ACAATAGCCACAAACCCCTGCCCCAAGAGTTCCAGCGCAACGCCCGCCCCGTCGGAGCCATCCTGGTCGGCCGGGAAGTCGTACCGGCGGCTGCGGAGCAAGGCCCCCTCAGGATCGAACTCAGCGAGCAGGTAACCGTTTTTGCTCGTTGGCCCGCCGGTTAGCTGGAAGCCTCCGGCGGCGAAGATGTTGCCGTTCGGGGCTACCTTCACGTCGGAAAAGATGGTAAACTGGTTGTCGGGGATGGAAAAGCCCCGGCGAAAAACCTCGTTTCCCTGCGCGTCTAGGCGGGAGATGATGGCCTCGTTCTCGTCTCCGGTATTGCCCACCACCACCACGCCGCCGCCGGGGTAAGGAGCCATCGCCCGAATCTGCTCGTCTACGTCTACTGCACCCCAGCCGAAGCCGGTCGCTTCGCCGGTGTTGGCGTTGACTTGGTAGACGACCCAGTCGTCGACAATATCGAAGGGGGTGCGCCAGCAGCCCATCCAGAAGGTACTGTCGGTTTGGCGGGCCAGGGTCATGCCCCGCGTGCGGAGGTCGTAGTCGAGGGTGGTGGAGCGAAGCACCTCGCCCTTCCCGTCCAGGGTGAGCAGGACGGAGCGGTCCAACCCGTTCGTATCACGGGAGGTTCCGATGGCGACCAAGCGTTCGGGGTGGAGGACGACTAAGTCCCGGATGTTTTCCGCACCGCCGAGGTCGTAGTAGCGGTGGAAGTCTTGGGCGAGCAGTGGCCCGGACAGCACTAAGAGTAGGGTTAGGAAGCGCATCTTGTTGGTAAGATACTGTGGGGAGGGGGATTCGTTACGTAAGGTGGAAGTCAGAATCGCGGATTTTGGCGGATTCGCTACGCGGCTACTTCGTGGTTCGCGGATCGACGCGGATTTTCGTAGCTAAGAGCTCGTTCGAAAATTTGCTTCCTGACTCCCAAACAAGCTCTAATGTTTATTGCTTTAAGAAGGCCTTCACGCCGTAGCTGGCCAGTACGCCTTCGCCGGTGGCTGCGGCGACCTGGGCGATGGCACCTTCCCGTACATCACCGGCGGCGAAGATGCCTTCCGTTGACGTTTGGGCCAGACCGGTGGTAGTGATGAAGCCCCGCTCGTTGAGGTCTAATAGCCCCTCAAACACCGTTGTGTTGGGGATGAGGCCGACAAAGATGAAGCTGCCGTCTCCGGTGATCAGTTCTTCCTCGCCGGTAGCGTTGTTCTTCACCACCAGGCCCTCGAAGTTGCCCGCGTCGTTGGCCTGAAAACGAACGGGGGTACGGTTCATAAAAGTCTCCAGCTTGTCCTTCATGCCCGGCAGCTTTTCGGTGTAGATAGCGTCTGCGGAGAACTGTTCGGAGCGGTGAACGATCTTGACCTTTTTGGTGAACCCGGAGAGGAAGATTCCTTCCTCCAGCGCGGAGTTACCTCCGCCGATGATGACGACTTCGCGGTCGCGGTAAAAAGCCCCGTCGCAGGTGGCGCAGAAGTGAACACCGGAGCCGATCAATTCTTCTTCGCCGGGGATTTCCAGCAGGCGGTAGGTAGAGCCGGTGGCAATTACAATGCTGCGGCCCGAGTAATCGCCCGTTTTGGTTTTCACCGTGAAGAGGTTGTTTTCGTGGGTTACGTCGGTCACCTCCACTCCGGTGGCGATGTCGGCGCCGTAGGTGCGGGCCTGGGCTTCCATGCGGTCCATCAGGTCGGGGCCGGAGATGTCGGTGAAGCCGGGGTAGTTTTCAATTTTCTCGGTCAGAAAAGCGTTGCCGCCGATGGTTTTCTTTTCCAGGATGATGCTGTCGAAGCGGTCGCGCTGGGCGTAGATGGCCGTGGTGAGGCCGGCGGCTCCGCCGCCGATGATGACGACATCGTAGACCTTGTGCTCCTTCACTTCGTCGATCTTCAGCAGGTCTTTCAGGGCGGCGTTGTCGGGGTTGGTGTGCGGCACCCCGTCGATGATGATGGTGGGGATGATGCGCTTGCCGTTGTTGATTTTTTCGACGCGTTCGGTGGCCCAGTCGTGTTCGTCTACGTCGATGTGCTGAAAGTTGATGTCGTTGTCGCGCAGGTAGCGTTTGGCGCGGCGGCAGTCCGGGCACCAGTCGGCGCCGTACATGCGCACAACGCCGGCGGCGTTGATGCCGAGCAGGGAGGCGAGCGCGGCGTTGTCCGGGTTGGTGTAGCTTTTACCCAGCAGGGTCAGGGTCGGGATGATGCGCTTGCCGTTGTTGATTTTCTCGACCAGGGCGGTGGCGGCTTTGTCGAGGTCTACGTCGACGAACTCAAAATCGACGTTGTTTTCTTTGAGGTAGTCTTTGGCGCGGCGGCAGTCCGGGCACCAGTCGGCACCGTATAGTTTGAGGGTATCCATATTTGCGGGGTGGGTTTGGGCTGGTAAATTACGGGGTTCGAGGCGGACTCAGATAAATAAATCATGGTTTTTGTTGGCAACGACGTTTGTTGGCCTTGCGTTTCAACCTTCTTTGCACCCTGCGTGCGCGCCTGAAAACTATTTTGGGCGCGGACGCGGGTGCAATGGGAGGTTTTCGGAAGTATGCTCCTCCGGCCAGAACCCAGGTACGGCAAAACTATTTGACTATTTGACTACATGACTGTTTGGCTACATGCCTACCTTAGCCCCCGCATGAAATTCACCCTCCACCATACCGACCCGAAGTCCGACGCACGCGCCGGCACCGTGCTCACTGACCACGGCGAGATCAACACCCCCATCTTCATGCCCGTGGGTACCATCGGGACGGTCAAAGGCGTACACCAGGCCGAGCTCAAGGAACAGGTGAAGGCCCAGATCATCCTCGGCAACACCTACCACCTCTACCTCCGCCCCGGCATGGAGACGATGGAGGCCGCCGGCGGGCTGCATAAGTTCATGAACTGGAACGGGCCGATCCTGACCGACAGCGGCGGCTACCAGGTCTTCAGCCTCGCCCACCGCCGCAAGATCACCGAGGAGGGCGCCACCTTCGCCAGCCACATCGACGGCTCGCGGCACTTGTTCAGCCCCGAATCCAGCCTCGGCATCCAGCGGAGCATCGGGGCCGACATCGTGATGGCTTTCGACGAATGCCCCCCCTACCCCAGCACCCGGGACTACGCCAAAAACAGCATGGACCTCACCCACCGCTGGCTCGAGCGCTGCGTGGCCTTCATGAACGAAACCGAACCGAAGTACGGGCACTCCCAGGCCCTCTTCCCCATCGTGCAGGGCAGCAGCTTCGATGACCTGCGGACGAAGTCAGCTGAGTTCATCGCCAGCCAGGACCAACCCGGCAACGCCATCGGCGGCCTCTCCGTCGGCGAGCCGATTGAAGATATGTACCGCATCAGCAAACTCTGCTGCGACGTCCTGCCCAAAGACAAACCCCGCTACCTGATGGGCGTCGGTACCCCCGCCAACATCATCGAATGCATCAGCCGTGGGGTGGATATGTTCGACTGCGTACTGCCCAGCCGCAACGCCCGCCACGGCATGATCTATACCCGCAATGGCATCATGAACATGAAGAACGC
>CAYWMW010000422.1:0-3533 GCA_964458975.1 uncultured Lewinella sp. | reverse complement strand
GTGACCGCGTCAGGATTCGAACCTGAAACCTCTTGATTCGTAGTCAAGTGCTCTATCCAGTTGAGCTACGCAGCCATTCTTCTTCCGAAGCGGTCGCAAAGGTAATACCTCTTTTGAACACTCACAAACGTAAGGCCGCTTTTTTCTAATTTTTTATTCCTCCGTGGGCGGACAGTGTACGTAAAATCTACGTCCTCACCTTAGAGAATGCTATCGTCTAAAAGGTGGAGCCGCACGAACCGAGCGAGCATTTACAGTACTACATTACCACCGTACTACATTACTACACTACTAACCCCCACCGGCCACTCCCGCCCCATTGCCTCCACGATCCGCTCGTAAACTGATGCGTCTTCTACGAAATTGAGGCCTCCCAACTCCAAGACGAGTACCGGTACTTCTTTCTGGCTACCGAAGTAGTTGAAGTAAGCCTCCTGCACGGACTTCAGGTACTCATCCTTCATCTCCTGCTCGTAGTCGCGGCCCCGCTTAGCGATGTTGGTCTGTAGTGCTTCGACCGGACGGTGGAGGTACACGATCAGGTCCGGGTTGGGAAAGCCTGCATCCATTACTTTAAACAGTCGGGAGAACAGGCGAAACTCTTCGGGCGGAAGCGTATTGCGGGCAAAAAGAAGGGTCTTGACGAAGATGTAATCAGCAATAACACCGTTGGTAAAGAGGTCCGTTTGCGCCAGTTCGGCCTGCAACTGCTTGTGGCGTTCGGCCATGAAAAAGAGTTCTACGGGGAAGGCGTAGCGTTCCGGTTCGCGGTAGAAAGGCGGCAAAAAGGGGTTATCGCTGAACTCTTCCAGGATGAGCCGCCGGTTATGATCGTCAGCGAGGCGGTTAGCGAGGGTTGTTTTGCCCGCGCCGATGTTGCCCTCAATGGCGATGAAGTTGGGTAGAGAAGTCAAACCGTTGGGTAATCAATTGGTCAGATAGTGGGAGAGAACACCGCCCTCCGTAACTTTGGCAATGATAAGGCATCTTACTGGCCTCTCCTATTTCCTTTCCTCCTTTCTACCCTTACTTTTATGACCATCACCCTTGCCCTCGGCTCCAATCTCGGTGATCGCCACGCGATCCTGGCTTCCGCCCGCCAAATGATCGGAGAGCGAATTGGCAGCATCACCGCAGAATCCCAACTCCTAGAGACCAAAGCCTGGGGCGTAACGAATCAGCCAGACTTCCTGAATCAGGTGATTGTAGTAGAAAGTCATTTGGGCTCGGCAGCAGATGAAGAGAGAGGTTCTTTGAAAAACCGTCTCCTTCGGCTCTTGAACCTGACGCAGGGCATCGAAATCGAACTCGGCCGCCAGCGCAAAACCCACTGGGGCCCGCGTACCTGCGACATCGACATCATCTTCATAGACAACATCCGCTTTGAGACGGAACGGCTGAGTTTGCCGCATCCCTGGTGGGCGGAGCGGGCTTTTGTGCGCGACTTATTGGTTGCCCGGCCTTGAGGCCGTGTAGGTTTTACAGCCTTCAGGCTGTGTTATTGGCCGACCTGAAGGTCGGGGAACCAGCACGGCCTCAAGGCCGGGCAACCACCCTACGCCACCGTCCCCCCACAAGAAGACCCCGCCCCAGCCGTACACCCGTAGCAATGCTGGTTCAGCACGATGTTCCGGTTGCGGAGTTCTTCCACGTCAAAGTCGGTGATGTGGCGGCCCTTGGCCGCGATGGGCAGGTCCAGCATCTGGTTGAAGTCGCAATCGTACAGGAAGCCTTCCCAGCTTACGGAGATGGTGTTGCGGCACATCAGCCCGTCCACCGTCATCGGGTTATAGGCCTCGACCAGTTTCTGCATGTACTCTTCGTAGTTGCCGGTCTCCACCAGGTAATCGAGGAAGCGCGCAACGGGCAGGTTGGTGATGGCGTAGAGTTCGTTGAAAACGATGCTGAATTTCCGGTCGAGCTGGCGCTTAAACTCGGCCTGTAGTTCTTCTTGTTTACCGGGCAAATAGGCTCCGGAGGGGTTGAAGACGAGGTCCAGCACCAAGCCAGTTCCCTCTTTGCCGTAACCGACTTCGTTGAGCAGCTGCAACGCCTTGATGGAGTCCTCGAAGACACCGTCTCCCCGCTGCCCGTCGGTCCGTTTCTTGCTGAAGTACGGAAGGCTGGAGACTACGTGGACTTTGTGCTTCGCCAGAAATTCCGGCAGGTCCCGATACTTCGGGTTGGCCATGATGATGGTCAGGTTGCACCGGTCGATGACCCGTTTGCCCATCTTGGTACATTCCTCCACGAACCAACGAAAGTGGGGGTTCATCTCGGGCGCTCCGCCGGTGATGTCTACCACCTGCACGGTTGGGATGGCGCGGATCATGGCCAGGCACTGCTCCAGCGTCTGGCGGTCCATGTTTTCCACTTTCTTGTCCGGGCCAGCATCCACGTGGCAGTGGGCGCAGGTTTGGTTGCAAAGCTTACCGATGTTCAATTGAAAAATTTCAATCTCCGTAGGTTTAAACGGTCGGTGGCCCTGGGCAGCGAGTTTATCGCTGAAGCGGGGGAATTTTGCGTCCGAGATGTCCTTTCCGTTCAGCACGTTGAGCTGCACAAAGGTGTCGCTCATGCGGGAACCTTTGGCGGAGAGGGATTTTGTTTTTTGCTTAATAGCCATTTTGTAGAAATTAGAAGTTAGAAACTAGGAGCTAGAAACTTGGGCTAACTTCTAGCTCCTAGTTTCTAATTTCTAGCTTCTACATCGTCACCTTGTCCACCTGCCGTTGCATCTGGCGGGCGTAAATTAATGTTGTTCCGGCCTTCACGGCGGCGGCTACGTGTACAGCCTCCATCATTTGCTCTTCGTCTGCGCCAGACTGGAGGCTGTTGGTGGTGTACGCATCGATGCAGTAGCTGCATTGGATGGCGTGGCTCACGGCCAGGGCGATCAGCGCTTTTTCGCGGGCGGTCAGGGCACTGTCGCCTTCGGTTACTGAGCTGTAGTAGTCGAAGAATTTTTCGCCCATCTCTTCCTGCCATTCGGCAATCTTTCCGAAGCTCTTGAGGTCCTTCGGGTCGGAATATTGATTCATTTTCTTTATGTTTCTGAGCGGTAGGGAAGCTTTGGGGCCAATGGCCTCCTGACTCCCGACTCCCGACTCTTTTTCAGGCGCGGCCGCAGGATGCAAAGATAGTTTGTAATGAGCCGGGGCCGCCTCCGCCTTAAGGCTTTGGGGATCAAGGGGAATACCTTCTCTTTTCTCCTCGGCGGGCGGCATGATCTCAGTATTGTCCCAAATGCCCGTTGTGAGGGTAGCTGCGTAGGATACCGGTAGGCGACGGTCGTCGATCATCTTGGCCTTCGCAGCGCGGTTATCGTAGCTGAGGCGGTGGAAGTTGAAGTCCAGGCCGTCGGCATCGTTTAGGGTTAGGTACCAGGTATCGGGGGTGCCGTCGTTGGCGGGCATGCCGATTACGCCGGCGTTTAGCCAGAGTTTTGAGTCGGGGGGGGGGGGGGGGGGGGGGGGGGGGGGGGGGGGGGGGGGGGGGGGCGTCGCGGACAGCGGCAAAACAACGCGAGCCCA
>CAYWMW010000421.1:0-3542 GCA_964458975.1 uncultured Lewinella sp. | reverse complement strand
ATCAGGGCCGCGAGCGCCATTTTTTAAACGGATAACTTATTGTTCCGCAACCCCTAAGCTCGCACCCGGAGTATGCACCGCACAGAAAAAGGTACTTTTACCCCCACAATGAACCACTACTTCCACCTTCAAAAAACCATCATCGAGCGCCACCTGCGGGCCTGGCGTATCCACCCGTGGCTCGCGTATGCGTTGGGTGCTTTGCTGTTTTTCGGCATTGGTTTTTTGGTCTACGCCCGTACGTATTACGCTGGTTTTGGGGTCTTAGCGGTCGGTGTTGTGGCCTTGAGTTGGCTCGGCAATAGCGAGCGGAACGACTTTTTAGACATCACTTTTCAGCGGCCGGTGTACCGCAAAATCCGCTTATTGGAAAACGGAATCTTTGCGTTGCCGTTCGTCATTTTACTGCTGTTGAAGGGCGATTGGGCGCTGGCGCTGGTGCAATGTTTGTTGGGAGGAGCGATGAGTTTGCTGCGGATGAACGCGTCTCCGGCTTACACCTTGCCGACACCCTTCGGCGCTTACCCGTTTGAGGCGGCCATCGGTTTTCGACGCTTTTGGTGGCTCGTTGCCGGAGCGGTTTTCCTGCTCGTGATGGGCGCTCGGGCAGACAATATGGAACTGGCGATCTTTAGCTACGGTGGGCTGATGCTCATCTACCTGATGTTTTACCAAGACCCGGAACCCTCGTTCTACGTCTGGGTTCACGCCAACGATCCGCATAGTTTTTTGAAGCGCAAACTGAAGATTGCTTTGGGCTACCAGCTACTGATCGGTCTGCCTTTTCTCCTGGTTATTTATTACTTCTTTCCTGAGGTTGGTTGGGCGTTACTGATCGGCCCGGTTATCGCAGCTTTGAACCTGGTACTCATCATTTTTATGAAGTACAGCAATTTTCCGCACCCCCTCAACATCATGCACTCGTTCGCGCTCTTGGCGGGCTTGGTTCTGTGGCCCTTATTGCTTTTTCTGCTGCCTTATTATTACCGAAGGGCTTTACCACTTCTGGAGGCTAACCTGCCGGGCGAAGACCAACCTTTAGCCACTAAAACCGCGAACCCGTCTTAGCCATGCTCGAACTAAAAAACCTCCAAAAACGCTTTGGCTCAAAGCAAGTGCTTAAGGGCATTTCTGCCACCTTTCTCCCCGGCAAAGTCTACGGCATCGTAGGCGAAAACGGCGCGGGCAAGACGACGCTCTTCCGCTGCATCGCAGACCTGATCGGCTTCGACGGAGAGATTGTGAAGGACCCCGCCGGCTTCAACCTTCACCTCGGCTTCCTGCAAACCAACAACCTCCTCCTCCCGATGATGACCGGGCGGGAATACCTCCGCCTGCTCACCCAAGCCCGTCACCAAAGCATCACGGACTTTGATGCCCGTAACGTCTTCGACCTGCCGCTAGACGAATACGCCCGCAACTACTCCACCGGGATGCAAAAAAAGCTGGCCCTGCTCGGCGTCCTCCTCCAGCAAAACAACTGCCTCATCCTCGACGAACCCTTCAACGGTGTCGACATCCAGAGCAACATCATCATCACCGAAATTATCCGGGAACTGCGTCGTCTAGGTAAAACCGTTTTGATCTCCTCCCACATCTTCTCAACCCTGGCGGATACTTGCGATGAAATACACCTGCTGCGCGAAGGCCGCTTCGTCAAAAGCGCTGGCCCCAACGATTTTGCTGCGCTGGAGCGGGAGATGATTCGCGTAACGGTCGGGGATCGGGTAGGGCGGTTGGGCTTGTCATGATCGCAGGATTTCTGTTTTAGCCGAAGGGCCGGAAGCGGTTGGGTGGCGGGCGGGGGGGGGAAAACCGCAGCGGGGGGGGGGGGGGCCCCCCCCCCCCCCCCCCCCGCCCCCGCCCCCACCCCCCCCCCCCCCCCCCCGCCCAAAAAAAAATAAAGCGGGCCATGTCCCGCCCCCCCCCTAAAAACTCCAGTCCCTTTTCCAAAGGTCAATCAGGTCAAAACTGACCTTAAACTGGGTATTCGCCCGCCCATTATTATCGTCGCCAAGTACGGCGTAGGTGCCCAACCGGAGCCGCCGCCGCGCGCCCACCTTGAAGACCCGCTCGATGCCAACGAATACTTCCTGGTACCGAAAATTTTCCTTCGGCAACCACAGTGCGCCCGCGCCCGCAATCGTCTTAATCCGCGTCTTTTTCAGCAGCGGAATGTTGTTGATAATGGCACCGTTGAAGTGGTGAATGTGGTGAAACTCAAAGAAGAGGTTAGAAGTTGTCAGTGAAGTATCAAGGGTGTTAAAAGTTGTGGTGGGGTCGGAGAGGAGGATGGGGTCAGCTTCCCGGAAGCGCTTGATGTCTACGAAGCGCAGGTCTTTATCATTGATGAATTTACCCGCCTGCAGTGTATAGTTCGAGTTGCCCAGCACTCCAAAGCTGATGTTTTGCGCTACGGATGCCTGGAGGTAATCGAAGTCGATGTCGCTGGAGAGCAGGCCGTTCCAGCCTTTCCGGTGGGTAAGGGTGAAGGTGGGCCACTTGCTGCCGAGGCGAATCTTCCGGTCGGGTTCGCGCATGTACTTAAGGCCGGGGGTGTAGGAGAGTTGCGTCAGGGTGATGAAGGCTTCGTAGGCTTCAAACTCCTGCGGAGCTTCCTCGTCTTCTACCAAGCCGCTGAACAATTCGCTGGTCCTAAAACCGGTGATGGGCTTGAAACGGCTGTAATCAGCCCTGACGTTGAACATCAAACCATTGAAGAGTTCAATCTGGTGGCCTCCCCGGATGGCTTCCTTCAGGATGTAATTCGAGGGGCGGAGCTGGTTGAGGAACGCATCGTTCGGGAAGATGGACTCAAAGCTGCGGCCGCCACTGATGGATACATCGGCCAGCCGGAAGGCATCGTAGCGGTGCCAGGCGCTGAAGTCGCCCGTCAGGTTTTTGTTCAGGAAGCCGTAGCCCAAGGACCCCGACACGTTCATCATTTTGCCGTTCTCGTAGCGGCGGTTGTAGCTGACGTAAGGGTTGATCTCCCAGCCGCCAACCACAGAAAAGCCGATCAGCTCAGGGATGGAACCGACGTAGAGGTGGCTCTTCTTTTTGTTGTTGCGGAAGCCGACGCCGTCCCAAACCAGTTCCAGCAGCTTAACCTTATTGTACAGCTCCTGGATGCTGTCCTGGTAAGCATCACTAGTCACTACCGCTTTGATGCTGTCGCGAAGGTGAATCACTTTGGCTTCTTTTTCCGTAAGCTCCACCGTCCGGCCGGAGGCCCAGTAGCTGCTGTCTCGTTTGTATGCTTCGCGGGTGATGACGGCTACTTCATTACCAAAAAACTTGGGCGGAAACGGGTAGTTGTGCTCATAATCAGAATACCGTAGGGTGGTGTTGCCCTTGAAGGTGGCCCGTTTTCCTTGTTTAGCGACGTACTCGAAGACCTGTTTCTCTACCGTCCAGAGGCTGTCTGCGTGCTGCACGTATTCCTGCTGTAAACGAAAGGCATCGAAGAACTTCAGCGGGTACTTACTGAACTCCAGATTGAGGCGGTTGATGGTGTAAGTATCTTCATTGATCCAGAGGTG
>CAYWMW010000420.1:0-3543 GCA_964458975.1 uncultured Lewinella sp. | reverse complement strand
ATCCTGGGGCGTATCGGACGAATCTGAATGCGCTAGAATTTTTTAGTGATCCGCTTGTTTTATTGGCTAAGCAAGATGTTATCTCAGCGGGCCTACCAAGCTTATTCACTCATATACCTGTTGAGGAGCTTACAGCAATTCGGCACTACACGACAAATGCGTATGGACCATTAAATACCGCTTTAAGAGGAACTCCGGAACCTAAGCATTTAGGTTTTAAAGAACTTTTAAATAACGGTCTTTCGAAATTGACGCCTTACGGCGGAGGTAATGTTCAGCGTGGAGTATATGGGGTCGAAGCAGATATTGCCAGGACTTGGAATCCTGGAGACGATATTACATTCAAAGATTTTAAATCCAGTTCAACAGACGCTGATGTTGCCTATGACTTTTCCATCGGTAACAGTGGGAACGTTGTTTATGAAATCTCAAATCCCATAGCCTACGACATCTGTGGAATAAGTTGCCTTCCAGGTGAAGCAGAAGTATTATTTAAATCTAAATCAAAATTCCGTGTGACCGCAGTAGACCCTGATTTTGTAGTTGATTACGGGGGTGTACCTACAACCATCAGGAAAATTTACATGGAATACGTTCCTTAAGATGAATTATGCAGGATAATCACATCAAGAAGTATCTTTCTTTTCTGAATGAATCCTATACTCATTCGATTGAGGAAAACAAGGATAATGATAGTTTTGTAAAGGCAGTTGGTAGTCGACTAGAGGTAGTCCGTCAACTTAGCAGCCAGTTAAACTGGCAAAGCCTTAATTCAGCAGAAAAGCAAGCTGCAAGATTAGAGTGGATCGCCTCTTTTAAAAAGAGAGGTACCGACACTAGCAGAAAGGAAGTGATAGTTGCTTTATATGCTAGAATCAAGTATTCCTTGCCACACATTTTGGTGTTAAACCAAAATAATAGGCTAGGAAGCTTTTTGAACCTATGTCAGAATATTTGTGATATCATTGACTTTAAAGGTAGAGGCTTTGACCAGCTTTCAAAATCAGATATTGCTAAGTACATCGACGGTGCATTTGAAGAGGTCACTAATCTAAGACATCCAATACTTATAAATAGCGTAGATGAAGTTGTCGGGGCTAGCAACATGATAAGAAGCTTTTTAGAGCTACCCAGCTAGCTGTTTAGAAAGATTAGCCTTTAACAAAAACGCCGAGAGCAAATCCGCCACGGTCTTCTTCTGATCATCCGCTAAATCCTGCGTTTTACTTAAAAGCTGAAGAAGCTCGTTGTCCGTAATCTGGACGCGGGCTTTTTCATTTTGGGGACCGTAGAAGATGAAACACATCAGTTACAAATGTGTCTCAAAAGAGACATATATGAGTGAAGGCAGAATAGTTGCTGTTTGACAATTTTGTGACAAATTGAGGTTCGTTAACTTGGCGAATAAGCTGTGCAAATGTCCAAAGAACTGCGTAAACGCTGAATCAGTGAAAAACTCAAACTTTAACACTTCTCCTACAAACTAGCCACATTCTTAGCAAAAAAGTCCTTGAACTTCTTGTTGGTCAGCATCTTTTCAACGAGGGAAAAGATGGTGGCTTTATCGTCTTCGTCGAGCTGCTCGATGAGGCGTAGCTTTTCCAGTTCTGGTTTGTCGGCGACGGTGACAACTTCGGGGATGGAGCCTTCGTAGTAGCCGCGAAGCGAATCAGGACAGTTATTGATTTGGCGTTCCTTAGCCAATCCTGCCCTCCGGCGGTTCGCGGACCACATCTCGTTATACACACTCATCCTTCACAATGAATCATTTTACCAACTAAATCCGTTATCTTTATGGACCAAGCAACCATACCAATTATGAGTACCACCGACATGCGCAGCGAAGTAGCCACCTGGCTTAATGAGTTAGACGATGACTTTCTGGCGGCGGTGCACGCTATGGTGGGGACTTACCGGGCGAAGCAGGAAGCGAAAGTCGAAGAAGACCCGATCGTTAGCTACGACGTAGTGACCGGGACACCCCGAACGTCATCGGAACTGACGGCCATCCTGGATAAGGAAGTCGAAGCAGTACGCCGTGGCGAGTTCGTCACTTTTGAAGACTTCCAAAAAGAATCCGCGCAATGGGGCCAACGTACCAGATAGTATTATCGACTACCGCCCAGGACAATCTTCGCGACATCTACGATTACCTTTATGACCATGTCTCGTTCGAGACAGCGGAGTACGTAAAAGATGGTCTGGAAGCAGAGATCGCCAAGTTGTCACAATCGCCGGAAGCCAACGGCCTACTACAAGGACACAGCAGCAAGACGGTTTATCGCCGAGTACTGAAATGGTCCTACCGCATCATCTTTACCGTGGAGGAAAAGCAACTGACCGTGGAGATTATCCGCGTCGATAGTCAGAAGACGAACCCGGCCAGCCTGGAGGATCTCCCCTAACCAAGAATCCCACCCCGGCGCGTCGTTGGCCAAGAATCGCTACCCGTCAATGTCCGGCTAAAGCCAGGCCACTGCGTGCAGCTGGCCAAGCAACCCAAAAAAAATCCGTATCTCTACACCACCAAAAAGACACATTCATGCAAAGACGAAACTTCCTCCGCACTTCCTCCAAAGCGGGTCTGGCCCTCGGCCTGCTCGGTACGACCGGTCTGCTCAGTTGTGGAGACGGGGCTGCCTCCGCAGGCGACGTGGCCACGAAAACCTCCCCGGAACCTGCGGCCGCGCCCATCTCCGACTTATGGTTCGACATCAGCCTCGCACAGTGGAGCCTCCACAAAACCTTCTTCGACGGTAAGCTGGACAACCTGGACTTCGCCAAAACGGCTCGCGAAACCTTCGGCCTCACCGGCATCGAGTACGTGAACCAGTTTTTTAAGGACAAGGCCACCGACATGGACTACCTGAAGCAGATGAAGCAACGGGCCGACGACAACGGCGTAACCTCCGTGCTCATCATGTGCGACGGCGAAGGCCAACTCGGAGACGCAGACGCAAAAAAACGGATGCAAGCCGTAGAAAATCACCACAAATGGATCGACGCGGCCAAGTACCTCGGTTGCCACAGCATCCGCGTCAACGCCGCAGGCGATGGCACCGCCGAGGAAGTAGCCAAAGCCGCCACCGAAGGCCTCGCCAAGCTCTCCGAATACGGTAAAACCCAGGGCATGAACGTGATCGTGGAGAACCACGGCGGCTACAGCTCCAACGGTGCGTGGCTCGCAAGCGTAATCAAAAATACCGGCATGGACAACTGCGGAACCCTGCCCGATTTCGGCAACTTCTGCATCACCCGCGAAGAAGGAAACTGGCGAAACTGCCTCGAAGAATACGATCGCTACCAGGGCGTGAAGGACCTGATGCCCTACGCAAAGGCGGTCTCCGCCAAGGCCAACGTCTTCGACGCCGACGGCTGGGAAAAAGAATCTGACTACAAACGCATCCTCAAAACCGTAAAAGACGCTGGCTACACCGGCTGGATCGGGGTGGAGTACGAAGGCGAAGACCTCTCCGAAGAAGAGGGGATCAAGAAGACCATTGAGTTGCTGAAGATGGCAGCTGTTTAGCAACTAGGAACTAG
>CAYWMW010000419.1:0-3545 GCA_964458975.1 uncultured Lewinella sp. | reverse complement strand
GGATTAAACGTTAGTACCCCGAGACACAGCGTAGCGTTGTCTCGGGTTACGCCCCCTCGTTATGTGCCGCAGCAACGCTCAGCGTTGCCATGTGCAGCAGTTTCCCCCTTAAGGCACTACCAAACTAAATGACTAATTTCGCCCACCCCAAACCAACCAAGAAAATGGACGTAAAAAATAATATCCTAGAAACCATCGGTAACACCCCCATGGTTCAGCTGAATAAAGTAGTCAGTGAGTTGCCCTGTCGGGTACTGATGAAGGTAGAAACCTTCAACCCCGGCCACTCCATCAAAGACCGTATGGGCCTGAAAATGGTGGAGGATGCCGAAGCCGATGGCCGCCTCAAACCCGGCGGGACCATCATTGAGTGTACCTCCGGAAACACAGGTATGGGCCTGGCCCTCGCTGGCTGTGTGAAGGGCTACCGCTGCATCTTTACTACATCTGATAAGCAGAGTAAGGAGAAATTCGATATTCTCCGGGCAATGGGCGCCGAAGTGATCGTTTGCCCCACCAACGTTACGCCCGAAGACCCCCGCAGCTACTACTCCGTCGCCGAACGCCTGAGCAAGGAAATCCCCAACAGCTTCTGGTTCAACCAGTACGATAACCTGAGCAACCGCAAGGCCCACTACGAAAGCACCGGCCCCGAAATCTGGAAGCAGACCGACGGCAAAATCACCCACATGATCGTTGGGGTAGGTACCGGAGGAACGATTTCCGGCACCGGCAAATACCTCAAAGAACAGAACGCCGACGTGAAAGTCTGGGGCGTTGATACCTACGGCTCCGTCTTCAAAAAATACCACGAAACCGGTGAGTTCGACGAGAAGGAAATCTACCCCTACATCACCGAAGGCATCGGCGAAGACATCCTCCCGAAAAACGTCGACTTCAGCATTATCGACCACTTCGAGAAGGTGACCGATAAGGACGGCGCTGTGATGGCCCGCCGCCTCGCCCGTGAGGAAGGTCTTTTGCTCGGCTACTCCGCCGGAAGCGCGGTCGCCGGCCTCCTGCAAATGAAGGACGAGCTTAAACCGGACGACCTCGTCGTAGTCGTCATCCACGACCACGGCAGCCGCTACATCGGTAAACTCTACAACGACGACTGGATGCGCGACCGGGGTTTCCTGGAAACCGAACTCCGCGTGCGGGACCTCATTGCCGACAAGAAAGAAGCCAACTTCTCCGGCATCGCGAAAACCGCCACCGTCCGCGAAGCCCTCAAAATGATGAAGGAGCACGAGTTCTCCCAGATGCCCGTCATGGCGGAAGAAAAAGTAGTCGGCAGCATCCTTGAAACAGACGTGCTGAATTACCTGCTGGCCAACCCGATGGAGAACTCCGAGAAAACCGTTGCCGACATCATGCGCGCGCCCTTCCCGGAGATCACCAGTGACCTGACCCTCTCTGAACTCGGTAAGCACCTCACCAAAGAAAACCCCGCCGTTGTGGCTAAGGATGCTTTGGGGCGGATGCACCTGATTGCGCAGTATGATATTTTGCAGGCTATTTGACAGGTGCCGTTTCCTTATTCAACGGGCTGGAAGAAACTAACGTTTCGACCAGCCCGTTGAATAAGGAAACAGCACATAATCAGTGTTGAACTAACCGTTTTCTGAAAAGATAACTCCAGCGTAAATGATGGACATGGGGATTTTTACGCCTAGGGTCAGAAACTCAACTTCTTGGTCCATTTTGTAGTAGTTACCGATCCGCCAGAGCCCTTTTTCTTCTTTGTAGTAGGTAAGAACGTGTGGGGTTTTACTGTGAATCATCACGTATTCCTTGAAGGAGTCTAGTGTTTTGTAAGCGTCGAATTTTTCTCCGGTATCCTTAGTCTCAGTACTCTTAGAGAGCACCTCAACCAGTAGTTGTGGATTAAGAATGCGTTCGATACCACCTTCGTCGGTATATTCCTCATCTCCACACAACGCAGTAATATCAGGGAAATAGTATTTGTTATGCTTTGCTATATACACAGCTGTATCTGAATTGTAAACGATACAATCTTTTTTAGCGCGGTCTAAAGCAGAGAATGTATTGCGCTGTGTTAAATTATGGGCGCGCTTACCGCCAGCCATCATAGTAATAGCTCCGTTATCGTATTCATATTTTATCTCTGAATTAATCAGTAGGTCAAAATATTCCTGTTCTGAGAACTTACGGTCGAGATTGGGTGTAACATTCATGTTCTTAAAACGATTGTCTGGCTAAGATAGTTATTCTTTACTCACAAAATGGTACAAACATCCCTTCACCAGTATCCAGGTTAAGCGCCGTCAGATACCCCATCCCCTTATGCGAATGCGCACAGCCCGAGTCAATACAAACCCGCTGCCGCTGCTGCATATTCTCGATCCCGAACTTGACGGAATGTACCGGCTCCGGTGTATGCCCGTGTACGATGATCCGGTCGCCCAGCCAGTCGCGGTCGAGCTCGTCGTACCAGTACCGAATCCAGAGCATGGAGTAGGTGTCTTCGAGGGGATCGACGTGGCGGAAGTTCAGGCCGGCGTGAACTAGGAAGTAGCCGGGTGTTTCGGCGTAGTAGTCCAGCCCGAGCATCCAGCGGCAAGCTTCTTCGTGGTGGTGGCGGGGAATTACGCCGGAGTGTTCGCCCCGAACGACTTCGTTGGTGAACATCCGCTCGTGGTTGCCGCGTAGACAGGTGATGTTGTGGCCCTGGCTTTCGAGCGCCCAGATCAGCTGGATCACGCCCATTCCGTCCGGGCCTTTATCGATGTAGTCGCCCAGCAAGAAGAGCTCGTCTGCTTGGCTAAAGTTGATTTCGTTGAGGAGCTTACGGAAGGTTTTGGGGCAGCCGTGGATGTCGGAGATGGCGTAGCGGGGCATTAGCTAAGACTGGTTTTCATCCTCAAACTCAACACCTTCATAGATTGTCGCCATCGGTACACTCACCCCGAGGGTTTTAACCTCAACATGCTGTTCACGATTAAAATAATTGCCGATCTCCCAGCTACCCTGTTCAAGGCGGTAGTAGGCATGTACCTGAAGCGCTTTGCTGTCGATCAGGATATATTCCTTCAGGGACTTAAGTTTCGTGTACGCCTCGAACTTAACCCCCTTGTCCTTCCTTTCGGTACTCAGCGATAAAACCTCGATGATCAGATTGGGATTATTGAGTACTGCAATACCACGATCTTCAAACGTCGGCTCTTCACAAGTTGCACTGATGTCAGGGAAAAAATATGACCCTGTTTCTGCTACGCCTACTGCCGTGTCGCTGGCGGTAATGTAACAACCTGAACCCGCAGTTCGCAGAGCCACAAAGGTGTTTGCGGCAATATCATTATGATTACGGGTCGCTCCGGACATCATTCTAATGACACCGTTAATGAGTTCAAGTTTCTCTCGGCTGCCCTTCAGCAGTTGAAAGTATTCGTCGGTACTGTACTTCCGTTTTTCAAGTTTTATCGCTTCCATAGTTAATCAACGTTTAGAATGGGGGAGAAGGTTGAAATTAAGGGGTTGCGGAACAATAAGTTATCCGTTTAAAAAATGGCGCTCGCGGCCCT
>CAYWMW010000418.1:0-3555 GCA_964458975.1 uncultured Lewinella sp. | reverse complement strand
CTGCTTTTCGACGAAAGGACCGTGGCGGTAGACGTGTTGCCCTTTTTTTGATTGCCGATAGCGCAATGGGAGGGTACAATACAAAGAGGGGTTAGGATTATAGTACACTCGGTCACTTCAGGTGATTTTCAAAATTGTGGCAAGTTGAGCTTTGATTCCGCTTCGCCCCTGACCAGAAGTGACCGAGCGGCCCGCTTCGACGAAAATTGTCGCAACGAAAATTTCACCTCTGGTACCCGAGGCTACTATATTAGGATTTAGTAGAATGCCAACGGAGTAATCCTGTTCTAATCCTTCAAATCCTAATAATCCAACCCCCTCTTTTTTTACGAATACTACCCGAAGCCATGCAAATTATAAATAGGTTCGTTGGCTGTACGCCCGCCGTCTATCTTTGCGCCATGTCTTTGAAAAAACTTGGTGGGGAGACCATTATTTATGGCTTGAGTAGCATCCTCGGGCGGCTGCTGAATTTTGTGGTGGCTACGTATTTTCTGCTTCAGCTGATGTCTTCCGCTGAGTTTGGGGTGGTGGGGGACTTAATGTTTTACACCGCTTTCCTGATCGCCTTCTTGGTTTTCCGGATGGATACGGTGGTTTTTCGCTTTGCTAGCCGGCAGGAATATGACCCGGCGGCGGTATTTCGGAAGGCCCAGCGGTGGGTGCTGGTGGCTGCCGTTGTGGTACTGGGCTCCATGCTGGTGGCCTCTCCGCAAATTGCGGACGCTTTGCAGTACCCCGACCGGGTGCCTTACGTGTGGTTGGTGCTGGCAACCGTTGGCTTCGATGCCCTCAGTGCAGTTCCGTTGGCGCGCCTGCGGCTGGAGCAGCGGCCGTGGTTCTTCGTGGTGGTCAACCTGGGCAACGTGATCGTGAATATCCTCCTGTTTTTTCTGCTGCTGTACGTCTGGCGTTGGAACTCAGACTGGACGGTGGAAAACTGGGGATTTGGCTATGAGGAACGCTACCAGGTTGGCTACTACCTGCTTTGCGTCGCACTGGCCTCGGCTTTTCGGTACCTGCTTTTATTGGGGGATGGTGTTTGGCGTTACGGAACTCGGAAACCGGAGGAGGATAGTTTAGGAGCACCATCGTTTCGGGCGTATTTCAACTACAGTTTTCCGCTTACGGTGGTGGCTATTGCTGGCATCACGAACTTCTTGGTTGCCCCCTCAATCATCAAGTTTTACCACGGAGGAACGGTAACCGAAAACCTGGCCTTTGCGGGAGACTTTAGCGCAGCGACCAAGCTGGCTGTTTTGTTGAACCTCTTCGTAACGGCTTACAACTACGCGGCGGAACCCTTCTTCTTCCGGCAGGTGGGTAAAGACCTGGCGCTGGCAGATAAGACCATTTATGCGGATGCGGCCCGGGCGTACGCCCTGATCGCTACGTTGGCTTCGGCGGGGATTTTACTCTTTTTACCCTGGCTTGAAGTGCTGATTGATACGGATAACCGGGGCGGACTCTACGTCCTTCCTTTTCTGCTGGCGGGCAATTTTTTCTTCGGGCTCTACTCGAACCTCAGCGTTGCTTACAAGCTTACCGATAAAACGATCTACGGCGGAGGGATTGCCCTGGTGGGCAGTGTGATCGTGGTTGGGGGCAGTATGTTGTTTGTGCGGCAGTACAGCATCATCGCGCCTGCGGTGGCGATGCTCACCTGCTTCGTCGTCATGTGCTTCCTGGCCTGGCTGGTCTCCCGTCGGTTCTTCCCGGTCAACTACCCGTGGGGGCGGATTGCGATCTACGCCGCGCTGGCCAGTTTGGCGGTCTATCTGGGCGGCGTTGCGCAGGATGCCATGCTGGTTAGAGGAGCAATATTTATGGCCCTGCTCGCTGCCTTCGGGCTATTGGAACGCAACTGGATTCGGCGGACTTTCCTTTAATAAACTCGACAGGCGAACTTTTTTGTTTGATGCTTTACCTCGTTTTGTATCGGGCAATTGATTTTTGCAGAAACAATAATGGTCTTTCAAAATAAGGGCGAAAAAGAATTCGACTGGCGAGTGTAGTGACAACTTTCTTATCCTCCTGGATCCGATGCCCGAAAACCCTACTCCGCACCTGCGGCCGCGCCCTAAAACAGCTTTAAATCATCCCCCCCCCACAAAATTTTCAACAACCTAACCATCTAACCAACCGTTAGCACGATATTGCCCGTTCTAACCAGCAGACCATGAAAAAATCAGGAGGCCCCGTAAAGCAGTTCCCCCTCGCCGAGGAGATCGTAAAAGGCTACGTTGAAGACCAGCGCCGCAGGCCGCTGCCCGACTTCAGCAACACCGAAAAAACCTTCGCACACCTCTCCGACGCAGACCTGAAGCACAGCGGCCGGATGTTCAAACTGATGGGCAAAACCTGGCTGACCAACATCATGTCCGCCATCGGCGTACCAGCGGTGAAAATGGGGCTTCCCGGAGCTGCCTGGGGCGTGAAAAATACCGTCTACCGTCAGTTCGTGGGCGGAACGAGCCTGGTAAACGCCCTGCCGACCATCAATAAACTCTACGAACAAAACGTAACCAGTATCCTGGACTACGGAGCGGAAGCCAAAAGCTCCGACGAAGACTACAATAACTTCATGAAGGAGACCCTGCGCGGTATCGATTTCAGCGCAGAAGCTCCTGCGGCCAACGCCGTCGTTGTCAAAATAACGGCCCTGGCACCCGATGAAATGCTCGCGTACTTCAACGATGCTCCGCTGGATTTTGACGACGAAACCCTGGCCCAATTGCAGGCAACGTTGAAGCGCCTCGACGCCATCTGCGCCCAGGCCGAAAAACGCAACGTCCACGTCTACATCGACGGCGAAGAAAGCTGGATGCAAAACACCATCGATCAGCTCGCTGACCGGATGATGGCACGCTATAATCGGGAAAAAATAATCGTACACAATACCTTTCAGCTCTACCGCCACGACCGGTTGGAATTCCTGAAGGTGAGCCATGAAAAAGCCCGTAAAAACGGCTACAAACTAGGCACCAAGCTGGTACGCGGGGCTTACATGGTCAAGGAGAATGCCCGCGCGAAAGAGATGGGCTACCCATCACCAATTCAGCCCAGCCTGGCAGCAACCCACCGTGATTACGACGCTGCCTTACGTTACTGCATCGAGCACATCAACGAAATTTCCACCTGCGTAGGTACGCACAACGAAGCCTCCGTCCGCCTGATGACCGAGCTGCTGCGCGACAACGACATCCCACGCAACCACCCGAACATCCGTTGCGCCCAGCTGCTCGGTATGTCCGGCAACCTGACCTTTAACCTCGCCGCCGACGGCTACAACGCCTCGAAGTACATGGTGTACGGGCCGGTAGCGGAGGTGTTGCCCTACCTGGTCCGTCGTGCTCAGGAAAACGCCTCCGTCACCGGGGAGATGGGCCGGGAACTGAAGATGATCCGACAGGAGATCAAACGGAGGTGATCTTTATAAAACCTCCGCTTCTTGAAAGCCATACAACCATATACTGTTTGACGAGGGAATGATCCCGTAGGGATTAAACGTTAGTACCCCGAGACACAGCGTAGCGTTGTCTCGGGTTACGCCCC
>CAYWMW010000417.1:0-3559 GCA_964458975.1 uncultured Lewinella sp. | reverse complement strand
TTTTCCCCCCCCCCACCCCCCCCTTTTCAAAAAAAATATTTTTTTTTTGTCCCCCCCCCCAACTACATCCCCTTACCAGAAGGTACAATCTATGTTCGAGACACCAGTTTTGTAAAAATTTACATTGATCCGTTGAGCGTAAGCTATAGTGATTTCAGTACATTATATTCCATAAACTCTATTGAGAATGGTAAAATTCGAATCGCCATTGACTCTATTCGCCAAGTTCCCGTGGAATCCACAGTTTGTGCTTACTTATACTGTAGATCTGTAAGAATTCATCCTTGCTAAGGATTCGACTGGCGAGTAGACGCTAGACTCACCAGTCAAGTTTGGTGACGACTTGACTTCATTTGGGCGCGGCCGCAGGTGCAAAGAAGGTTTTCGGTGTCCGCCGCAGCGACTAAATTAGCGGTTCTAACGTAGTCTTTAACCTCCCCCTGCACCTGCGTCCGCGCCTGATTATTATACAATTAGCCACTACAGTAAACTTTTATCCGTCCTAAAACCGTTATATTTACCACTCAAAGCTTCCTATTATGGCCGGACAGAGCCAATTATTAAGTCGGGTTATCGATGTACTCTCGGATTTTCCTACCCCGGAAACCGTGATGCAACTGCGCACCAGCGAAGCGGAAGAATCCCGTCTGGAAGAGCTTTCCGCTAAGAACGAAGCTGGCCTGCTTTCCTTCGAGGAAAAGATTGAGCTAGAGCACTACCGCGTAGCCGAGCACATGGTACGCATGGCAAAAGCCCGTGCCTACCGCCGTTTGATGAAGGCGTGAGTAAGACCTACATCCCCGCAATTCTTCGTCGGCAAATCAAAGAAGCAGCAGATCATTGCTGCGAATACTGCTGTGTCCCCGAAGCCGTTGCCTTTGCCAGCTACCACATCGATCACATCATCAGCGAGAAACAGGGCGGAGGTACCGTTTTCAGTAACCTCGCCCTGGCCTGCCGGCTCTGCAACCTGAGCAAAGGCAGCAGCATCGCCGCCTGGCACGAGTTTCAGGAAGCCCTCATCCGCCTCTACAATCCGCGCAAAGACGCCTGGCACCAACATTTTCAGTTTCGCCCCTCCGGCTTGATCGTTGCCCGTACGGAAATCGGACTCGGCACCATTAAGGTGCTCAACCTCAACGATCTGAACCGGGTAAGTGCCCGTGGGGTACTTATTGATGCGGGGATTATTGAACTTGCTTGAAAAGTCGAGGGGTTGCGCTGCGCGGCTAACGCCGCTTGCTCCACCCCTCGCTAAACTAGATGTCCCTCCGGGACTGTGGGTTACTCCGGCCCGAGAAACTAGCGGGCGAGGTGATGAACAACAGATTAGACAGTCTAATTTTAGATGTCACAACCGTAGCTATCTATGCTTGCACCGCCTAGAATCCAGTCAGAACCACAACCACTCATTTTCACCAGAACAACTTATTATTCCTAGACTCCATAGTCCACTCAGTTTAGCTGAGAAAATCGCGAACAAATTATAACTTCGCGTACTTACTTGAGTTTATAAACTATCCTTCAACAAGTCGGCATGCCTCTACGCCTATTCATATTTCTGGTTTGCGCCAGCACAATTTCTATTTTCACCAGCTGTAATCAGGGTGCTTCCTCGCTGGAAGACATCCTGAAAAGCCCGGTGAAGGTGACCCTTAACCCCCACGGCCGTGTTCCGCTGAGCGCCATACTGCAAATCCGGACAGAAACGCCCTGCAAAGTATCCATTACCGTACCTGGGGAGACGCCGGTGGTCCAGGAGTTCGATGCGTACCTGAATTTTCAGGAAGTCCCGGTGCTCGGCCTCTACCCCGACCAGGAGAACGAACTGAAGATCACCCTTACCGGTAAAGACGGTGAAGAATACGAGGGGGCTACCTCCGTAACCACCACGCCCCTTCCTCCCGGCTTCCCGACCATCGACGTTACCACCCTTCAGTCGGAAAAGATGGAAGAAGGCTTTCACCTCGTCGATCTCCTTCTTGCCAACCAGGGCAAATTCCTGCCCTATACCGTCATGTTCGACGATCAGGGCGTGATCCGTTGGTTCATGGACATGAGCGAGCAGGGCCAAATTACCTACACGCCCTACCGCCTCAAAAACGGCAACTGGCTCTACCTCAACTGGATCAAATTGCTGGAGGTAGACAACCTGGGCCGAACCATCAAAGAAGAGCAGATGTGGGGCAACGCCGGCAACCACGAAATCATCGAAATGCCCAACGGGATGCTCCTGATGGGCGGCTCCAAGAAGGATACCTACGTGGTGAGTGAGGGCAGAAAAGTCCCGACTCGCTTTGATCACGCCGTGATCTGGGACAGAATGACCAACCGCACCGCAAAGGAGTGGGATATGCGCAAGTACCTGAAGGTTGATCGCCAGATCTTCCCCGCCGACTACGGCATGGACCCGGCAACGGACTGGTTCCACGTGAACTCCATCGGGATGAGCGTAAAGGACAACTCCGTACTGGTTTCCGGCCGCAACCAGGGGGTGATAAAGATCGGCCCGGACGACGGCCTCCGCTGGATTCTCGCGCCGCACGTGGCCTGGGGCCAAGCCGGATTTGACGGCAAGGGGCTGAATACCACCGATTACCTCCTCGCCGCCGTTGATCCGAGCGGCGAGCTTTACCCCGGCGAAGTGCAGCAGGGCAAGGTCTCCGCCGAAGATTTCGACTGGCCCACCGGCCAGCACGCTCTCAACATTCTGCCCAACGGAAACTTACTCTTGTTCGACAACGGGCTGCGGAGGAATTTCGACCCCAAGCCCTCCTACTCCCGCGCCGTAGAGTACAAAATTGACGAAGCTAACCGCACCATCACGCAGGTATGGCAGTACGGCAAGGAACGCGGCACCGAGATGTTCTCGCCCATCACCAGCGACGTTGATGCGCTGCCCAACGGCAACCGCCTGATCACGTCCGGCAACATCCGGGCCAGCGGGAAGCCCGGCCACGGTAAAATGGTGGAGGTCACCTACCCAGACAACGAGGTCGTCTTCGAGGCCGACATCTACTTCAAGGATGCCCTCGGTACGGGGGAGAAGAGCTGGGGCCAGTTCGATATTCTTTTCCGGGGGGAGCGGTATCCACTTCTCGGGCGTTAACTCGTCGGCCGAGCGTTGCGTAGCTTCGCTCGTCCGCCGGGCGGCTAAACTGTATCTTTTTTCGGAAAACAGATGGCCTCTACCCTGTCACTTTTAGCAGTGTCATTTCACGACTGCACTTCCTCGGCGACCTGACTTAACCCCTTAAAAACAAATAATATGTCCTTAAAAGTCTTAGCCTTAGGCGTTCCCCGCACGGGAACCTCATCCCTCAAAGTTGCCCTGCAAACGCTCGGTTTTGGCAACTGTGCCCACATGCAGGAGCTGTTTGGCAACTCCGTGAAAAGAAACCAGTGGATTGAACTGTTCGAGACGGGAAAAACCGACTTCGACGATCTTTTCGACGGTTACCAAAGCAGTACCGATTTTCCCGGCTGCCTGCTCTACGCTGAGCTGGGCCAACAGTATCCGGGGATGAAGTACATCCTGAACCAACGCGACCCGGAAGCA
>CAYWMW010000416.1:0-3582 GCA_964458975.1 uncultured Lewinella sp. | reverse complement strand
CCACGGGTTGAACGCGATAGATTAGACAGCCTAGCAATAGAGAGTAAGGCTATTTACCCCGTAGCGGACCGTTGTTATACACGCCTGGGCGGCGGGACATATCTCACTCAATACTGCGCTTAAGGGATACCTCGATCACACCGGCCGCCCCACGAGACCCGTAAAAGGCCAAATCAGATGCATCTTTCAATACGTTGACACTAGCAATTTCCGGTACGGTAATGTTGCTGTAAAGTTCAGCGTAATCATGCCCGAGAATGTTGCCATCAACTACGTAAAGTGGCCCTGTGCCACTGTTGAGGCTAATGGGGCCACGAATGGTCACTACTGCATTATATCCGCTACCGGCCACCCGTACACCCGCTATTCGGTTCAGGTAATCCGTCAGGTCTACCGGGTCACTTATCGTTTCGCTGGTGGCGGCTCCTTGTTCTCCACTGATTATTCCACTGGTAGCACAACTCACCAAGATCGAGATGGAGAATATTAATACGAGAACTCTTAGCATAATGAAAGATGTTTAATGGATACCAAAGATAAAGGATACCCCAAAGGATGTCAACTAAAGGCCGTTGAAAATCAGTGAATTACTCACTTTTAAGACAAAGTTTTTACAGAACTGGGAGTGATGGCTTGTCGGTACAATCATTTTGAGAACGAATCGGGTTTAAACTTTCCTGAGCTGCCCCTTCCGCAGGCTAGCTTTCCCCTGGTTATTGTTTGAGTTTAGCCCCCGCACACAATTGATATAACTACCGACGCGGATTACTACCTTTGCGCCCTTGAATCCGCCTTCGTTTGTAGGAAGGCACTAAACAACCCCTTGATGATCAACATCACTTTTCCCGACGGTAACGTCCGTCAGTACGAACCCGGCAGCTCCGCGATGGACATTGCCCGCAGCATCTCCGAAGGCCTGGCCCGCAACGTGGTCTCCGCCACGGTAAACGGCCAGCTGACCGACCGCGAACTGCCCCTCACCCAAGACGCTACCCTCGCCCTCCACACCTGGCGGGATCAGCAGGGCAAGGAAACCTTCTGGCACTCCACGGCCCACCTCATGGCCGAAGCCCTGGAAGCCCTCTACCCCGGCATCAAATTCGGCTACGGCCCCTCAAGTGAGAAGGGTTTCTTCTACGACGTAGAGCCGCCCGAAGGCACCGTGATCAGCACCGACGACTTCCCGAAGATCGAAGCAAAGATGCTCGAACTGGCCCGCCAGAAAAACGACTTCACCCGCAAGGAAGTGAGCAAGGCTGATGCCATCGCCTACTTCACCGAAAAGGGCGACGAGTACAAACTGGAACTGCTGGACGCTCTCGAAGATGGCACCATTACGTTCTACACCCAGGGCGAATTCACCGACCTCTGCCGTGGCCCGCACATCCCCAATACGGGCGCGATCAAGGCCATCAAGCTCATGAAAGTGGGCGGCGCTTTCTGGCGTGGAGATGAGAACAATAAGCAACTCACCCGCATCTCCGGCATCTCCTTCCCCAAAGCCAAAGAGCTGAAGGAATACCTCGAAATGCTGGAGGAGGCCAAGAAGCGCGACCACCGCAAACTCGGCAAGGAACTAGAACTCTTCATGTTCTCCGACAAGGTCGGCGCGGGCCTCCCGATGTGGCTCCCGAAGGGAACCCAACTGCGCGAGCGCCTCGTCAACTTCCTCAAGGTGAAGCAAGAGAACGCCGGCTACCAGCAGGTCACTACCCCGCACATCGGCAAGAAGGAACTCTACGTTACTTCTGGCCACTGGGACAAATACGGCGAAGACAGCTTCCAGCCCATCAAGACCCCCCGGGTAGACGAGGAGTTCATGCTAAAGCCCATGAACTGCCCGCATCACTGCGAGATGTATAAATTCCGCCCGCGCTCCTACAAAGAGCTGCCCCTGCGCCTGGCTGAGTTCGGAACGGTTTACCGCTACGAGCAAACCGGCGAACTACACGGCCTGAGCCGCGTGCGCGGCTTCACGCAGGATGATGCCCACATCTTCTGTATGCCCAACCAGGTGAAGGACGAGTTCATCGCCGTAGTCGACATCGTGAAGGACGTTCTCAACCTCATCGGCTTCGACGACGTAACCGCCCAAATTTCCCTGCGTGACCCCAATAAACCCGAAAAATACATCGGCTCTAAGGAGAATTGGGACACCGCCGAACAGGCCATCATCGATGCCTGCAAGGAGATCGACATGAAGACCGTGACCGAGTACGGCGAAGCGGCCTTTTACGGCCCGAAGCTCGACTTCATGGTCCGCGACGCCCTCGGCCGTAGCTGGCAGCTCGGTACCGTTCAGGTAGATTACAACCTGCCCGAACGCTTCGAGCTGGAGTACATCGGCTCCGACAACCAGCCGCACCGCCCGGTGATGATTCACCGCGCACCCTTCGGCTCGCTGGAGCGCTTCACGTCCATCCTCATCGAGCACACCGGTGGTAAGTTTCCGCTCTGGCTCGCGCCCGATCAGTTCGCCATCCTCCCGATCAGCGAGAAGTTCAACGACTACTGCCACGAGGTTTCCAAGCAACTCGCCACCCACGACATCCGTGGCCTCGTGGACGACCGCAACGAGACCATCGGTCGCAAAATCCGCGACAACGAAACCAACCGCATTCCCTTTATGCTCATCGTGGGTGAGAAGGAAGTAGACGCCGGTGGCGTCGCCGTACGCGTGCAGGGCGAGGGCGATAAGGGTACGATGTCCGTCGAAGAATTCATTACCTTCTTCAAGGAGCAGCTGACGTACTAAGTCGTCAACTTCAAGTCGTCGGCCGAGCGTTGCGTAGCTTCGCTCGTCCGCCGACTGGGTCATTAAGCCCTTCAATAATCAAGCGCCTCTCTATTTCGGTAGGGAGGCGCTTGATTTTTGGGCGCGGGCGCGGGTGCTGAGATGGTTTTTGAGGAGTGGTAGAACGTTGGAGTTGTTCCTTGGAAGGTATATGTAATATCGAAATTTAAATTGCCAGATTAATTGTTGCGTCCATAGTAGATGAAATCTTCTTTGGGGAACTTTGCGTATAAAGCATAATTTTTAAGTGTATCAACTGCATAGAACTCGTACCCGTTAGGAATGTTATGCCGCCTCCCTAAGGAATCAGTGTATATTAAATATGAAACATATCCTCTGTTCATGGCGCAAACAGTGGAATCTGTTACTCCTTGAGGTAGTTTTTTTTGCTGTATTTGTAAAAAAGAAATATAAGGAAGCGTATCAATACGACCGCTCGGTCTTATGGTTGTAAACACATAAAATCCTTTAAAAGATGCTCCCCAGTTAGGTGGGTCTTTAGTGTACAGTATACCGTGATCGGGTATAGTGTAATACCGATGACCAATTTTTGTACTGCCCGTTATGTTTTGGGTAGTGTCGTAAATAACTGCAATTCTACCGATGTACTGATGTGGAATAGTGTAAGTAGAGCGATCCCCGATGTCTGAGGAGCAGGATGCGCTAACGGCCAGTACTATGAATATGGAGATACTTGTGAGGAGTTTCATCAGTTTGATGTTAGTAATGCTATGCCCACCTGGACGAAAGTGAAAAACGGTCTTTAGTTTAGTTGCAGCACCCTAAGT
>CAYWMW010000415.1:0-3590 GCA_964458975.1 uncultured Lewinella sp. | reverse complement strand
ACCACGATCACTCATTTGAGCTTCGCTGCTACTGCGTGGTCACCAGAATAACTTACTATTCCGCAACCCCTAAGCGATCAGTTGACCACTCAAGAACGTTTCCGCCGAATCACCGGTACCTCCTTAACCACCATCTGCAAAGTAAGCGGCATCCGCCCTTCAAGCAACTGCACTTTGCCCCTCCGCATACTATCCGCTACTTCGTTGGTGTAGTGCCGGATGGTGATGAGTTCCAGGTCTTGGTCAACGGTGGTTTTAAAGTCCTTCTCTACCAGTTTGCAGAAGCGTTCAACCCGGTCATCAATGTCGTTAACCACGACGTTGAACGAGATGGCCGTATTCTGCATCATGTTCACCTGCAGGCGGGTGGTGGTGATGTATTCAAAAAGCTCACGGATGTGGTGCTCCGCTACGAAACTAAAGTCGCGGGTAGAGATATTTATCAGCGCCTGCTCTTTTTCCACAGCAACCATCGGCGGGTAAGTGTCTCCCGCCTCACCGGTAATCTCTGTACCAGTTGATGTCGGGTCAATAAAACTGCGCACGTGCAGCGGAATACTTTTATTTTGCAGTGGTTTGATCGTCTTCGGGTGAATGATGCTCGCGCCGTAGTACGTCATCTCGATGGCTTCCTTATAGGAGAGCCGGTCTACCTTGGAGACGTTCTCAAACAAGCGTGGATCGGCGGTTAGGACGCCGGGCACGTCTTTCCAGATGCTCATCGCTTCGGCATCGAGGCAGTAGCTGAAGATGGCGGCGGAGTAATCAGAGCCCTCCCGGCCGAGCGTTGTAGTGAAGTTCTCCGTCGTGGAACCGATGAAGCCCTGGGTGAGGACGAACTTTCCTTCCTCCAGCAGAGGAGGGACGGTCCCGGAAATACGACCCTGTGTTTCTGGCCACTGTACCCAGCCTTCCCGGTAGGTGTTGTCGGTAATGATGCAGTCGCGCGCATCGAGCCAGCCGGTGGGCAAGCCCGTGTGGTTGAGGTAAACGGCAACGATCTGGCTGGAAATCAACTCGCCGAGGGAGACGATCTGGTCGTAGTCGTAATCATAGCTCTCGTTCGGCGGATCGTCGAAGACCCACTCTACACTGACGAATAAGTCGTTGAGCGACGCTTCTAAACTGGCCGGAGTATCTTCAAAGAGCTCTCTCACCGTCGTCATGGTAGCATTGTGCAGTTCAGAGAGCTTCCTGCGGGCGGTGTCAATATCTCCGCTGGCGTATGCGCGGGCTACGACTTCCAACGCGTTCGTCGTCTTGCCCATCGCGGACACAACAATTACCAAACGCTTGCCTTTATAGGTTTCTAAGATGTTGGCAACGTTACGAATTGCGGAGGCATCTTTGATGGAGGCTCCGCCAAATTTGAAAACGTTCAGGGGCTGGGCTAGCATAGCTGGGCTTTATTTTTGCGCGAAGATAGAGTAGTCTCGGACACTTTAGGTCAAGAATGAGGGGGCAGATTCTTTCGGCAGCATGATCAATTAATTGACTACCATATCTATCAATCTAATACCCCCGCAACTACTAAAACACCCAAAGTGTTTAGCCCACCGAACTTTGCCCCTCAAAACCCTTACATTGCACCCGCGTGTGCGCCCCAAAAGAAACCCATGATATCCATTGATAAAGCCGAAATAAAAGCCAAAAAAGCAAAGCTCGAAGCCTGTGGTGAATTCCTGAAACAGGAGTTCATCGGTATCGACGCCATCATTGACGATGTGCTCGATTACCTCCAGGTCTGGTACCTGATGCCCGACATCCTGACCCGCCCGGTCATCATTAACCTCTGGGGAATGACCGGCGTGGGCAAAACCGATCTGGTACGTAAAATGGTCAAATTCCTGGAGTTTCAGGACCGCTTCACGGAGGTGGAACTGAGCAACAGCGAAAAATCCGGCTGGATCAATACAGTGACCCAGATCTTGAGCAAAAATGGCCTCCACGACGAAAAGCCCGCCATCGTTCTCTTCGACGAAATCCAGCGCTTCAATACCCTCGATCCCGAGGGCAATCCGCTCCAGCAAACCAAGTATACCGACTTCTGGGAGCTGCTCAGCGATGGCCGCCTGAGCCGCAAATCCAAAGAAGATTTCGATACCTATTTATTCGATTTTTTCAGTAAGAAAAAAACCAACGCCCGCGCCCGCGAAAAAGGGGAGGAGGTCGCCGAAAGCAGCGGCCTGAGCAGCTGGGATGCCATCTCCCTGAAGTCCAACCTCGGCCTCGATCTGGAAATTTCCGAGTTGGTGGATCTCGACGAGGAGCAGATGATCGCCATGATTCTGGAGGCCAAGGAAAACAAGAACATCTACGAACCCGTAGACCATTCAAAGACCCTCATCATCATCTCCGGTAACCTCGACGAAGCCTTCGAGATGGCCAACCAAACCAGCGAAGCGGACATCGATGCCGACATCTACCACGCCTTCACCAAGAAGATCACGATGGTAGACATCAAGAACGCCCTGGCCCATAAATTTCGCCCCGAACAAGTGGCGCGTTTTGGCAACATTCACCTGATCTACAAATCTTTACGCCGGATAGACTTCGAGCGCCTCATCGAAAAAGAAATCAAGCGAATCGCGAAAGGGATGAAGGAAAAAGTCGGCATTACGCTGGAAGTTGGCGAAGCGATCAACGAACTGATCTACCGCAACGGCGTATTCCCGGTGCAGGGCGTACGCCCGGTGTTCAGCTCTATCGTAGACATCCTGGAGGCCAACCTGAGTAAGTTCATGTACGCAGCGATTATGGATTCGGCCGGACACATCACGGTAGACTACGATGCAGAACAACAGGTCATTTCTGCTGAGTTTAAGGGCCAGAAAGTAGAAGTGCCTTACGTGGGCCGGATCGATAAAATTCGCCAGTCTAACCTCCACGATACGGTGGCCAATATCTCCGTACACGAGTGCGGCCACGCGGTGGTGTACATGGCCCGGACCGGTATGGCGCCGCTGCAACTGAAGAGCAAAGTAGCCAGCAGCTACGCCGGCGGTTTTACCTTCCCGCACCAGATTCACGTTACTAAAGGTGCGATGCTGGACAAGATCCGCATCTACCTGGCTGGTGGCATCGCCGAAGAGCTCGTTTTTGGCAAAGAAAACGCCAGCGTCGGCCGCCGCAGCGACCGCGAGGAAGCCACCAGGCTCGCCATCGAGTTCGTCCGCCGCTACGGTTTTGACGATGAGTTCCAGTCCGTCTGGAACCTCGATTTGCCCTCCGCCGAAATGAAGCACTCCATCACCGATTCCAAGATCGAAAAACTGATGGTCCGGATGGTCGCGGAAACCAAGGAACTGCTGGTGGGCCAAATGCCACTACTCAAAGACCTTAGCCGCGCCCTGCTCAAAAGCGGTAGCATGGAAGCCGCCGAAATGGTGGAGATTGCGCTGAAGCACGGCCTGGAAGCTGAAGTTCGGGAGGAGGGGTATAAGCACATTGTTGGGTATGGTGAGATGCTGGGGGAGGGGTGAGTGGTTTTGTGGTTCGGTGGTTTTGTGGAGGGTGGTTTTTGGTGGCGCGGCCGCAGGTGCTGGGGGAGGTTTTTAAGAGCCGTGTCTAAAGTCAAGCCTTTACCAAAA
>CAYWMW010000414.1:0-3617 GCA_964458975.1 uncultured Lewinella sp. | reverse complement strand
CGCCTGGCCTTTCCCCGGACTACGGTAGATGCTAACGCATCTTCCTCCGTCCGGGGTTACTATCGTTTGATCCCTACGGGATGGGGAGTGGGGTGCGCCCAAGGGATAAAAAAGGGCCTCCACCGGTTAGTGGAAGCCCTTAGATTAACCGTAAACCAGCTCAGTTTAATCGGTTACTATCTTGTGGTTCTGGTTTCTTGTTTTTTCACTTCACTGTTTGGCGCCTTGCGCCAAATAGTGAAGTGAAAAAACAAGAAACCAGAACGGCACCCATTACATGTGCTTGATTAGCTCGTCGCCGAACTCAGAGCACTTCAGCAGCGTGGCACCGTCCATGAGGCGCTCGAAGTCATAAGTTACGCGCTTGGAGCCGATGGCTCCGTTGAGGCCCTTGATGATGAGGTCGGCCGCTTCGGTCCAGCCCATGTAGCGGAACATCATCTCTCCGGAGAGGATGACGGAAGAGGGGTTCACCTTGTCCTGGCCGGCGTACTTCGGGGCGGTACCGTGGGTGGCCTCGAAGATGGACACACCGGTGCTGTAGTTGATGTTGGCACCGGGGGCGATGCCGATACCACCTACCTGCGCGGCGAGGGCGTCGGAGATGTAGTCTCCGTTGAGGTTGAGGGTCGCGATCACGCCGTACTCTTTCGGGCGGAGGATGATCTGCTGGAGCATCGCGTCGGCAATTACGTCTTTCACGATGATCTCGCGGCCGTCGTGCTTGATGACGTGCCACGGGCCACCGTCGAGTTCTTCGCCGCCGAAGTCCTGTGCGGCACACTCGTAGCCCCAGTCGCGGAAAGCGCCTTCGGTGAACTTCATGATGTTGCCCTTATGGACGAGGGTTACGCTGTCTTTGTTGTTGTCAACAGCGTACTGGATGGCGGCCTTCACGAGGCGGTTGGTACCTTCCTGTGATACGGGCTTGATGCCAAGGCCAGTTGTGTTGGGGAAACGTACTTTGGCGTAGCGCTCGGGGTAGTTTTCTTTGAGCCACTGCAGGAAGGCGGCGTTGTCGTCGGTGCCTTCAGCGAATTCGATGCCGGCGTAGATGTCTTCCGTGTTTTCGCGGAAGATGATCATGTCTACGTGCTCGGGGTTCTTAACGGGGCTGGGGACGCCGGCGAAGTACTGCACCGGGCGCACACAGGCGTAGAGGTCGAGCTTCTGGCGCAGGGCGACGTTTAGGGAGCGGATGCCGCCGCCTACGGGCGTGGTGAGGGGGCCTTTGATGGAGACGAGGTACTCGTCGATCGCATCCAGGGTTGCCTGGGGCAACCATTCTCCGGTCTTGTCCATGGCTTTCTGCCCGGCTAGGACTTCTTTCCAGACGATGGACTTCTTGCCGTCGTATGCTTTGTTGACCGCAGCTTCGAGTACGCGGCTGGCGGCCGCCCAGATGTCAGGACCAATGCCGTCACCTTCGATGAAGGGAATAATGGGATCGTTGGGTACGTTCAGTTTGCCGTTGGCGAGGGTGATTTTGGTTCCGCTCATGTGGGATTTTTGATTTGTTTTAGTTAGGCAGAAGAAAGGAGACTTCCTTCAGACGGGCAAAAATAGCAAATTTTAAGCACGCATAACACTTAACTATGTCAGGATAGTAGTAGTTTGCCGAGTAAATAACTTAGTATTGAAAAAGTCGTGTTTTTTTCTCGCCGTGTGGGCCCTCTTAATTTTTGCTTGCGGAGGCCCTAAAGTAGTTGTAGCACCCTACGAACCAGCTTTATCCGGTGCCGAACAACCTTCCCCTGCACCTGCGGCCGCGCCAGAAAAACCGGAAGAGGAAATGATCAACTTTGAAGACCTGGAGATGACCGGCCCTTTTTTGCCGCCAGAGATTCCGCCGACGGTTTACGCGCCTTATCTTTTACGTTCAACAACTTCCGCGCCCCCTTTACCTCCGGCTTCCAACGCCTGTCATTTAGGCGTGGAGGTCCGCAATTACGACGGAACGGACGGCTGCGGCATTTTACTGGAAACCGATGCCGGAAATTTGTTCCTGGTCGGCATTCCGCCCCGGGGGGAACCGCTGGAGGCCGGCACCCGCATCAGTATCGGGTTTGAGTACATGCAAAATTACCAGGGGGAGGATTGTGGAAACGCGGACGCCGTAATCCGCATCACCTGCAAGCGCCTGCTGCGCGTCAGCTCCGGCCTGCCCCGCCCGATTCTGTGCGAGGCGTACGACAAACCTGCGGAATGGCTGGTGAACCTGGCGCGCGATTATTCGGCCACGTACATCACCCGTTTCCCGTGGAAGGAGGGCCGCTTTGTGTACCTGATGGAGAGCCCTTTCGGGCAGTACCTCTACGATTGCCGGGGTTACCTGATCTGTAAACCGCGCAAAAATTGCCTCGGTTTCATTGAAGACTTTGCCGACGGCGTTATTATTTTTGAAGGATAGTTTGCGCTGATTGCTGTTTCATGAAATAAATATTTATTAGGCGGGGCCGCAGGTGCAAGGAATGGTTTTTGAAAGCAATGAACCAACCCTGAGATCAGTTTAATCCCTACACGCTACGGAACCACAAAACCACTCTTCCCCTCTCCCCGATGAACATACAACGCGTTGCCGCCTGGCTGATCACCATCGCCCTGATTATCGTACTGATCGTGATCGGTAAAGACTACCTGGTACCCATCTTCATGGCGCTCGTGATTTGGTACCTGGTGAACGCGCTCGACCGGGAGTTCAATAAGCTCCCCTGGATCGGGAAACACCTGCCGGGAGCGGTAACCCTGAGCATGTCGCTCATCTTTATCGGGCTGACGCTCTACGTCGTTGGAGATACGATCGTGGAGACCATCACCGGTTTTGTGGAAGACAGCCAGAAGTACATCCCAAAAATCGATGCTCAAATTAGCCGGGTGTACGCCCAACTCGGCCTGGAAGATGCCCCTACGCTAGACAGCCTCGAACTCTACGCCCAACTCTGGGAGTATTCTTCTGAATTACTGAACGGCTTCACGAACTTCGCCAAAGGGCTATTGCTGGTGCTGCTTTACGTTGTCTTCTTCCTCATTGAGCAGGGAGCTTTCGGCAAGAAAATGGCCGCCCTCGGCCTGCCGCTTCAGGAAACCAACCGCCTCTCTGTTGTACTAAGCAAAGTGAACAGCGCCATGCGGACTTACCTGGGCGTAAAGACCTTTACCAGCCTGCTTACGGCGCTGCTGAGTTGGATCGTTTTTTACTTCGTTGGGGTAGACTATGCTTTGTTCTGGGCTTTTTTGGTGTTCCTGTTCAACTACGTCCCAACGATCGGCTCGATCACCGCAACCCTACTGCCCGGCTTTCTCGCCCTGGTGCAGTTTGATACCCTGACGCCCTTCCTCGTTATCATCATTGGTGTAACGGCCATTCAGCTACTGGTCGGCAACATCCTGGAGCCCCGGCTGATGGGGGACAACCTCAACATCAGTCCGCTGGTGGTGGTCCTTTCGCTCATCCTCTGGTCAATGCTGTGGGGCGTGATCGGGATGCTGCTCAGTGTACCGATCACGGTAGCGATCATCATTATTTGCTCGCAGTTCGATACTACCCGTACGGTGGCCGTGTTGCTTTCTCGGGATGGGAAGGTTTAGGGGAGTCATGGAGTCGGGAGTTTGGAGTC
>CAYWMW010000413.1:0-3622 GCA_964458975.1 uncultured Lewinella sp. | reverse complement strand
TTTCGGGCGCGAGCCGCCTAAAATCGTAGCGGACCATTGTATAACGAGATGCACGAATCTCCCTCTCCCCCGGCCCCTTTCGCTGCGCGGCTTCTACAGAACTTGCTTCGCATTTCTTCCGAGGTCCTCGGGAGAGGGGAGACGTGGCAGGCGGCAAAACTGTGGTAATCGTGCATCTCGTTATGCACACACAGGAAAGCTTCCTTATTCCGTAATTCACGTTCACCTTCTTGTTTTACAAGCCAGCGGCTGAAGCCGAGGCTACGGTTTCGCCCCCACCCAATCCCGCCCCTTAACCAACCCCTCCAAAGTCTCCGCCTCCCGGCTACCCGCCTCCGCCTGAAAGTCATATTCCCAGCCCGCCAGCGGCGGGAGGCTCATCAGGATGGATTCGGTACGGCCGTTGGTCGTGAGGCCGAACTTCGTGCCCCGGTCCCAGACGAGGTTGAACTCTACGTAGCGGCCCCGGCGGAGTTTTTGCCAGTCGGCTTCACGCTCGGTGAAGGGCAGGTCTTTGTTCATCCCCAGGAGTTCTAGGTAGGTAGGGGCGAAGGTTTCGCCCACCGCAGCGGTGAAGTTGAAGAGGGTGCGCTTGTCTTTGCCTTCAGTTTTGGGCTCCAGGCGGTCGAAGAAGATGCCGCCCACGCCCCTGGTTTCGTTGCGGTGGGGGATGAAGAAGTAGTCGTCCGCCCAGGTCTTGAACCTGGGGTAGTAGGCTTCGTCGAACCGGTCGCAGGTGTTTTTGAGTTGCTGGTGGAAGAAGGCCGCCTGCTCCGGTACTACGTAGTGCGGCGTGAGGTCAATACCGCCACCGAACCAGAAGCGGCCACCGTCGAGCTCGAAGTAGCGCACGTTCATGTGGATGATCGGGACGTGCGGGTTCCGGGGGTGCAGCACGATGCTGACACCGGTGGCGTAGAAGCCCGTCTCCTCCGGGTCGACGTGCAGGCTCGCCGCCGCCTGCGGCGGCAAATCTCCGTGGACGGCGCTGAAGTTCACCCCGCCCTTCTCGATGTAGTTTCCGCGGATGACGCGGGCGCGGCCGCCGCCGCCACCGGGGCGGTCCCAGCTGTCTTCCTGGAAGGCGGAGCCGTCGGCTTCGCTGAGGGCGGAGCAGATGTTGTCCTGAAGGGACTGGAAGTAGGCGGTTATTTCTTGTCTGTTGGGCATTTTGTTTAGAAGTTAGAGAGATAAAAAAGTGCTCCTTTATGTTTGATGCTAGCCTTTGGTCCGTTCCGCTCGTAACCTCACCCCCGGCCCCTCTTCACAGGAGAGGGGAGACGAGGATGCTCGCTCCGCTCGTAGCGAAGAATGTTATTTCTGCAATGGAAGTGCATACTACTATCGTTAGTAGCCAAGGTCTTCGTCCTGACAGCAGGAACCAGCAAGGCGAAGCCGCAGCGGCCACCAACTCCCCTCTCCTGTGGAGAGGGGCTGGGGGTGAGGTTACAAGCGGGAGCGGGCAGATTGAGAGTGTACTGTCAACAACAAAAGACAGTTGTCCGGATGCTTGCTCAAGCAGACAAACCCTTCAACCTTCTTTGCACCTGCGGCCGCGCCACCTACTTTGCCAGTGCTTCTTTGGTAGCATCTATGGCTTTGGGGCGGTTGCCGATGAAAATCTGATCGCCGACGATGGTGACCGGGCGCTTCAGGAAAGTGTACTCGCCGAGGATGAGCGTGCGGTAATCGTCTTCCGTCAGCTCTTTTTTATTGAGCCCCTGGCTGCGGTACTTACGAGCGTTGCGGCTGAAGAGCTTTTCGTAGCTACCGGCCAACTTCGCCATTTCATCGAGTTGTTCTTCGGTGATCGCGTCGGTCTTGATGTTGACGATTTCCAGGTCCGGCTGCTCGCCCAGTTCGCCAATGATGCGCTTGCAGGTGGAACAGGTGGATAGTTGGTACATTTTTGGCAAGGGAGTAGTAGTTTAGTCTTGTAGTAATGTAGTTTTGTAGTGGCTACCGCACGACACAGTAGCCTGGCGGAAAGGAGGCGGTAGCATGTAGTGGCACCTGTTGGTGTTGAGTACCACGGGTAAAGCAAGCAGCCACCAGCGGCAACTACTATATTACTACAACACTACTACCGTACTGCCCTACCCGCCCATTACGCCTTTCATGCGCGTAAGCTGCGTGAGCCAGAGGGCACGCTGGTCTTCTACTTCGTCGTCGTCAGCAAAGTCGGTAACGTTGACGATCGTTTCGCCGGTGACCGGGCTTTTGCCGATGTCGAACTCCAGGTACTCGTCGTCGTCGTCCGCGTCTTCCCAGGCGAAGCGGACCATTACGCCTTCTTTGTCTTCGATGAGTTCGGCAACTTCGGCGGAGCCGTTCCACACAAAGGTGTAGGTCTGGTCATTAATATCCACCTCGTCGCAAAACCAGCGCGTCAGGCAGGCCGGGTCGGTGAGAAACTGGTAAACAATATTGGGGGAAGCCCGGCAGATAAACTCCGAGGTAAACTTAACACGTTCCATATCAGTGGTTTGGGGGGGGGATGAGAATGGGCAATTAAGCTAAATAAAACGAGACTACCAAAATTCTTTTTTCACCAAACCTATTCGCCTCCTGCGGTGTTTGCCTAGGGATAGGCGCGAAAAGTAGCGGTAAGCTATTGATTCCTAGGGAAATTACCCGTAATTTTGCGCCCATTTCATAAACTATCCTTTTTATATGAGACAGCTTAAAATAACCAAGTCGATAACGAATCGCGAGAGTCAGTCGCTCGAAAAATACCTGCAAGAAATCGGTAAAGTCGATCTACTGACCCCCGAAGAAGAAGTCGATTTGGCCAAGCGGATCAAGCAAGGCGACCAGCTGGCGCTTGAGAAACTTACCAAAGCCAACCTTCGCTTTGTTGTCTCCGTAGCTAAGCAGTACCAGAACCAGGGCCTTTCCCTTTCGGATCTCATCAACGAGGGCAACCTCGGCCTCATCAAGGCTGCTCAGCGCTTTGATGAAACCCGTGGCTTCAAGTTCATCTCCTACGCCGTTTGGTGGATTCGCCAGTCCATCCTCCAGGCCCTGGCCGAGCAGAGCCGGATCGTCCGCCTGCCGCTGAACAAAGTCGGTAGCCTCAACAAAATCAATAAGGCCTTCTCCATGCTGGAGCAGACCTACGAGCGCGAGCCCAGCAGCGAAGAACTCGCCGCCCAGCTCGAAATCAGCCCCGAAGAAGTAGAAACCACCCTCGGCGTCGCCGCCCGCCACGTATCCATGGATGCTCCCTTCGTGGAAGGCGAAGACAACAGCCTGCTCGACGTACTGGCCAACACCGCCACCCCCGGCACCGACAAAGCGCTGGAGTACAAAGAATCCCTCCGCCGCGAGATCGACCGCAGCCTCGGCACCCTCACCGAGCGCCAGTGCGACGTGATCAAGCTCTACTACGGCATCGGCGTAGAACACCCGATGAGCCTCGAAGACATCGGCGAAAAGTTCGGCCTCACCCGTGAACGCGTGCGTCAGATTAAGGACAAGGCGATTAATAAACTGCGGGGGGCTAACCGCTCTAAGTTGCTTAAGAATTACCTCGGCAATTAGGTCTAGTTACGTTTCTTGTTGAAAATTTAAAACCTCATTCCGCTTTGCGGAATGAGGTTTTAAATTTTCAACAAGAAAC
>CAYWMW010000412.1:0-3637 GCA_964458975.1 uncultured Lewinella sp. | reverse complement strand
GAGTGGCGGGGCTGTTGCTTTTTGATCAGGATAGGTACCGTACCTTCGCGGCCCAATGAAAATAAATATCCAGGGCTACGGAAGTATTTCGGCTGCGGGCAATAGCTCGGAGGAGGCCTGGGGTAGTTATTCGTCAGGTAAATCTACTTGGTCGGTAGATGAAACTACCAAGATGCCAGTGTACCGTATTGCTTCGTTGCCAAGTCATGAAGGTATTGCTGACTTTGCTGAACGGATTGGACCTGACCGCACAAGCCTGCTGGCGCTCCATGCGGCGGACGAGGCGGTACAGCAGGCAGGCTGGGCGGGCAAAGACTTCAGCATAATCGTGGGTTGTTCCCGCGGGCCGACGGGGAAGTGGGAGGATGGGTTTCGGCATTTTGCGGAGACCGGGACGGCTTCGTTGCGCACCTCCCCGCAGACTACCCTGGGCAGCATCGGCTTCGCGCTGGCGAACTACTTTGATACTTCATCTTTGGCGAGCAGCATGAGCATGACCTGTTCTTCAGGGATGCATGCTATCCTGCACGGTATTGCCCTGCTGCGGGCGGGGATGGCGGAGCGCGTGCTGGTGGGTGGGGCGGAGGCTCCGATTACCGAATTTACCCTGCGGCAGATGGAAGCCTTGCGGATTTACGGAGCAGTGCCGGAGACCGGGCATGCCTGCCGGCCACTAACAACGCCCCCTTCGGGGATGGTAGTGGGGGAGGGGGCGGCGTTTTTGGCCCTGTCGGTTAGTGCCGAGGCCAGCAAGACGGGCTTTGAGGTCGGCGGCATTGCTTTCGCCCGCGAGGCCAGCCCCACCGCAACGGGCATTAGTGCGGAGGGAAAGGCACTGGAACGGTCCATGACGGACTTAATCCAGGAAGCCGGTTGGCCCGATGTTATCGTTGCGCACGCCCCAGGCACCAAGCGTGGAGATATGGCGGAGGTGAATGCTGTGAATGCGCTTTACGCTGCTGTACCTGAAGACTTCTGTATGGCTTCCTTTAAGTGGGCAACCGGGCATACCTTCGGCGCAAGCGGTCCGCTGGCCATCACGGCAGCGTTGGAGATGATGAAGGCAGGGAAATACTGCCCACTTCCGTGGCGGAGTACGCCCTCTACGCCCTGGGCTTTGGGTAGTGTGTTGATTAATGCTACTGGCTTTGGGGGGAATGTGGGGAGTATTTTAGTCAAACAGTCAGGTAATCAATTAGTCAAATAGTTTGGCTTACGTGTATAAAGTGCCCCGAAGGGGTACGTCTTTTAGCGAGGGGTTGATCGAAGCCGAAGGCTGAGATCAGCCCCTCGCAACTCCGAGCGATCTGGTGACTGAGCCGGAGATCATCATCCCAAACCAAAGCCACGCAACAATTTAGCCTACCTTTGCGCGCCCAAACCCAAGCTCTCCGATCCGATGCGTTTTCTAACCCTGCTCTTTATCCTTTTACATTGCACCTGCGGCCGCGCCCAAACTACGGACTCGCTTACCCTTTATTATGCACCACTGGCCACGGTTAGTGGTTACGGGCAGGAGGACCAACTGTACGCTGCGGCCCCCGTGGCGAAAATTGGAACACGGGAAATAAAACGGTACGACGAGTCTTCATTGCTTAGTGCGCTCAACCGGGTGCCCGGTGTTCGCTTTGAGGAACGGGCTACTGGCAGTTACCGAATTGCCATCCGGGGAGCTTCGCTGCGTGCGCCCTTTGGCGTGCGGAATACGCAGGTGTACTGGAACGGAATTCCGTACGGCGATCCGGGCGGGGACGTACCCTTAAACTTCCTGGATGCGGTTAACATCGACCGGGTAGAGGTGATCAAAGGCCCATCCGGAGGATTTTATGGCCCCGGTACGGCGGGGACGCTACTTCTGGGGACCGACTATGAGATGGCGGAAGACGTTTTTGCGCCAAAGGAAAAGTACGTGGAAGCAAGCTTAGTGACGGGGTCTTTCGGTTACCTGCGGGGAGACTTTACGCTGCAAAAGCGAACGGAAAACGCTAAAAATCACAGCCAGTTTCGCGCAGGCTACCAACGCACCGACGGCTACCGGGACCACAGCGCAATGGATCGGCTGACCCTCCAGTACAGCACCACCCTTAAGGGTAAGAAAAATGGCGACGAAACAAAACTGCACGCTCTGTACACCAAACTAGACTACGAGCTTCCGGGCGGATTAACCGCCGAACAGTTTGCCGAAAACCCACGCCAGGCCCGCCCCGGAAGTGCCGACAAGAACGCCTCCATCCACTACCACAATTTACTGCTCGGCCTGACGAACAGCACGTACCTCGGCCGCTGGAAAACAGAAACTGCCCTTTACACCACCGGCTTTTACTTTGACCATCCCTTCAATTTCGACTATAAGCGGGAGGCTAACCTGGGCGCAGGCGGCCGTTTCTCCGTCCGCAGGCTCCTGCGCGACGATCTGGACCTTGCCTTCGGGGTAGAAAGCCGCCTCCAGTACCGTACCGGCCAGAACTTCACCAACCCCGACGGTACCCGGCCGGGAGACCTTAATTTCAGCGATGAGGTGTATAGTCAGGAAGGTTTACTCTTTGGCCAACTGCGGTATACGCCGGGGCAATGGGATTTCAATCTGGGCTTCAGCAGTAGCCAGCTGGATTACACCATCGACCGGACCTTTGACGCCGACGGCAACACAGGAGAGACGGAATTCTCCGCCAGCCGCCCGCTTTCGTTGCGGTTAGCCGCCGGTTACACGTTTGAATTCGGGTACCTCTACGCCAGCCGTACCGATGGCTTCAGCCCGCCAACGCTGGATGAATTTCGCACCAACGAAGGCAGCCTGAACGTTGACCTGGACCCGGAAATCGGGACGAACTACGAAATTGGTTTTCGGACGAAGGCCACAGCCAAACTGTTTGCGGAGGTCAACATCTTCCATTTCGCCCTCGACGAAGCCATCACCAGCTTCACCGATGAGCGCGGTACCCAGCTGTTCCAGAATGCTGGAGAAACCAGTCAAAACGGAGTAGAGGTGGCCCTTACTCTCAATGCGCTGAACCGCTTTAATGACCCGGTAGGCCTGAATTTCTACGCCTCCTACACCTACTACAACTTCACCTACGAGGACTTCCAGCAACGCGGCACCGATTTTTCCGGTAACACCGTTCCCGGTGCAGCGCCGCATACCTTAAACCTGGAAGCCAACCTGAACCTCAAAAACGGCCTCTACCTGAGCATCTTCCACAACTACACCGACGCAATTCCGCTGAACGATGCCAACGATGTATTCGCCGAAAACTTTCATCTGCTGAGGGCCAGATTGGGCTACCGGAATGAAAAGGGTCTGGATATATTCCTGACCGGCGCTAACCTCCTGAACCAGCGCATGAGCTTCGGTAACGACCTCAACCCCCGCTTCGGCAACCGCTACTTTCAGCCAGCACCGGGGCGCAACTGGCAGGTGGGAATCAGGAAGAGTTGGTGAGGGTTGTAACGTACTGTACCTGATTTAGTAAGGAGAAATCCCGTAGGGGTTTTACATCAGTTACCTAAGACGTAGCGGAGCGTAGTCTTGGGTTACTGCGGCGAACGTAAGAAAAGCTGCACCGCGAAGCGGTGCCGTTTTTAGCTTAGGGGTTGCGGAATAATAAGTTATTCTGGTGACCACGCAGTAGCAGCGAAG
>CAYWMW010000411.1:0-3641 GCA_964458975.1 uncultured Lewinella sp. | reverse complement strand
TGCGGCAGCGACTCCAAACTCCAGACTCCAAACTCCAGACTCTAAAGTGAGCAAGCGCAGCGCCGCAAACGGTACTTGCGGCAGCGACTCCAAACTCCCGACTCCAAACTCCAGACTCCAAACTCCCGACTCCTAAATCTCCCGCCAAAAAGCATTTTCCCCGCATCTGTTCACAACCAAACCCGCCACTGTGAACGTTACCCCTACCGTAGCCCGCATTCCGAACCTGCATAAAGTAATATCCGGTATCTCCTACTCCTGGCGCATTGGTAAAATATTTGGTGTCCCGACTGATCTGCACTGGACGTTCGTCTTCGTGCCCATCTCTATTCTGTACTTCGCTTATACGCCGGGGTACGGGATGAACTGGCAATCTGCTGCGTGGTGGAGTACGATTGCGCTGTTGCTGTTCACCTTCATCCTGGTCCACGAACTGGGGCACGCGCTGGTGGCGCGTGATCGGGGCGTGCGGGCGGAGCGGATCATCCTCTTCCCCCTCGGCGGCGGGGCTTATTTGCCGGATCAGCCGAAGCAGCTTTGGGCTGAGGTGTTGGTTTACGCTGCCGGGCCGCTGGCGAACATCTTCCTGGCCATCCTCGCCTGGATCGCCCTGCTCCTGCGGCCGGACGGGGAGCTACTTATCGCTTATTTCCTGCGGCTTTCTGGTAACATCGTCGTTCAGCCAGCCATTCTGGATCAGGTGCTCGGCATCACACTCGGGGTGAACCTGCTGCTGGCCTTCGGGAACCTGCTGCCCGCTTATCCGCTGGACGGCGGGCGGATTCTCCGGGCCCTGCTGCGCAAGCCACTCGGTGCGCGGGTTGCTACCGTTGTGGTCACTACGCTGGGCGTCATCATCGGTCTGCCGCTGATCTGGCTGGGCTTTAAGCTGGGCGATCCGCTGCTGGCCTGCGGCGCGGTTTTCATCATCCTGCTTTCCGGAATGGAGTACCGCAACGGCTGGCAACGGCGGCGGCTGGCGAAGACGGAGCCTGAGCTTGTACTCCGCGTCCCGACCGATCAAAGCATCCGCGTCTATACCTCCGAATCCGTCGGTGCGGTGCGCCAGCGCTTCCGGGCTTCCGGTTGGCCCGTGCTCCCCGTTTTCAACCAGTGGAACGAGCAGATTGGCTTCGTGGAGGCCAATGTATTGCGCGAAGAACCTGACACTGACGAAGAACCCGTCGCGCCCTACTGCGAAGCCGAGTTCATCACCGCTCCACCGGAGGAAGGCCTCCTTTCGGTGACCGAGCGGGTTGTGGCGGCCAATGTTTACGGAGCTACGGTGCTCGGTAAACGGGGAGAGCTGGTGGGCTACGTTTTTACGGAGGATGTGATGGGGGTGTTGGATAGCCGGTGGCGGAGGTTTTTGCGGCGGCTGGAGTGAGTTGCCTCCGGCAAAGAGGCATTCGATGTGCTTCGCACAAAGTAAATCTCACAGCGTTAAACGGAGTTTGAAACAGAGTTTAACAGAGTTTTGAGCTCTACACTCAGAACGCCCCACTCGACAGGCGAGCTTTTTTGCTTAGCCCAGGCAGTTATGTCTTTCAGAGCAATGTTTCTATCAATTTGTCAAGTTCGTCCCCCCAGCCTAGGGCAAAAAAGAACTCGACTGGCGAGTGGGGCTCAGCCCTTATCCTTTCATTGCACCAGCGGCCGCGCCCGAAAAGAGCCGGTAAAGCAACGGCACTACGTAGAGGCTGCCGAGCGTACCGATCAGCAAACCACCGATGACCGTAATGGCCAGCGGCTGCTGCAATTCTGCCCCGAGGCCGCTGGTAAACAGCACCGGCGCGAGGGCAAGAATGGTGGTGAGCGAAGTCATCACGATGGCCCGCAGGCGGCGGCGACTGGCTTCTTTGATGGCGGCAGACATGGACATTCCGGCCGCCCGGCCCCGCTCGATCATGTCTACCTTGATGATGGCATCGTTGACCACGATGCCGCCCGTCACCACCATGCCGATGAGGCTGAGTAGGTTGAGGCTTCCGCCCGTAAACCACAACGCCAGTAACGAACCGACGAGGCTGACCGGCACCACCAGCAGCACGACCAGCGGCAGTTTCAGCCCCTCGAACTGGGCGGCGAGGATCAGGTACAACAGCAGCAAACTGACGAGTAGAACCCCGCCCAGCTCCCCGATGCGGGACTGATCGGTGAGGAAACGCCCCGCCAACTGGCTGGCGAACTCGGGATACTCCTCAACGATGCCTTCAACGCGGGCGATGTCTGCGGCCGTCGGCTCGCCGGGGAAGACGAGGGCCAGGTATTCCCCGGCGCGGTCGGCGGTAAGCACGCGGTAATCGGGCTGTTTGCTGAGCGTGAGGAGCTGGCGGAGCGGTATTTCGTTGCCGTCCTGATTGGTGACGGTGGCGGCCAGCAGGCGGTTCGTGGAAAGGTCGTCGGCACCGGCCAGCAGGACGGGCAGGGCGCGGTCGTTGGCCCGCAAACTGGTGACTTCGTTTTCGCTGAACAGCGTCAGCAGCCGGTCGCGCAGGCGCGCGGAGGCGACGCGGGAAGTGGCCAGGGCCGGGTAGTTGATTTGCAGGGAAACGGCCTCGTTGCGGGCGGGTGGCGCGGGCGTAAAGCCTTCCGCTTGCAGACGGGCCAGCAGCGGTTGCACGCTCCCCCACTCCGGCGTTTCGCGGTCGCCAGCGGCGCGGAGACGGAGTTCCAAATAGGGCACGTCGTTGAGGAAAATGCGGTCGAATAAATTAGCTACGGGGCGCATCGCGAAGGTGGCGGCGGGGTACCGTTGGCGCTGTTGGGCCAGCCAGTTTTTGGCAAAGTCGGTCGCTGGCGCGGTGGGCAGAAAGAACTGTAGTTCGGAGGCGTTGGTCGCCTGGTTTTCTTCGGCAAGTAGGAACTGGTTTTCGCCGATCAGGGCGCTGGCTTCTCCGCCGAATTCAGCGCGCCAGTCGTTCATCAGGGCGCGGACGCGGGTGCGGTGGACGTTGAGGGGCAAGGCCTCGGACCAGTCGATGTTTAGTTGATAATCAGCGCGGGAGAGCTCCGGGAAACCCTGGGAAGGGAGGGCTTTTAGGGTGAGGTAGCCGAGGGCTAGCCAGGGGATTAGGAGGAGGAGGTAGAGCAGACTCCCCCCCCGGCTCCGCTGCGCTGCGCCCTGAGATGCTGACGGTGGAGATGGGACAGACCCCGGACTCCGCTGCGCTGCGTCTTGGGATACTGACGGTGGGGAGGGGGCAGACCCCGGACTCCGCTGCGCTGCGTCCGGGGTTACTGACGCTGTATCCGCTACGCGGAAGCTCGACGTTGGAGGTGCGGCAGAGCGGGACAGGAGGACGCTCAACATCGGGAGGAGGAAGTACGCAACCAGTAGAGACGCGGCAAGGGCGAGGGTGACGGCGATGGCCTGGTCCCGAAAAAGTGCCCCGGCGATGCCGCTGAGCAGCACCAGCGGGAGAAAGACGGCGATGGTCGTCAGGGCGCTGGAGATTAGGGGGCGGATTACTTCGTTCGTCGCCGCAGCAGTCCTACCATTAACGGATAGTTGGTCTTCAGGGTCCAAATCATTGTTTATAAAACCCTCAGGGTTTTCACTAGCCCCTCCCCGGGGGGGTGGGGTTGGGGAGGGGGTTCCGTGGCTCGGGGTGAGCTGCGCTGCTGCCCCGGACTCCAGA
>CAYWMW010000410.1:0-3662 GCA_964458975.1 uncultured Lewinella sp. | reverse complement strand
ACCAAGTGAGAAGCTTTGTCGACAGAAGTAGTGGCAAAAGCTTATCCAGCTTAGGGACGCCAAATCAATAACTGTCCTGATTCGCTTCGCGGCTACTTCGTGGTGAAGCGCAGGAATCGTGGTGCTGATCGAATAGCTCGAAATCCAGCATAGCCATAGCTACGGTGGTTTTCGGGATATGAAGAGCAGCGCCACGAGACCAAGCTGTAAATCGGACAGTTATTGATTTGACGTTCCTTACAGCTTTCTTCAGTATTTCACCTGAGCTAAAGCGAGGTTGCTCTTTTTAGGAGTACAAACGGCCTTCATCTTTTTTACCCAGCAAAGATTTTTATAGGTGATTGAGATACTACCTTTACCCCATAAAATAAAACTGATTATGGCCACCCCCACCGCAAAAGACGGCAGCGCACAGCTTCCTCCCGTAACCAACATCCAAATGGTTGACCTGAAAGCCCAGTACGCGGCCATGCAAGACGAGGTAGACCAGGCCGTAATTGACGTTATTCGCAGCGGAGCCTTCATCAATGGCCCGGCCGTTAAGAAATTCCAGGCGGGGCTTGAGGATTTCCTCGGGGCAAAGCACGTAATCCCCTGCGGCAACGGTACCGATGCCCTGCAAATCGCCCTCATGGCCCTTGGGTTGGAGCCAGGAGATGAGGTCATCGTCCCTGCCTTCACCTACGTGGCTTCTGCGGAGGTGATCGCGCTGCTCAGGCTAACGCCGGTGATGGTGGACGTAGACCCGCGCACCTTCAACGTCCGGGCCGAAGACATCAAAGCGGCCATCACCCCCAAGACGAAGGCCATCATCCCCGTCCACCTCTTCGGGCAGAGTTGTGACATGGAGCCCATCATCGCCCTGGCCAAAGCGCACAACCTCCACATCGTGGAAGACAACGCCCAGGCCATCGGCGCGGTCTACACTTTCTCCGACGGGCGCAGGGCCCGTACCGGAGTACTCGGGGACATCGGCTGTACCAGTTTCTACCCCAGTAAAAACCTCGGTGCTTACGGAGACGGAGGCGCCATCAATACCAACTCCGACGAGCTGGCAGCAGAAATCCGCAAGGTCGCCAACCACGGCCAGAGCCGCCGCTACTACCACGATGTTGTCGGTTGCAACAGCCGGCTAGACTCCATCCAGGCTGCGATTCTGAACTGTAAGCTTCCCCGCCTGGAGGGCTACTGTGATCGCCGCCGGATGGCCGCTGATTACTACGACGCTCACCTACAGGGCCTCGAAGGCCTGCTCACCCCAGCCCGCCAGGAGAACAGCACCCACGTATTCCACCAGTACACCCTCCGCATCGACGGTGGCCGCCGCGATGCGCTGCAGGAGCACCTCAAGGCCGCTGGCGTTCCGAGCATGGTCTACTACCCCGTCGCGCTCTACGATCAGGAAGCCTTCCGGGGAGCCGATGCCAATAATATCGACTTCCTGCCGGTCACCGATCTGCTCTGCAAGGAGGTCATTTCCTTACCTATGCACTCGGAGTTTGACGAAGAGACGCTGGCTTACATCGTAGAGACGGTGCGGCGTTTCTTTTAGCGGCTTAATCAATCTCCATCCCCAACCAGCGCTCCAGCGTAGTGACGAAGTGCTTGCGCTCCGCGTCTGTCATACCCGAAATGCGGGCGTTGCCGTGGTGCTTCCCGGCAAGGACGAACCATTCTGAATCAACGCGGTCGTTTTCGGGTACGGCGCTGCCCGTCCACGTATCAACCCCTCCGTAGATGTAGGCGATGCGGTTGGCCTGCTCTCCGTCTAACCATTTGTTTACGGCGGTAAGTAGCTGACCGTCAAAAGGATCGTTCATCGCGTTCGGGAAGAACAAGGCCATCGGGTTACGATCCGTGGGAAGTACTTTAATCAGGTCCTTGAACTCGGCCGTCCGGTAGCCGTAGTAGCCCATCTCGGTGGCCGATTGGTAGTAGTGCGATACGTATTGCTCCACGGAGGCGTCGCTGAAGAAATCGATTCCGGAGACTTCGAGGAGGTAGATCAGTGCTTCGTGTAGGGGCGCGTCGGCATTTGGAATAGCTGCACAATCCTGGCCGTACTGCCAGAAGGAGAACGGGTATTCCAGTACGGCGTATTCAAAGGCTTCCTCCAGGCTAACGTAGTTGTACTTGGTTCGTGCACCGAGGCGGTAGAATTTCAAAAGGGGGAGTATTTCGTCTCTTTCCGAGAGGATTCTCCGCTGGAAGGCTTTGATGTCGGCCCGGCAGGCTGCGGGGCCGATGGTGTCCAGAAAAGTGTACAGGCGGGGTTCTTCGTAAGCCCGGTTGATGGGGGCAACGTAGGGTACGCTGACCGCCACGTCGTCCGGATAAAAGTAGCGGTAGAAGATGGTGGTGGCGCCGCCCTTGCTGATGCCGGTGCTCACCCATTTTTCCGGGTAGATGCTACCCAAAAGCTCCCGAACCTGGTGAAGATCCGCCGTAGCCTGGCGGAGGTTCAGGAAACGATAGTCCAGCGAATCCGGCATACTTGTCCCGAAATAGCGGTGCTCTACCTGCACCTGATTGGCTTTAAGCAGGCGCGTGAGTTCGTAAGCTCGGGCGCGTGGGCGGTTGTAGCCTTCGGTGATGATGACGGCTGGGCGGTCGTACCCCAGGTGGTTCAAGAATACTTTCTGGTGGAAGAAGCCCTGCAGCGTATCCGCATGATCCAGCGGCTGGCGGACCATGAGTTCGTACACCTCACCGTCTCCGGTATCCGGGCTGATGCTTTTGATGGTGACTCCGGGAAGGTTCAGGAGGCGCGCACGCAGGTTCGAGGTTTGCCCTTGCAGAGAAGCAAGGTGAAGTAAGGTGAAAAGACAGAGGGGAATGATGCGTTTCATTGAAGTATGTTGGGTTAAAGGTACACTGCCGGACGAATAGAGCGCAAGGACGCTACGCGGACCTTCCCTCCTTGCTTGTCTGGTAGTGTAGCTAAAGACCTGTAAATTAAGGGGTTGCGGAACAATATTGGATATATCCACTAAAAACAGTAAACCCGGGGTCGCATATTACCGCGCCCCGGGTTTACCCGTTAAACATCGTTTTCGAATTCATCATTACAGCTATTTCTTCGAGCGGACACCGGTCACGTTGGTTTCCACAAATTGCTGCACGAAGGCTTTCCGGCGGCCGATACCGGCGTTAGCATTAGCGTCCATCGTTTCGGCGTAGGCCTCCCGGTCTTCGCCGCCGTATTCCTGGTGGCCCCAACAGTTAGGGCAGTTGAAAAGGCTTTGACGGACTTGGTCAGCGGTAGTTTTTTGATTGGCAAACATGATTCATAAATTTTATTGGTGAAAAAATCAACCAACCAGGGAATTCCTGGTGGTGCAATCATGAACGCATAAAACAATATTTCTATCGACCAACGCTCTACCAAACTTACGCAATGTCTTCATCCGACTCGTAGAACATTTCTTCCTTACGTTACATACGAACCAGCCCAGCTCATCGCCGTCGCAAATATGGTCTGACACCCCAGGAGACTTCGGTGGCGGTGAGGTTGCGAGGGCGGATGTTGTTGGATGCTGTTGTTGATTTGGCGTTCCTTAGGGGTTGCGGAATAATAAGTTATTCTGGTGACCACGCAGTAGCAGCGAAGCTCAAATGAGTGATCGTGGTCCTGATGGAGTTCGAGACGGCGCAAGCATAGT
>CAYWMW010000409.1:0-3665 GCA_964458975.1 uncultured Lewinella sp. | reverse complement strand
CTAGTTCCTAGTTCCTAATGCTGGTGAAACAGCAACTCAGCCGTACCCTCCATACACCGATGATCGTGATCGTAGTCGAGCATCATGGCGTCTTCGTTTTCGGGATCTACGGAGAGGCGCATATCGTTGTTGTCTTCGTTGATGTCGAAGCGGACCACGCCGTCAACGATCGTCATCTGGGGGATGGCGTAAACGGAGAGCGGATGGGCGTTGAAGATGGCGATGTCACCGTCCTTGCCTTTTTCCAGGGAGCCGACCCGGTCCTCGATGCCCAGCTGAATGGCGGGGTTGAGGGTGATGAGGCGGAGGGCTTCGTTGTCGGTCAGTTGGCCGTAGCGCTGGGTCTTGCCCGCCTGGTGGTAGAGGTGACGGATGTAGTCTCCGGAGTCGGAGTTGATGGATGTCACTACGCCGTTGCGGGTCAGGATGGCCGCGTTGTAGGCCGTAGAGTAGTAGACCTCGAATTTATAAGCCCACCAGTCGGCAAAGACGGAAGCCATCGCTCCGAACTCCGCGAGTTCGGGCGCTACCTTGAAGCCTTCGTTGACGTGCTGGTACACGAGGCGCTTCACGCCAAAGTCTTTACAGACGTTCATCAGCATCAGGATCTCATCGGCCCGGTAAGAGTGGCAATGGATGATGATGTCTCCCCGGAGGATGTCGGCCAGGGCTTCCATCCGGCGGTCGTACATCGGTGCGACGGCCTGGGGGTTGGCGGTCTTCTTTTTATTGTAGTCATCCTGCGCGGCCATGTAGTCTTGCGCTTCGGAGAAGCCCCGGCGGAAGACCTGCTCGATGCCCATCCGCGTACGGGCGTGAAGGCGGTTGCCTTCGCCGTGCACGCGCATCGGGTTTTCCCCGAGGGCGAACTTGATGGTACGCGGAGCGCCTTCCATCTTCAGTTCGTCCGGGTTGTAGGTTCCGTAGCGGAGCTTGATGGTTTCGCACTGCCCGCCGATGGCGTTGGCCGAGCCGTGCATGGCGTGGGTAGCGGTAACGCCACCGGCCAGGGCGCGGTAGATGCCTACGTCCAACGGGTCGATCACATCGCCGGTTTCTACCTCGGCGGTGATGATGTTGGTCGCTTCGTTGACCGCATCGAGGGCGATGTGGGAGTGGGCATCAATGATGCCCGGCATTACGAATTTGCCGGTCGCGTCTACCACCTTAGCGCCCTTCGGAGCCTTCAGTGATTTACCGATGCCGGTGATTTTGCCGTCGGTGACGACCACGTCCGTATTCTCCTTCACCCCGTCGGTGATGGTGATTACGGTTGCGTTTTTAATGTGGATGCTGCCTTTTTCCGTTTGGGCCGGCAGGGTTGCCGCCACTGCGAAAAGCAGAAGGAAGAGGATATTATATTTTTTCATGCTGGTATTTTCCGAAGCTTGAATGAATGTTGATTGTGGGTGCTCAAACCCCCTCCCCAACCCCTCCCCACGGGGGAGGGGCTTTGTGAAAATGCTCCGCATTTTGGAAGAGGATTTGTAGTTCATGACTGTTTTTACGTGTCTACGTAGGAAGGTAAGCGCTGAAAACGCTGCGCGTTTTGGCGAACGATACCTTACTCGGGTTTCCGGCTGCCTTCAACCTCAAAGGAGCCGAAGTTTCCAGCCTGGACGGTGCCTTCAATGTCATCACCGGTGATGGTGAGGTCGAAAGCGAGCTTGATGGTCTGGGGGCCAGCCTCGAAGGAGGAGCCGAAGGTCAGGTTGTCGCCGTCGAGGGCTACGTCGGAGAGGGCGCGCGTATCCCCGTCGTCGGTGGTGATCTTGCCTTCGTAGCTGCCGTCTTCGCCGGTGATGGTGACGGTGCTCTCGGTCGTCTGCCCGGGCACGTTGATCGTGATGGCCCACTCGCCTGCGGCCTTTACTACGGCGTTGGGGTCGGACGGGCCTTTCTTTTTCTTCTTCTTAACCTCATACTCGTGCGGCGTACCGTCTACGATGACGTAGCGGACGTTGGCGCCTTCGTCGAAGTAAGGCTTATCGGTCACGACCAGGTTTGCGATCTTACCTTTCTCTACCGTGCCGGCCACCTGCTCGATGCCGAGCATCTTGGCGGGCGCGGTGGTGAGGGCGGCGAGGGCCTGATCGGCGGAAAGCCCGGCTTTGATCATACGGCCGAGGTGGTCACGAACTTCACCGGGCTTCACGTTCAGCGTCGAAAAGCCGAAGGGGATGCCGTTTTTGGCGAACATCGCGGCCTGCTCTTCGAGTTCCTTGCGGGAAGCATCGCGGCGGGCGGCGGATTGCTCCATCATCATCTTCTTTTCGGCAGACATCTTTTTGTCTCCGTCCTCTTTTTTGTCTTTGCCCTTCTTGTCCTCTTTCTTCTCCTTCGGCAGGTCCATCGTGAGGAAAACGGGCGTATTGGAGCCTTTCAGCTTGTCCATCACCAGTTGGCCACGGCTGACTTCCGCCAGGGCCAGGGTGAAGCCGAGTTCTTTAGCCAGGCTCATGGCCCGGTGTACTTCTTTGATGTTCTCTACCTCGAAGAAGACGGGCATCTTTTTGTCGATCACGGGGAAGAAGGCCTTCAGCACTTCGTTGTACTCCGGGCGGTTCATTCCGCGGGCGTTGGCGGAGTATTTGCTCACGTTGCCCTTTACCTGTTCGGCCTGTTTGTACAGTTCGCGGTACTTAGACATGATGGCCATGGTGGTGGCCGGGTAGACCCTGCGGCCGCCCTCGAAGGCGGAGTAGAGGGAAGTGTTGCTGCGCAGCACCATCTCTTTTCCGCTATCGCCGTTGAGCAGGACGATGGCACCCTGGCCGGGCAACATTCCGCCGTGCGGTACTACGTGGGCGGCGGTGAAGCCGAGCTTGCGCATGGCGGCTACCGAGCCATCGTCGGCCTTCAGCATATCGGTTACGGAGCGCTCGGGCTGGATGCCCGCTACGCTGTTGGGCGGATTCCCGGGGTCCTTCACCTCAGGGCGGCTACCGCGCTCGGGTGCCTTCGGTTTCGGCACCCCGGTGTGGGAGAGGCCTTCGATGAAGCCGGCGTAGACGTAGAGGGAGTCGCCCGCCAGCGTCTTGGCATCTAGCGGAGCCTTCAACCCCTTCCCTACCGCCTCGATGAGGCCGTTGCGGATCACGACGGCACCGAGGTCGATCACCTTACCCGGCTCCTGGACCACGTAGGCGTTGTTGATGAAATAGGCCCGCGTTACGGGCGGGCGATCGTCTTGCGCCCAGGAAAGTACCGGGAGCAAGAGCAGCAATGGCAGGAGCCATCTTACGGAGTGCTTGCGCATGTGTTGTTGATTGGTTTTTCAAAATAGTGAGTGCCAGCGGGCAGAACGCCTAACTGGTTTTGGTTGCGCTTAAGGTACTGCTTTAATGACGACTTTGTTCACGGAGATTTGTCCGGTTTTAGGAACTGGCGGTTTTATCAAGCGTTTTTTGGGCGCGGCCGCAGGTGCGATGGAGGTTTTTGGGGTTGGGATTGGGGCGGGACGCTTATCGTCCATACCCAAAAGCGAAGCCCCCTTCGCCCTTTCCGTCCCGACTGAGTTGTGGATCGTTTTTCGCTTTCGGCTAGGCTTCGTTAGGAACGCGGAAGGGTTAGCGGTTAACTGTTTACCTTGCTGTGTTCCGAAAAAACCGTCATAGGTTAAACACCCAATTGCCGCTAGTCGACAAGTGCTGAGGCACCTGCGT
>CAYWMW010000408.1:0-3685 GCA_964458975.1 uncultured Lewinella sp. | reverse complement strand
TATGTAGTAGCTACCGCATTTTATATGCTGGGATGCTCGCTCCGCTCGTGAGACTACTCATTGAGATGCGGCATTTACCCGTAAAGGCGAAGCCGTACGAGCGAAGCGAGCAATCAACACCTACCCCGTGCGGTAGCAACTACATTACCATATTACTACCGTACTACATCCTAGCCTTCATCGCCTCAAATAAAAGAATCCCCGCCGCAACGCTAACGTTAAAACTGTTCAGCGTACCCGCCTGGGGGATTTTGAAGGTCACATCCGCCGCACGGGCAACGCCCTTGGAGATGCCCTCGCCTTCAGCGCCCATCACGATGCAGAGCGGTTCGGTGAGCTCCAGTTCGTGGAGGAATTTGGTAGCGGCCAGGTCGCTGGCGATCACCTTGACGCCGCTCATTTGCAGTAATTCGACGGTATTGACCAGGCTTTTCTCGCGGCAAACCGGGAGGCGGAGCAGGGCTCCGGCGCTGGATTTTACGGCATCGGGCGTAAGGCCCGCGCTGTTCTTTTGAGGAATGATGATGCCGTGTGCTCCGCAAACCTCGGCGGACCGGGCGATGGCCCCAAGGTTGCGGACGTCGGTAACGCCGTCAAGCAAAAGCAGTAAGGGGGTGTGGCCTTGTTCGTAGAGCAGGGGCAGCAGGTCTTCGGTTTTCTGGTAGGCGGCGGCGGCGAGCTGTGCGACTACACCCTGGTGGTTGCCGCGCGTCATCCGCCCCAGCTTTGCCTGGGGGATGACGGTGAAGGGCACGTCGTGAAGCTTGCAGGTGTTGCGCAGCTCTTTTTCAAATTCGCCACGGGTTCCTTGCTGGAGGAATACCTTATCCACCGGGCGGCCGGAGGCCAGCGCTTCCAGTACGGGGTGGCGGCCGTAGACCAGGTCTTCTCTTTCTTTTGCCATGGGGCGAAGGTAGTTAGATACCATGACTACTCGACTTCAGAACTGTCTGACTATTTAACTACCTTGCATACGTTATGGCACTAAAAAAGAAAAAAGACCCCGTCGGTGATCTGATCAAGAAGCTACCGCCTTACCTGCGCAACCGTTATTTTCTGGTGTTGGTGGCCTTTACCTTCTTTATGGTTTTTATTGATCGGCACGATATTTCTACCCAGTTCCGCCTGCACTCTACGGTGGAGCGCCTGGAAGATGACCTTGGTCATTTCGACGAAATGATCGACGAAGCCGAAGCTGAAAAGCTGGACATGGAGACAAATCGGGAAACCTTTGCCCGCGAAGGCTACTTCATGCAGAAAGACGACGAGGATGTGTTCATCATCGTTAAAGAGGAGAAAGAATAACTAATGGGTTTGTTTCTGATGGGGAAATCCACGTATAAGTGTACTTATACGTGGATTTTTATTTGTCGTTGGCCCGTCCTTCAAGAACTTAGCATCAACCTTTTGCGTCCCCGTCTTTCAAACCTTACCTTCGCGTCAAATTCCCGTACGTGCTTTTTTCGGGCGCGGCCGCAGGATGCAAGGAAAGTTTTTCAACACAGGTCTACCTAGTAAACTTTGTTGGAGCAAAAGCTTTCTACCCCCTAACCAGAAAACTTAAAATCTCAAGTCCAACATGGCAGTTCTCGTAAGAAAAGATTCAAACATCATCGTTCAGGGTATCACCGGTAAAGAAGGTGGTTTCCACGCCGGGCAGATGAAAGAATACGGCACCAACCTCGTAGGCGGCGTTACGCCGGGCAAAGGCGGCCAGGAAGCCGTCGGCGTTCCCGTATTCAACACCGTTGCCGAAGCGGTGGCAAAAGTAGGCGCTGATGTAACCGTCATCTTTGTGCCACCAGCATTTGCGGGTGACGCGATCATGGAGGCCGCCGCAGCGGGCATCAAGGTCATCATCTGTATCACGGAAGGCATCCCCGTTCAGGATATGGTGAAGGTGCGGTCTTTCATCGACGATTACGACTGTACGCTCATTGGCCCCAACTGCCCCGGCGTAATGACGCCTGGCGAGGCGAAGTGTGGCATCATGCCCGGCTTCATCCACAACCCCGGCCGCATCGGCATCGTATCCCGCTCCGGTACGCTTACTTACGAGGCGGTAGACCAGATCACTAAGGCCGGAATGGGCCAGAGCACCTGTATCGGAATCGGCGGTGACCCCATCATCGGCACCACCACCAAAGACGCCGTGAAGCTCCTCATGGAAGACCCCGACACCGACGCCATCGTGATGATCGGCGAAATTGGCGGAACCATGGAAGCCGACGCCGCCCGCTACATCAAAGCGCACGGCACCAAGCCCGTTGTTGGCTTCATCGCTGGCCAGACTGCGCCGAAGGGCCGGACCATGGGCCACGCCGGTGCCATCGTTGGTGGCCACGAAGACACCGCCGAAGCCAAGATGAAGATCATGGCGGAGTGTGGCATCCACGTAGTCAAGAGCCCCGCAGACATCGGCAAGACGATGGTTGCTGCGCTGGGGAAATAGATTGATAGATTTATAGAGCTACCGCAAGCACCATTCGCGGTGCTACGCTTGCTCACCTGAAGCGAATGAGCAACGCGAAATGAGTGGTACTTGCGGCAGCTCTATCAATCTACCCACTATCACAACTATCGATCTAGATAAAGAGCCAGTCTTTCCTTTCGGGGGGGGGAGACTGGCTCTTCTGTTTTACCCCGGCCCTTAACAATTTTTGCACCTGCGTACATCGCCCTACTCCATTGTTGAATCTGTAGGTAAAACTTTATTTGCGTGAAAGGTTAAAAATCGGTATATTACAACTCCATATTATTCATTAACGAAATAAACCTACGGATCATGATGAACGAGGAAGTTAGGACAATTATGTCCACACGAGTCACCACCGTCACGCAGAACCAGCACGTCGTTGATGTGCTCTCGCTGATGGAGCGAAAACGCCTGCAGCAGCTGCCCGTCGTAGATGGTAGCGGCAAGCTGGTAGGCCTGATCACCAGTTACGACCTGTGGCAGAACTGCCGCAAGAACCCAAACTGCGCCGGAGAAACGGTTGGCAAGGTCATGACCCAGGCCGTCGTTAAGCTGGCCCCTAAAGACAAGGTCGGCACCGCCGCCGAACTTTTCATGGACCGCCGCTTTAAAACCCTGCCGGTCGTGAACCTGGACGGCAAACTTAAAGGCGTCGTCACTGCCTTCGACGTGATCAAGTACTCCTTCAAAAAGGAATACCCGGAACCGATTCTTTACGCAGACCGCATTATGGCATAACTCTACATTTGTAATTACTTTATCGTAAGCTTCCCCCCAGTGTTGATCATCTTCCCGATCTGCTCCTGGAAATCCTTGCGCTTATTCTTGAACGGAAAGGGCTCATCCGGTACCGGAACACCCAGGAACTCGCACAGCGGTTCCCAGCCATCGCTTACCTGGAATTCTAACAGGTCAGCGGCGGGGACGCGGGAGCGAACCTCGTCCTGAAAAGCAAGGTAGCGGGTAATAGTCGCCTCTTTATTCAGAAACTCGCCCGCGTAGTGGCGTTGTAGCAGATACTCTTCCACCAGCTCCAGGCCAGCAGCGATGCTTTTCAGTTTCGGATTGTCTTCCGCTCGCTTCAGCAGCGCGGCTTTGTCTTCCGGGGTGTGGGGCACTACGTCGTAGACCGTCCGTAACATGCTCTCGTACCATGCTTCCGGGTCGCGTTGGTTCAGGATGTACTTCATCCCCGGATACTGTTGGCCC
>CAYWMW010000407.1:0-3742 GCA_964458975.1 uncultured Lewinella sp. | reverse complement strand
CCCAAAAAACACCCCACCCAAAACCCAAAAGTCCCCCCCCACCCCATAATCCCGCGCATAAAGGAAATTTACCTGGTGCAGCGTGGCGGGGTCCGAAACAGCGGAGCCGGAGGCGGGCGATAAAACCCCGGGCTTAAGCTTCGGCAAGGCATCCAGCTTAGGGTCTGGCAGGGCGTAGCCGACCCAGCTTTTGGCACCGAAGAGAACCCGGAAGCAATCCGCAGCGAAGGAGGCTTTGTTTTTTACCAGCCAGATGACCAGGGGCAGGAGAAGGATCATCAGCAGGGCCATCCCCCGGTCAAAGAGCCACTTGGCGCGGCGGTTGCTGGCCTCATCGATGCGCATATTCACGTCGATGGTGTAGAGGTTGCCGCGCTGGTCCGAGCGGTGGCTGCCGATGATGCTGCTGCTGGCTTCGGGGAGGATCCGGTATTCGAGAGCGGGGCCGAGCTGGCTCATCCAGCGCTGGATGGCTTCCATACTCAGGTCGGCGGAGCAGAAGATCAGCTCGTCGGCGCGGTAGATTTGGGTGAGGGCGGCGAGTTGGTCGGCGCGGCCTACGTGGTTGGTTTCAGCTACCGAGGCTGAGGTATTGCCCGGCGGCGCGATGCGGCCGAGGTAGTTGCGGCGGACGCCGGCGCGCTGGAGGAGGCTTAGCGTCCGTTCCGTTTCGTCCTGGCTACCGATGATGAGCAGGCGCTGGTCCGTCTCGCCCGCAATGCGGAGGTGACCGTGCTGGAGGAGGTGCGCGCCGCTCCGGACGAGCAGCGTCCAGGCAGCCGCCCAGGCAGCGCCCAACAGAAGCAAAGCCCGGCTGGGCCGTAGCTCCTCCGGCAGCAGGCCGTAGATGGCGAACAAGAGTAAAGTCCCCGTGCCGAGGCTTTTCAGCAAACGGCCAAAATCGTAGGGTTTATCGTAGCCGCCGCCCAGGAAGATGCTCCCCGTCCAGAGCAAAGTGTAGGCAGGGAAGTGGAGGTAGTCGATGTGGTCGGGGAAGTAGTTCGGGTCATTAAAGTGGTATTCGGACCAGAGGGATTTGAGTAGTAGTAGACCGAGGTAGATGCCCAGCCCGTCCAGCAGTGGGAATTTCAGGGCGCGCCAGACGTTGGCCACCACCGTGAGCACGGCCCGCAGGTAGATCCCCAGGCGCATCAAACCGATCATTGCACCTGCGCCCCCGCCCGCAAAATGCTTACGGGCAAAAATGATCATCGCCTGGTAAAAGACCCGCACGTAATTCAGGCTCCCGCGCTTCGTGCTTTCGCCCTTATAATGGATGATGTTGGTAGTCGGGAGGTAGTAGTTTTTATAGCCTCCCTTCAGTAGCCGGTAAGACAGGTCAATGTCTTCGCCGTACATGAAAAAATCTTCGTCCAGCAGGCCGACTTTGTCCAGTGCCGACTTCCGCATCCACATGTACGCCCCCGCCAGAACTTCTACCTCATGCGTCTCATTTTCAGCGAGATAGCCTAAATGATAATGCCCAAAACGTTTCGATTTCGGGAACAAACGCGCCAGCCCGAATGCCTTCGTAAAGGCTACCCAGGGCGTTGGCAAACCGCGCTTACTTTCGGGCAGAAACTGCCCGCGCCCGTCGATCATCCGCACCCCCAATCCGCCACCTTCGGGATGCGCTTCCATGAAGTCAAAACAACGGCGAAAAGTATCTTCTTCCACCACCGTATCCGGGTTCAGCAGCAGTACGTATTTGCCCGAAGATTGCCGGATGGCCTGGTTGTTCGCAATGCTGAAACCGGGGTTGTCCTGGTTCGCCTCCACGCGCACCCAGGGGAAGCGCTCGCGCACCATTTCCACCGAAGCATCGGCCGAATTATTGTCCACCACCCACACCTCGGCCTCCAGCCCAACGATGGCCCGTTGCACACTCAACAGCGCCTGCTCCAGGAAGTGGCGCACGTTGTAGTTCACTATGATGATGGAGAGGTCCATTTTGGTTTGGTGGTTTTGTGGTTTTGTGGTTCGGTGGTTTTGTGGTTTTGTGGTAATCTGGTTTGACAAAGGTAGTAGTTCAGACGCTACAAGTTTTGCGGGCGCGGCCGCAGGTGCAAAGGACGTTAAGGACATCGGTAAACCCAAACCGCCGGTCTCCAAAGCTGGAAACCGGCGGTCTGACGCAATACTATTTGACTGCTTGTCTATCTGACTATAATTGCTAGCGCATCAGCACAAAGTCTCCCTTATAAACGATCACCTCTCCGTCGGAGAAATGCACGGTTGCGGTATACACGAGCACCTGTGGGTTCATCGTCTTGCCGTTCATTGTACCGTCCCAGCCGAAGGCGGGGTCGTTGGGCAGGAAGCCGGTGCCTCCCCCAGGCAGGACGTCAGTAATTCCATTCCGGTTTTGTGCTCCGGTATAAACGGTTTCGCCCCAGCGGTCGAAGATCAGGAACTCGGAGATGAAGTCGATCTGGTCGAGGTCTCCCCCGATGAAGAAGATATCGTTGGTGTTGTCTCCGTTCGGGCTGAAGGCGGTCGGGAAATAGACGGGGCGATCGCGGCGAACGAGCAGCATCATCTGGTCGGAGGCCGTACAGCCGAGTTCGTCCACTACCGTTACGGAGATCATCTGTGTCTCGGTAGCAATAAATTGGATGCCGTTTATTCCGTCGCCAGCCACGATGCTGTCCGGCTGCCAGAGCAAGGTATCAATTGGGTTGCCGCCGTTTACGCTGGCCGTAATCACCACTTCCGTTCCGGCGGTAGTGGTGGAGCTATCTCCGGGAAACTGAAGGCGTACCCTCAGTTCGTCCGGTTCGGCAAGGTCAAGGATGACATTGCTGAAGCAACCGTTGGCATCCGTGATCTGTATGTCGTAGGCGCCTGGCTCCAGGTTGGCAAATAGGGTGGACTGGCCACGGTCTTCGCCGTTAACGCTAAATCGGTAGGGCGGGCGGCCGCCGTTCACGTTGGTTACGCTAATCGCACCATTGTCAGAGGCAAAACAGGTAATGTTACTCACTTCGAGCTCCATCACGGGAGCTTCTGTTTCGGCAGCGACCGTAACCTCGGCAACGGAGGTACAGCCAATCGCATTGGTGACTTGCAACTGGTATACACCCGGCTGGCCAACATCGATCATCTGCCGGTCGGCGTCGGTGATCATTACGCCGGGGTCCGTACTCGTCCAGAGGTAAGTGTAGCCGTCGCCTGTTTCGGAGTTGGAACCATCCAGGCTTACCATCCCCATGCTACAGGTAAGGAGCTGATCGGGGCCCGCATCAGCAACCGGCGAGGCGAGTAGGTTGACCACCACTTCGGCAGCGTCTTCCGGGCAAGAACCTCCGTCTACGGTATAAGCGAAAGTATAGTCTCCGGCGGCAAGGCCCGCTGGGTTGAGGATTCCGCTTTCGGGATCAAGGCTGCCGTTGGGTACTCCTCCGGACACTACCGACCAAGTGCCGTCCGGCTCTGCGTTTGTAATTCTGCTGCTCAGGTCAATGGGGTCCGTAGTGCTGGCACAGACCTCCAGCACACCACTAACCGGAGTACCTGCGAAGACCTCGGCTTCTACCGTAATGACTGCGCTTGCGGTACTGATACAGCCATTGCGTTCTGCCGTAAGCTCTACCTGAAATTCACCAGCAGCGGCAAATGTGATTTCAAAATTCTGGTTCCCCAGGTCATTTACGCCAGCGGTACCGAAGTCAAACATGTAAGTTGTTTCCGGGTCGGGGGTTCCCTGAAGGCTGAAGGAGACAGCCGTTCCTGCACAAGTGAC
>CAYWMW010000406.1:634-3751 GCA_964458975.1 uncultured Lewinella sp. | reverse complement strand
TCGGCCTGAAGGCCAAGGAACCGGCACGGCCTGAAGGCCGGGCAACCTAGCCGAACAGGGCCAACTGCCCGGTATTCACATGCCGCCCTTTAGCCGAGCGTTCGTGTAAAACGCGACGGCGGATGACCGAGGGGTCGAACCCCAGTTGCCGAAAGTCTTTATCGGCGGTGATGATGAAGTACTGCGCCCGCTTCCAGACTATCCCGATCTGCTTGAGGTGGTCGCGGCGGATGGGGCGGAAACGGCGGGTATTGACAATTTTGCGAGCGGACTTAACGCCTACTCCGGGGATGCGGAGGATCATTTCCAGCGGAGCTTTATTGATGTCGATCGGGAATAGGTGGGGGTTACGGAGGGCATAGGCCAGCTTGGGGTCCACTTCGGGGTCGAGCATGGGGTTGGCGTCGTCAACAATTTCTTTTGCGTCGAAGCCGTAGAAGCGCATGAGCCAGTCGGCCTGGTAGAGGCGGTTTTCGCGGCGGAGGGGTGGTGCGGAGAGGCTCGGCAGGCGATTGTCGTCACTGATCGGGACGTAGCCGCTGTAGTAGACGCGTTTCAGGGATTGTTCGTCGTAGAGGGAAGTGGCCAGGGTAAGGATATCCTGATCGGTTTCCGGGCTGGCGCCGATGACCATTTGGGTAGACTGGCCACCGGGTACATAGCTTGGCAGGTGGCGGCTTTTGACGAGAGCGGTGCTTTGGCTGCGGTGATCGTCGATGCTGTCTTTAAGGTAGTTCATGGGTTGGAAAGCATCCTTGAAGCTCTTCTCCGGGGCGACTTTTTTGAGGCTTGCCTCGCTGGGCATCTCCAGGTTGACGCTGAGGCGGTCGGCGTAAAGACCGGCCTGGTGGATGAGTTCGTCGGACGCACCGGGGATGGCTTTCAGGTGGATGTAGCCGTTGAACTTGTGCTCGGTGCGGAGTTTTTTGGCGATGCGAACCAGGCGCTCCATGGTATAGTCCGCACTTTTGAAGATGCCGGAACTGAGGAAGAGGCCTTCGATGTAGTTGCGTTTGTAGAAGCTGATGGTGAGGTCCACCACTTCGTCTACGGTGAAGGCAGCTCGTTTTACGTCATTGCTTTTGCGGCTGACGCAGTAGGCACAGTCGAAAATACAGTGATTGGTGAGAAGGATTTTGAGGAGGGAGACACAGCGACCATCCTGAGTGTAAGTGTGGCAGATGCCCATTCCGGTGGCGTTACCGAGGCCATCCGGGGTGTTCTTGCGCTTGGAACCGCTGCTACTGCAACTGACATCGTACTTAGCGGCATCGGCGAGGATTTTTAGCTTTTCTCCTGTTCTGTGGTTCATACTTCAAAGATACAACATTTCAGTTAAAAACACTAATATTAGCGCATTGTGAAAAAACAAAACATTTTCACTCATACAAGGTCTTCTCAGCTGAAATGCTGAGCAACCTTGTGTACGATACAAAACAACAAAAAACACGTAAAGCTTTTCAGGCGTTACCCCTACCCATTCATCCTTTCCCTGCACCTGCGTGTGCGCCCTAATGACCACACCGAAGCTGCCTGAGTTTTGAAAAACGAAAACAGAGCGAATTTGCAGCGTGCTTTTTCGTACCTTCGCGGGCCGCTAACGGCAAACAACGGTTCAACCCAATTTGTAGGAAAGCGGTTAGTAGCAGTAAGAAGTAAAATTGTTTATGAATAAGATCGAGCTCCGGGTAATGGCCATCAATCGCAGTGTGACGAACACCGCTAACTACGCCCTAATTCTCGGTGAGGTAAAAGGCCCACGCCGCCTGCCCGTCATCATTGGCAGCGCTGAAGCACAAGCCATTGCCGTATCACTGGAGGGCCTAATTGTTTCCCGCCCCCTCACGCACGACCTGTTTAAAAACACCCTCGAAACCCTGCGTACAAACCTCCGGGAAATCATCATTACCGACCTGCGGGAGGGCATCTTTTTTGCCCGCCTCGTCCTTGATCGCGACGGGGAAATCATTGAAGTAGACAGCCGTACCAGTGATGCATTGGCGCTGGCGACCCGCTTCGAATGCCCGATCTATACGTACAACGACATCCTCGAAACCGCTGGAATCGTTCTTGAGGGCGATGATGACCCCGCGAACCACGACGAGGGTGAAATGGAGACCGTCGGCGACGATCAGGGGCCGAGCCTCTCCCGCATGAACATCAAGGACCTCAACACCCACCTGGACCAAATGCTGCAGGACGAAAACTATGAGGAAGCCGCCCGAATTCGGGACGAGATCCAACGACGAGAAGCCTCTTAGGCTTTACCCAAACCAAGCCAACCATCCTTCTAACCTACGACGCAACCTTCACTGGCCTGTTATCCGCCATCTTCGAGCGTTATCGGCTCGGTGCTCAGGTGGAAGACATCATCGCAGAAGACGTTTTTCAACAGCAACTCTTCAGCGAAGCGACGCACGTGGAGACCAACGAGGCCCACGCTAAGCGCGTCGTTACCGGACTACAAAAACGCGCGGGAAACGACATCGGCAGATGGCTAAAACGTGTCTTCCTGACTGAGCAGCCGGGTACTGAGCGGCTCATCCTCCACTACGTCGAACGGCAAATGGTAACAGAAAGCGACGTTCGCAAAGACGCCGGAGACCTCAAAATCCGTAAGCTCCTGCAACTGCACCAAAAGATGGGCCGGGAGGTACACCGGATGCACGCTTTCGTCCGCTTTCAGGAAACGGGCGACGGGATGTTCGTAGCCTTAATCAATCCAGATTTCAACTGCCTGCCGCTACTCGGTGACCACTTCGCCGCCCGCTACCCCGCAATGGAGTGGTTGATCTACGACACCAAGCGTCACTACGGCCTGCACTGGAACGACAAAACAAAAAAGTCAGCTTTCATTACCCTCAATACCAATAACGACGGCAACCTCCGCCAGCTCTCCGCCGAAATGCTGGCCGCCACCGAAACCGATTACCAGGAACTCTGGAATGTTTACTTCAAAGCCGTTGACATCCCCGAACGCAGGAACATGAAACTGCATTTGCAGCATGTGCCTAAACGGTATTGGAAGTATTTGACGGAGAAGTAGGAGTCGGGAGTCGGGAGTCGGGAGAAGGTTGATGTAATATGGAAGTTGTATGTGGTATGTCTAATGTCTAA
>CAYWMW010000406.1:0-575 GCA_964458975.1 uncultured Lewinella sp. | reverse complement strand
GGAGTCGGGAGTCGGGAGTCGGGAGTCGGGAGTCGGGAGTCGGGAGTCGGGAAAAAAATGATGGTGGCTGTAAAATCCAAGTTTTAGCTCGTATTTCTAGCCTCTAATTTCTGAAATCTGATTTCTAAACTCTACTCCAGCACCGCAACATCCCCTTCTCCGCCAAAATTGACCAGCACGTTGTCGCCGAGGGTAGTGGACAGGTCCATACCCCGGTAGGTGACGTAGACGGGCCAGCTCTTATGCCGCCGATCTACGAGTACTGCGACTTCGATCTTTGCGGGTTGGATATCAGTGAGGGGCTTCAGGGCGTAGAACAGGGTACGGCCGGTATTGGCGACATCATCCACCAGTAATATGGCCTTCCCGGCCAGTTCCTGAAGGTCTCCCTCAAGTACCGGCTCTGGGTCCAGCGGGCTGGCGGGGCTGATGGTGAGTTGGCGAAGATGTACGGGAGCCTCCGACATGGTGCGTAGCCCGGCCAGCAAACGGCGGGCAAGCTCCATCCCCCGGTTATTGATGCCGATGATGTACAACTCGGATTCATCCGTATTCCGCTCCAGGATTTCCATCGC
>CAYWMW010000405.1:0-3751 GCA_964458975.1 uncultured Lewinella sp. | reverse complement strand
CACTAGTGTACCAAGACGATAGTAGGATTGTTGACGCAACGAACTGGTAATCAATACGGCTTAGGCAGTGAATGCCTAAAGCGTGACAAAACCTTGCATTCGTCGTCAGAAAACCGTAGTTTTAGTCAATACTCAGATGAGGCAAACCGTTCGTCGATTCTTTCTGGATGTTACACGAAGATGTGTGCCTGCGTTGAACGATTAACCCTTGTTTCGGGTTAGAATAAAAAATAAACCGGTAGTTGGATCAGTTATCCGCCTCCACATTGTTAACCAAAGTCGCCCGGCGAAGTGGCGCAAAAAATGTTCCCCGGAGTCAGAATGGGTTCCGGCCGTAAGCGATTAACCAAAACCTTTTGTCTATGCAAATTACCATTCATCAATCCGGTGACCTCAAGGAGAGCACCAAGCAGGTTATTACCGACAAGATTACCAAACTGGAAACCTATTACGACCGCATTGAGCGGGCAGATGTTCACATCAAAGAAGGCGATGGTAATGCGGCCAACGGTTACACCGTAGCTGCCCGGCTTTCCGTTCCCGGCCCAGACCTCGTGGCTGAATACACCGACCCCTCCATCAAGCGTGCTATTGCGGACGTAGCCGAAGCGCTGCGGCGCCAGATAAAGAAGCATAAGGAGAAAAACAACGAGCACGGTTCGCGCCCGGAGGTTCCCGTTACGCCTCCGGTAGAGGACGCAGTGCCACCGGCGGATATTTTGCTCTCTGAAGAACAGCTCTAGGAAGCATAAAAAACCGGATTACAGGAATCAGACTTCAATCTGGTCCGCAATCAAGATTGAAATTTAGACGACTTGTTCCAGTTCGGGGCAAGTCGTCTTTGTTTTATGAAATCTTTCCGAATGCTGTTTTAAAAAAAAAAGCGCTCGGAGACCTTTTGCGTTCTAAAATCCGTGGCCTGTTTACTGCACCCTGATTTCTGTTTTCTACCTTTGGCGAAAATTATCCGCCATGTCCACCGCCCTCCGCGAAACCAACCTCACTTTTGATCCGCCCGCCGAGTTTTACCGGGGCAAAGTCCGCGACGTATACCGGCGGGGAGACCAATTGTTGATGGTCGCTTCCGACCGGATTTCGAGCTTCGACCACGTGCTACCGAAGGCGATTCCGCATAAAGGGCAGATCCTGAACCAGACGGCGATTCATTTCCTGGAAGCTACGCGGGATATCTGCCCGAACTGGCTGGAGCTTGCGCCCGATCCCAACGTCGCTATCGGCAAGGCCTGCGAGGCTATTCCGGTGGAGATGGTGATCCGGGGCTACGCCGTCGGCCACGCCTGGCGGACGTACGCGCAGGCGGAGCAGGAGGCGCGGCCGCGGGTGCTGTGTGGGGTAACGATGCCCGTCGGGATGCGGGAGGCCGATGCTTTCCCCGAGCCCATCATCACCCCCGCAACCAAGGCCGAAGAGGGCCACGACGAAGACATCAGCCGCGAAGACATCCTGAGCAAAGGCATCGTCGCGCCCGACGTCTACGCCAAGCTCGAAGACTACACCCGCCGCCTCTTCAGCCGTGGCCAGGCGATGGCCGCCGAACGGGGCCTCATCCTCGTGGATACCAAGTACGAGTTCGGTCTCCTGAACGGTGAAGTGTACCTCATCGACGAGATCCACACCCCGGACTCCAGCCGCTACTTCTATGCCGATGGTTACGAAGATCGCCAAGCCAATGGGGAGCGTCAGAAGCAGCTCTCCAAAGAGTTCGTCCGCGAATGGCTCATGGAAAACGGCTTCCAGGGCCTCGAAGGGCAGACCATGCCGGAGATGCCAGACGACTTTGTGGAGCTCGTCACTAAGCGCTACGTCGAGCTCTACGAAACCATCACCGGCAAAACCTTTGAACCGGCGGATACTTCGGATATTGAGGGGCGGATTGCTGGGAATTTGGTGAGTAGTGGGTGGAAGGTGGTTTGAACTACGCTTAGTACTACTTGTTTATCTTTGGCAAAGCTTAAACAAAAATTATGGCTGGATCAGGTGGGACCTATGTGAATCCTCTAACGGATTTTGGCTTCAAAAAAATTTTCGGTGAGGAGCCGAATAAGGATATCCTTATTGAGTTCCTTAACGATATTTTGCCGGGTAGCCGGAAAGTAGAAGACTTGCAATACCTAAAGAATGAGCATTTGGGGAACACAGATGTGGATCGTAAAGCCATTTTCGATCTTTATTGTACTTCGACTACCGGTGAAAAGTTTATCGTAGAATTACAAAAAGCAAAGCAGAATTATTTCAAAGACCGGAGTGTCTATTACTCATCATTTCCTATTCAAGAACAAGCCAGCAAGGGGCAGTGGGATTTCAAGCTTGAGGCCGTTTACACCATCGGAATACTGGATTTTGTATTTGATGACCATAAAGACAGTGATGACCTTTACCACTTGGTAGAACTTAAGAACCAGCGCAACGAAGTTTTCTATGATAAGTTGAAGTACATCTATATTGAGTTGCCTAAGTTTAAGAAGGAGGCTGGGCAACTTGTTTCGCGGCGAGACAAATGGCTCTATGTTTTTCGTCATTTATCTCAGTTGGATGGTCGGCCGGAACCACTTCAGGAAAGAATTTTTGAGAGGCTATTTGAGGTCGCCAGAATCTCTAACTTTAGCCCCGAAGAGAAAGTTAATTACGAGGAGAGCCTTAAGTATTATCGGGATATTAACAATGTGGTAGATACTTCACGAGAGGAAGGGCGAGAGGAAGGCCGTGAAGAAGGCCGTGAAGAAGGCCGTGAGGAAACCCTTGCGATGGTTGTTCGGCAGATGCTTGCCAATGATATTTCGGTTGATCTTATTTGCAAATCGACGGGGCTTTCAGCCGAAGAAGTCGAGAGGTTTAAGGAATAAGGTAATCTTCAGGCTGTAACTATCCTCTTACCTTCCCCTGCACCTGCGGCCGCGCCCACACCATACAACCTCCAACGTGCGGCAGCCCACAAAACCACCCAAACACAAAACCACAAAACCAGCTATGAAAATCTTCTGCATCGGCCGCAACTACGCCGCCCACGCCGCCGAACTGGGCAATAAAGCCCCCACCGGAAACCCAATGGTGTTCATGAAGCCGCCCACGGCCATCCTGCCCAACAATAAACCGTTCTACTACCCGGAATACAGCAAGGATATTCACTTCGAGACCGAGCTGGTGATCAAGATCGCGAAGAACGGCCGCCACGTGCAGCCGCAGTTTGCGATGGACTACGTCGGGGCCATCGGCCTCGGCCTGGACCTCACCGCCCGCGACCTCCAGAACGAACTGAAAAGTAAGGGCCACCCCTGGGAAATCGCTAAAGGCTTCGACAACTCCGCCCCGCTCGGTACCCAGTTCTTCGCCCCCGAAGACTTCGATAACCTGAACGACATCGAGTTCCGGATGGAGAAAAACGGCGAAGAAGTTCAGCACGGCCACAGCCGCAATATGATCTTCGACCTCACCACCCTGATCTGCTACGTGAGCCAGTTCTTCCGCCTGCAAAAAGGCGACCTGCTCTTCACCGGAACGCCCGAAGGCGTCGGCCCCATCGCCCAGGGCGACGAACTCATCGGCTACCTGATGACCAAAAATGGGGAGCAGCAGATGTTCCAGACGCGGGTGAAGTAGCGGCACAGCTGCGAAATACGCGATGGGCTGATCTCAGCCTGCGGCTTCGCTCAACCCATTGCTAAAAAACGTACCCTTTCAGGTGGGGTGTGCAAACGTTTTGGTCTTCGCGATAAGATAGGATTCGCTCGTC
>CAYWMW010000404.1:0-3762 GCA_964458975.1 uncultured Lewinella sp. | reverse complement strand
TTTTCAGCCGGGCGGCAATTAAGTGGTCGGACCAGGGGCGGAAGGAAGAGAACACCCTGGTAACGCCGTGCTTCTCAATCAAGCCGCAAGCCGCCTTAAAAGCCTCCTTGCGGTAGAGCGGCCCGCCGTCGTCCGTCAGGTAAAGAAAAGGATAAGCTTGCCGAAGGAGAAGTAAGGGCTTAACCCAGGTCCTGGATTTTGTCTCCACGCCAATCGTTTTGTCCTGTACCCTGGCCGGGGCTGGCCGAAGCGCACCGAGCATACTCCTCAGGTCCGGGGAGTTCACCATTACCGTTTCTTTCACGTGCTCGAACTGTGTTGCCGTTAGGGTGGCGGTAATTACGTAGACCGGTTCGGTTTCAGCAAAAGCTTTGATGAGGTGGGTCATCCGCCGCGCCGCCGGGGTATTTCCGGGAGGATAGTAATAGGTCAGCATTAAGGTACTCATACAGGCCAGCGTTGATGCCAGAGGTAAAGTACGTACAAAAACCAAACGGGGTACGCATTTACGTAGGTGCGGCCACTGAGGTAATCCGATACGATCTCGGCTACGCTGCCGTTTCGCAAGCGGAAGCGCTCGCTGAAGGCTGCATCAGCCGCCATTGTTTGCAACTCGTCGGTCAGCGAAGTCCGCAACCAGCGGTCTAGCGGAATGGTAAAACCTTTTTTCGGCCCACCGATGAGTTGTTGCGGCAGGTATTTCGCAAGCAGCGCACGCGGTAATATTTTTGACTGCCCGCCCTTCAGCTTCCAGTCCGCAGGCTGGGCGAGGGCGAAGTCTACCAGGTCAACATCAAGAAAGGGCAGACGAACTTCGAGGCCGTGCTGCATACTTGCCCTGTCCGTTTTCACCAGTAGATCCCCTTCTACAAAGTTCTGCAGATCGGTAACGGCCATGTTCTTCAGCAGGTCGCCCCGGGGCCAGTCCGGACGTGCTGAAATCGGAGCACTAACACCCAGGCGGGCGAGGACGTCCTCATCCGCATAAGTGGATGCCCTCCGGAAAAAGTCTTGTGGTGAGGTTGCCCTCAGACTGGTGGACAGTTTGTACAACTTCTCCTCCCCGTTTACGGTAAGTAAGCCCAGGCGGTTGAGTAACCCGGCGATTTTATCCGGACGGCCACTCCGGGCAACACCAGCGGCAAGTTTACGTAAGCCCGCAGGCAGGGGCTGCAAATACCGGGAATAGGCCAGCGTTGCCCGGTATTTAGCGTAACCGCCGAAGAGTTCGTCTCCCCCTTCTCCGCCGAGACAGCACTTGATGTCCGCACTTACGCCTTGGGCGAGCAGGTAGGTCGCGATCCCGGAAGCATCTCCGAAGGGTTCGTCAAAAATGTCTGCGTACTGCGGCAAGACCGCGAGGAAGTCGGGCGCTCCGCAGTAAAAAGTGGTGTGCTCGGTCTTCAGGTGGCGGGCGATGGCGGCGGCACGGGGCGCTTCGTCGAAGGCGGGGTCGTCGAAGCCCATCGTATAAGTCCGTACGGGTTCGGTTGTTTGTTGAGCTACCGTTGCTGCGATCAGGCTGGAGTCAATCCCTCCGCTGAGCAGTACCCCAACGGGTACGTCGGCCAGTAGCCGGCGGCGGCAGCTTTGGGCGAAATGGTTGCGGAAGGCTTCCTCGGGCTTGTCGGCCGCAAGCTCCCGGCCCTCGTTTTCGAGTTGGTAAAATTTGCCCCGCGTGACCCTACCCGTGGCGGCTGAAAACGCTAACCATTCTCCTGCGCTGAGTTTATGGGTACCGAGGTAAATGGTGTCGGGGGCGGGGATGTACCCCCGGCTGAGGTAGGCGGGCAGGGCGGCATGGTTGATGGTATTACTGTGCCCCGGCAGCTTACGCAGTGCTTTCAACTCAGAGGCGAACAGCAAGCCCTCCGTCGTACGGCTGTAGTAAAGCGGTTTGATGCCAAGAGGGTCCCGGGCCAGAAGGAGGGTTTGTCGGTGTGCGTCCCAAAAAGCGAGGGCGAACATCCCCCGGAACCGGTTGAGCGCTGCTCTGCCCCAGTTGCGGAGGGCCGCCAGTACCACTTCGGTGTCTGAGGTTCCGGTGAAGACCTCGTTCAGCGCTTCCAGCTCTGTTCTTAGTTCCCGGTAATTGTAGATCTCGCCGTTGTAGGAGAGTAAGGCTCCCTCCTGCTGCATGGGCTGGGCGCCGCTTGCCGACGGGTCCAGTAAGGCGAGGCGGCAGTGGAACAGGGCTGCGGGGCCGAGGGTTTTCATTCCGGAGGCATCCGGGCCTCCGTGCTCCATTTTGGGGCGCAGATCAGACCAGACTTCTGCGGCGGCAGCCCACTCAGTGGTATCCTCCGCACTTACGATCCCGGCTATTCGGCACATGGTGTTCTCATTTATCCCGTAGTCTTGCGGGCAGGTTTTCTCTTTGACTTAGCCCGAGTAAACCCCCCAGTGCCAACCAGAGGAAACGTACGTTCGCGATGTCCATACTAACAGAAATGATCAGCATCAGCAACAGGAAAACCCAGAGGCTACGAAGTTCTCCGGCAGCTTCAACGGGCGGGCCAAGGCGAATAAACCTTCGGTAAAATACGAAACTCAGGGCGAGCAAGGAAACAAAGCCGAACACGCCCGTCTCAGAGAAAGCCCCCAGCCAGGTAGAATGCGGGTCGTACAAGGGTAAATGCTCCGGGTAAACGCCCGCCGCTTTCTCGGCCGGTAAAAAACGCCCGAATTGCCCCGGCCCGACGCCCAGCCACGGGTACTGCGCGGCTACGCTCACCCCCGCACGTTTCAGCGCAGAATACGAGCTTTCGAGCACTTGGTAGTGCGCTCCGACCCAGACCAGTTCGCCAGAAGTGTAGAAGGTGCCCGCCAGGTCAGATTCTTCCACGGGCTGACGGGTCTGGACGATGAAATGAGTCCCAAACCAAAAAACCAGGGCTCCGGCAACGATTGCCAGCTTGCGCAACCCACCCAGGTACTTTTCAAATAATGGCTCTACCAGTAACAACCCGAGCCCAAGTAATAAACACTCCTTAGAAAAGGTCAGGGCCGCCAACGGTAGCAACAGCAATACCCAGCCGACCTTCTTGTGCCCATCCCGCCAGGAGCGCCAGGCGTAAAGCGTAGGGAGCAGCAGGACGATGATGAGCATTCCCGCACCGCCCGTAAAGCCTCTGGCTCGAACGACTGTGCCGAGGTAGGGGTAGTTTCCGTACACCTGAACCAGGGTATTGTGGTAGCCAAGCATAGCTGCAAACCAACCAATATAGGAGATCACCGCCAGCACTGCCGTGCCGTACAGGAACGTGTCTAGCAGTTTACGGGTAAGGTCTTCTTCTCCTTTCACGCGCACGCAAGCCGCAACGATGAGGGCAAACAACATCAGGTAAACCCGGCCAGCGGCTTCCAGCATAGCACTCAGATCTTCTGACCAGATACCGGACACCAGGTTGGCCCCCAGATATGCGACGATGCCCCTCCGTAGCCACTTATCCGCGGGCCAGAGCTGGCGACCGACGGTGAGCAGGGCTACAGGTAATAAGGCCACAAAGACCAACTCCGTAGGTTGAAGCTTGGCGTCGAAGTAAGGCAAAAACACCACCTTTACGAAGGGGATCAACGCAACGTAAGCGAACAGAATCCGGAGCAGGCTAGAAGAAGCAATTGTTTTTAGCTCAGGAGTCTGCATCAGCTTTAAGGTCGGAAAGTACTCGGTGCTGTTTTAATACCACGCTTCTCCGGAAAGAGATGCATAAACCTTTTCAACGCCCTCCCGCAAATCAAGCTTATGCTTCCAGCCCATCG
>CAYWMW010000403.1:0-3781 GCA_964458975.1 uncultured Lewinella sp. | reverse complement strand
TGTAAATCGGACAGTTATTGATTTGGCGTTCCTTAGCGTTTAGCGCGAAGTTTTTAGCATTGAACTGGTTTACGTTAATTCTAGTTGCCGGAGGCAAACTCACTTCAGCGTCACTACCAGAGGCAGCTCATTCCCGTCGTGCAGCCCGCCGCAGCATCCGCTCCTCTTTGCGCATTTTGCGCAGTTCTTCCAGTCTTCCGCGCTCCCGGAAATATTTTCTTCGGCCGAGGCGGAACTTCATTTTCGGCTCTCCGCTCTTTCCCTGTTCCATTACCAGGTATACCTTCCAACCGGCTTTTGCGTACCCTGTCTTCGCTGGCGAAGATTCGAGTACCCCACGGCCGATGTTGCGCAGCGGGATGGCCACCAGAAAATCCGGCCCCTTGATGGTATCAAAGTCACCTTCCAGGAATAGCTGAAGGGCGGTAGACTGTATTTCGGTGCGGGGCAACCAGACTTTTCCGTTCTCAAGTTTAGCCTCCATTTTGATGGGGGCGAAGCGGAGCGTTTCGAAGCGTTTTTGCATTTTGATCTTTCGGCCGAGGTCGCGTAGCACGGGCCAGTTGGCCAGCTCCAAATCGGTAAGCTCAAGGTTTAGCAGGCCGGTAGTGCTGTCCAGTACTACTTTTTGCTGGCCTTCGTCTAGCTTGCTCAGCATGTCTCCGGCCATTGACAAGGTTCCCGCCATTGTTCCCTTCTCTTTTGGCAGGCTTATTCCCATTGCCTTCAGTACCTCCACTACTTTCTCCAACTCCAGCGCCTCGGTTTCCCAGTTCACGTTGAAGGGCGAACGTAGTTGCTGGTCGATAGTATAGCCAGCGGAGAACCTGACTTCTCCCTCTCCTAACCTGAAACCAGAGGTTTCCAGGATGAGCCGGGTAGAATCCGCCAGGCGGAAGGCAGACCTGACTTCGGTCAGCATCGTGTTTCTGTCGGCCCAGAAGGTGTCAATTTCAAGGCTGAGCTCCGGGCTAAAGGAGCTGAAAATTCCGCCGGTTGCGGACAAAAGGTACTGCGGGTTAAAAGTGGTAGTATCCGATTGCTCCGGCTCTCCGGTGTTCATGAAGCCATTAATATCCGACCAGCGAAAACTCTGCGCGGAGGCAGCGGCCTTCATCCGGAAGGATTTTCCTGGTTCAGGGTACAGGAAGGCGGAGAGGCGGTCTAGCGTACCCGTCAGTGCAACAGCCTTGCGGGTCGAATCTGAGAACAACGCCAGGTCGTAGTCCACCTGCCCTGCATTGGAGCGAACGGAGAATTTCCGGACGGGGACGAACACCTTCGCTGGCCGGTACTCAACGATGCTTGAATCGATGTTCAGGGATAGGTCAGCGCTTTCGATCAATTCGTTCAGGTCGGCGGGGGTGGCCTCCAGGTTCAGGTTGATGCGGAAGCGGCCGGAGCCGAAGAAGAAGTCTTCGGCGGCGAAGAGTTGGTTTACGAAAAGCGGGTTTCCTTCCAGGTTGAGCTGGCTGCGCAGGCCTTCCGGGCCGGGAGTGTAGCTCAGCTGCCCGGAGAAGAGGCCTTCCCTACCCTCCCGAAAAACGAAGCTTCCGGTATTTGCTCCGGGCTTGATGCCGAAGCTGTCGTTGATGGTGCCTCGGTGCGCGAAATCAATGGTCAGGTCGTGCGGCAAAGAGTCGAGACCAGCCGGTAGTTTAAGGCCGAAGTATTCCAGGGAAGGGCGCATCCGGTTCAGGTTCAGGTGTTCGGTGGCGACGTTGAGGCGAAAGGGGGTTGATTTTGCTTCGCCCATGGAGAGCTTTGCGCCGAAATCGAGCGTGCTTCCTTCCCAGTCGAAGGTCGTTCGTTCGAGCACCAGGGAGTCTTTTTCGAAGCGCAGCCCGGTGGCGAAGTTGTGTACGGAGAGCACGTCGTAATAGGCTACGGTATCAAAGCGGGCTTCGATGTGGGGGCGGAAGGATGCCTGGAGGCCGAGGAGGGTTTGCTTCATGGCTGCGACCTGGCGGTTACCGTCCATTGCATCCTGCGGGCGCGCCACCTGATTTGCCTCCTCGGTAAACATGCCATTTTCGCCGAACATGGCCAGGAAATCCTTCCAGCGGATGCGGGATGCGTGCAGGCTTACGTCGGTGCGCATACTATCCGCCGGGCGTTCGAGGAGCAGCGGCAGGAGGTTGTCGATTTTGCCCTCCATATCGAAGGTAAAGCCTGTACTGAGTTCTCCACTTTGAAGGTCAAAACGAATATCTTTTCCCTTTTTCCTAAGCTGTAGCCGCCGCAGCGGGAAGTCTACGCCCGCAGGTTTATAGCGGACGTTGGCGTTGTAGAGCCGCAACTGCCCGTCGCTGCTCTGGATGATGTCCGGCATTGAATTCAGGGACTCGTTGACCCGCGTAGTGAGGGAAAACCGGCCCTTTCCGAAAATAAAATTTTCGGTGCCTACCCGCTCGTTGATTTCCCGGGCCGGGCCGGTAATGCGGACCGGGGCCTCCAGAAAAGTGTTTCCTTTCACCCCCCGGACAACAGCACGAGGCATACTCAACCGCAGGGTGTTTTGGAGCGCTCGTGTAGTGTCGAGCACCACTTTGAAATTTTTCTTACTTCCGGGTATTCCTCCTTCTGCTTCCGGAAGGTGATTGACGAAAGCACCACTTGTGTAAGCCTCCTTAAATTCAAACTCGTTGATACGTACGTCGTTGCCCGCCAGCGAAAACCCAATTTCTATTTCCGGTTCTTCCCCCCTGACCAATGACGAGTGCAAGCGCGCTACCACCGGAAAGCGATCACTGACGTGAAATTCCCCAAGCTTATTTTGCAGGTCTTCTGGCAGGAGGACTAAGGTTGAATCATAATGCGCCTGGGAGTTAACGATGCGCAGCTCCAGGCCTTTTTCGGTACTCGTTGTAAGCGCACCACCGAAGGTGAAACGCTCATCTCTGATCCGGAGTGTTGTGCTGGCCAGTTCCCAAATACCGTCGTTGTTGTCGATGTGTAAATTGCCCGTCAAGGGTGATCTGGTCAGGAATGCTCCTTTATCGGTATTAAAGGCGATGCCCTCCACGAAAGCCGACAGCTCAGTATCAGTATGCAGTCCCTCCGGTCTTTTCTCGGTGTGCGTACGCAGGGAATCGAGGTGAAGGATCATTCGTTTCTTCCGATCAGGCCTAATGAACGCTAAGTCGATATTACGCAGGGAGGTGGTCATGCCACTCCACATCACTTCGGGGTCGATCCAGGCGGTATTTGCAACTGTGTCTCCTAATGATTTTTTGTTGCCGAATTTCCCCAGGTTGAAGTTTCCTTCAGCATCACTCGCTACGTAAATTGCTCCGTCGGCCAACTCGAAGGTGTTCAAGCGGAGGGTATCGAAGAGCAGGTTTCCGAGGGTCAGGCTGCCGTTGAAGTGCCGGGCGGCCAGCAGCGGAGGCTCATTCCCGGAGCGGGTGGTATCCCGGACCACCAGGCTATCCACCGTAAAGTTGACGACGGGGAAGGTTTTCCAGGCCTTGATGTCTAGCTCACGAAAGGTAACGTTGAGGCCGGAGGTCGCTACGAATTTGCTAAGGATTTTCTCCTGGTTAGAATCCAGGTACGCACTGAGCCACCACGCCGCCAGGCCGAGCAGCAGCGCAGCAATGCCCAAGAGGACCAACAACCAGCGGAGGATTTTTTTGAACATAGGGAAAACTCGTAGTCGGCGGTACCAAGTACACCTCAAATTTAACGAGTAATTGTTTAACGGGAGTCTTGGGCTGGGGGTTCGTGTGTATAACGAGATGCACAAAACGAAGATAATCTCCCCAACAGAGACATCCTT
>CAYWMW010000402.1:0-3793 GCA_964458975.1 uncultured Lewinella sp. | reverse complement strand
AAAAAACTTCAAAATCACAACAATGATCAAGCAAATACTACCCCTCTTCTTCCTCCTCTTCACCCTTGCCGCCTGCGGGGATGCCACCGAAAAAGCAGCTGAGGAAAGCGCTACAATGGAAAAGGAAATCACCCCCGCCACCGACTTCGGCGGCCTGGCCCTCTACACCCTCCGCGATACCCTGGCCGGAGACCCAAAGGGCGTACTGAAAAAAGTAGCGGAAACCGGCTACAAATACATCGAGGCCGCTGGCTATAAAGACGGTAAGTTTTACGGCATGACCCCGACGGCGTTCAAAAACTACCTGGCCGAAGTGGGCCTGACGCCCGTCAGCTCTCACCACAGCGATGTTACGATTGATAACGTAGATCAAATTGTGGAAGACCTGAAAGAGGCCGGTTTCCAGTACCTCGTCATCCCCATCCCTCCGATGGGGGCGTTCACCTACGATGCTGCAACAAAGACCCTGGGCATGAACCAGAGCGCGGAAATGGTGATGGCCAACGTTAACGCCATTGCCGCAAAGTGTGTGGCCGGCGGCATCAAATGCCTCTACCACAACCACGACTTTGAGTTCAAGGCAGGGGAAGACGGCATCGTTCCCATCGACTATTTCCTCGAAAACTCCGACCCCGCAGTACTCAACTTCCAGATGGACCTCTACTGGGTCACCAAGGCCGGTGCCGACCCCGTGGCCTACTTCAATCGCTACCCCGGCCGCTTCAAGGCCTGGCACGTGAAGGATATGGACGACCAGGGCCGCTTCGCCCCCGTCGGTGAAGGCAACATCGACTTCAAGCGCATCCTGGCCGCCCGCGAAAAATCGGGCATGGAGTTTTACCTCGTGGAGCAGGACATGTGCTTCAACCACACGGCGCTGGAGGCGATCGCGATCAGCCATAGGGGGCTCAGGGAGATTGGGTTTGAGTAGACAGGAGTAGATGCCAAACTCGCCAGTCGAATTCTTTTTTGCTCAAACAGTTGATGGCTTTTTTACAAACGCTGAAATAGCGAACGCTCGCTATAAATCATTGCTTTGCTGGGGCAAAAAAGTTCGCCTGTCGAGTTTAGTAACCCCTCTAACCCGTATATTTAGCTCCATGAAATACCTAGCAACATTCCTATTCATTTTGTCAGCCTTAGCCAGTTGCCAACAAGAAGACCGGGTGAGCTTCAACGAAGACATCCGGCCGATCTTCAACGCCAAGTGCATCGGTTGCCACGGCGGGGTGAAGCAGGCCGGAGGTTTTGGGCTGGTGTTCCGGGAGAACGCCCTGCGGGAGACGGATACCGGCAAATTTGCCATCGTGCCGGGCCGGCCGGGGCAGAGCGAGATCATCAGCCGGGCGAGGCACGAGAACGAAGAACTGCGCATGCCGTTTGACGGGCCTCCGCTGGAAGAAGCGGAGATCGAGCTGCTGGAACGCTGGATCGATCAGGGCGCGGAGTGGGAGGAACACTGGGCGTACCTGCCGCCGGATCAAGCCGAGGTTCCGGTGGGAGACTTCGCGGATGCCCGGAACGAGATCGATGCCTTCGTACGGTCCAAACTCCTTACCCAGCCCCCCTTGGGGGACCGGGCCGAAGGCCCGACAAGGGGGCTCCTTGCACCCGCGCCCCGCGCCCAAAAAAGAGAACTGCTGCGCCGCGTAGCCTTTGACCTGACCGGCCTGCCGCCCAGCACCGAACTGGCGGATGCATTTATGGAGGAGGCCATAAGCTATGAAAGCTTGGTAGACAGTTTATTAAATAGCCCGAGGTACGGAGAACATCGAGCCGTTAAGTGGCTCGAACTGGCCCGCTACGCCGACTCTAAAGGCTTCGAGCGCGACCGGCTGCGGAGCATCTGGCGCTACCGCGACTGGGTGGTGCGGGCGTACAACGAGGATATGCCGTACGACCGCTTCATCGTTGAGCAACTCGCCGGAGACCTGCTGCCGGACCCGACCGAAGACCAACTCGTTGCCACCGGTTTTCACCGCAACACGATGAGCAACGGCGAGGGCGGGACCGAAAACGAGGAGTTCCGCGTGGCCGCCGTCGTGGACCGCGTAAACACCACCTGGGAGGTTTTTCAGGGCACCACGATGAGCTGCGTGCAGTGCCACGCCCACCCCTACGACCCGTTCACGCACGAAGATTTTTACACCAGCTACGCCCTGTTCAACAATACTTTTGACCACGACCACATCACCGAAGCGCCCCTGCTGCGGACCTTCCACGCCAAAGACCAGACCAAGTACCAACAGCTGGAAGATTGGATTCAGCAGCATGCAGATAAGGAGGCGCGCACGCAGGTGCAGAAGTGGCGGACAATGATCAGGGTAGGGGAGCCCCGGATCCGGCCCTACGACTTTGAAGACAACGCAGGCGGCGTTTTTACCGACCGGGCGGACGAGGACTACCACTACCTTAAAAGCGGAAACTCCTTCGCCCTGCCTGCGCACGACCTGACCGATGTTGCCGCCGTACACGTTAGCCACCAATCCCTACAGGAGGGGAAGCTGGAGGTCCGGCTGGACGCTGCCGACGGGCCGGTAGTCGGCACCCTGGTTTCCTCCGCCGGTCGGTCGCTTCGCAACCGCCGGGTCGTACTCGATGTACCCTCCGGCAAACACCGACTGTACTTCGTCGCCAGCGGCGGCGAAGAGGTGGATGCCGAAGCCAAGCTGTTCTCCATCTACGCCATCGGCTACGAGCCGCGCCTGCCCGGGGCGGACGAACCGGGCGTTGAAAAGATCGAAACCTTCATCGGCCAGCTCCTGGCCGCCAAAGACTCGGTCACCACCCCGATCATGGTCGCCACCGAGGGCGAAAGCGTTCGGAAAAGCTACCTCTTTGAGCGCGGCAACTGGTTGGTGCCGGGCAAGGAGGTCTCCGGCGGCGTACCTGAGCTACTGGCCGGAGAAGCGCCGCCCGCCATCAACGACCGGCTGGACTTTGCCCGCTGGCTCACCTCACCCGGCCAGCCGCTCACCGCCCGCGTTGCCGTGAACCGCATCTGGGGCGAGCTCTTCGGCACCGCCCTGGTCGCCACCGTGGAGGACCTGGGCAGCCAGGGCGCAAAACCCCACCACCAGGAACTGCTGGATTACCTGGCCCTGGAGTTCAGCGGTCCGCTGGCCTGGAGCGAAAAAGCCCTGATCCGGAAGATCGTGCTTTCGGCCACCTACCAGCAGTCTTCCGCAGCTTCGCCCGCCCAGCTGGCCGAAGACCCCTACAACGAACTGCTCGCCCGTGGCCCCCGCAAGCGCCTCTCCGCCGAACAACTGCGCGATCAGGCCCTGGCCGTCAGCGGTCTGCTGAGTACCAAAATGTACGGCCCCGGCGTGATGCCCCCGCAACCCGACGGCATCTGGGAAGCCATCCCGTTCAGTAACTATAAATGGACGGAGAGCGAAGGCGAAGACCGCTACCGCCGAACGCTCTACACCTACCTGCGCCGCTCGGCCGTTCACCCCGGCCTGACGACTTTCGATGCCTCCGACCGCGAGTTCTGCCTCAGCCGCCGCACCATCACCAACACCCCGCTGCAAGCACTGATGGCCCTCAACGATCCGGTCTTCCTGGAAGCAGCGCAGGCACTGGCGGACGGCCTGACCGGCATCCCCGAGGTGGAGGACCAAATCAATACCTTATATATAACGTTACTGCAAAGACCGGCGGATGCTGAAGAGGTTGCCGTCTTACGTAGCCTCTACGATCAGGCGCTGGTGGTTGACCCGGACGCGGGTAGGGCGCTGGCGGTGGTGGCTAATGCGCTGCTTAATGTTGATGAGGTTTTGACGTTGGG